>NZ_JBLNKV010000006.1:0-385039 GCF_048158585.1 Flavobacterium galactosi
GGTAATGTGACAGTAAATAATATAACTGTTACTGATATTAATGCAGTAGTCACTGGCGGACCTATCGCTTCTCTTACAGTTGGCGCTTCTGATTCGACTACATTCTCTGCGGTTCATACAATCACGCAATCGGATATCAATACCGGTTTTGTATACAACTTAGCGATAGCTACCGGTACTCCTCCATCTGGTACGAATGTAACGGATACTTCGTCTGATCCTACACCGTGTACTTCTTGTCCTGTTAACCCTGAATGTCCGGATTGCACAATAACTCCGTTAACACAGACACCTAGTATAGCCTTAGTAAAAATAGGTACCTTTAATGATACTAACAATGACGGTTTCGCTCAAACTGGTGAAAAAATAAACTACACTTTCACCGTAACCAATACTGGTAATGTAACTGTGACCAATATCGTTATCACAGATCCGTTGGTTGGTTTGATAATAAGTAATAGCCCAATTGCTACTTTAGCCCCTACAGCAATTAACAGTTCCGTGACTGGAGTTTATACCATTACTCAAGCCGATATTGATGCTGGGAAAGTAACCAACTCTGCTTTGGCTTCTGGGAAAGATCCTAAGGGAACTGATGTGACTGATATTTCTGGTACAACGGTTCAAAACAATACTCCAACCGTAACACTACTCCCTCAGACAGCTAGTATTGCATTAGTCAAAACAGGTATCTTTAGTGATACAAATAATGATGGTTTCCCTCAAGTTGGCGAAAAAATAAACTATACTTTTACGGTAACCAATACCGGTAATGTGATAGCATCCAATATCGTTATTACTGACCCATTGGTTGGATTGATACTAAATGGAAGTCCAATAGCCACTTTAGCATCAGGTGCTTCAAATAATTCAGTGACGGGTATTTATACCATTACTCAAGCCGATATTGATGCCGGTAAAGTAACCAACTCAGCTTTGGTTTCTGGCAAAAATCCAAAAGGAAATGATGTAACTGATATTTCAGGCACAACGATTACAAACAATACACCAACCGTTACGCCACTTACTCAAAATCCAGGCTTAGAAGTAATTAAAACTTCCAATAGTGAGAATTATAGTTCTGTGGGAGACATTATCAATTATACGATTCAAGTAAAAAACACCGGTAATATCACTCTATATTCAATAGTTGTAACTGATCCATTAACTGGATTGAATACTACTATTCAAACATTAGCTCCAGGTGGTACTCAGACATTTACTGAAAATTATACAGTAACCCAAGAGGATAGAGTAAATGGTTCTGTAACCAATGTTGCCCATGCAAATGGGTTCACACCAAATGAAGTACCAATAAGTGATTCAGATGAAGAAGTTGTTGAAGCCAGTATTGTCTTAGGATGTGGAACTATATTAATTCATAACGCTTTCTCTCCAAATGGAGATGGAATTAATGAAAATTTTATAATCGACAATATTGATGATGTATTGTGTTATCCAGATAATACAGTTGAAATTTACAATCGCTGGGGAGTATTAGTATTTGAAACTAAAGGCTATAATAATACCAGTAACGTGTTCAAAGGTATATCCGAAGGTAGAACAACTATCAGCCAATTCTCTGGTTTACCATCCGGTACCTATTTCTATATCTTGAATTATACTTTTATTGATGGTAATGGTGGTGTTCAAGCCAATAAGAAAGACGGATATTTATACCTTACTAAATAATTTAAATTTAAATCCCTGGGGACTACAGCGTCCTCAGGTTTAATAAAAGCAATATTTTTAGCCTTATTTTTACTGACTGACAAACTCTTATTCAATTTATCAACTGAGCTCACAAAATACTATAAATCAGTTTGATAGGTAATTTAAAATAAACAGCTGCTATGAAAACAAAATTATTTTCTTTCGTTTTGATGTTTACAGCCATTGTAAGTTTTGCTCAACAAGATGCTCAATTTACGCAATACATGTACAACACAATCAATATTAATCCCGCATATGCTGGATCTAGAGGTGCCTTAAGTATTTTTGCCTTACATCGTACGCAATGGGTAGGATTAGATGGGGCTCCAGTGACTAATGCGGTATCTATCAATACTCCTCTCAACGGAAATAATTTAGGATTAGGGGTATCAATTATAAATGATAAAATTGGTCCTACTCATGAGAATACCATCTCAGCTGATTTATCTTACACGGTTCCTACATCGGAAACTTTTAAACTTTCATTTGGAATTAAAGCAACGGCTAATCTTTTCGATTTGGATGTAACCAGATTAAATCCTGTGGATGATGACCCAAGCTTACATGATTATAATAACAAATTTTCTCCAAATATTGGTGCTGGTATCTATTGGCATTCTAACAAGTCTTATATTGGATTCTCTGTTCCTAACTTTATAGAAACCAATCGTTATGATGATAATGAAGTAGCTATTTTTAAAGAACAAATTAATTACTACTTGATTGCTGGTTATGTATTTGATTTAAATAATTATATTAAATTTAAACCCGCAGTTCTCACCAAAATGGTTAAAGGTGCTCCTCTTCAATTCGATGTGTCAGGAAATTTTATGTTTAATGACAAATTCGTGGTAGGAGTTGCCTATAGATGGAGTGCAGCATTGAGTGCCATGGTTGGATTTCAGGTTTCTGAGGGTTTGTATATCGGATATGGATATGATCATGAAACGACTAATTTAGACAATTATAATTCCGGTTCGCATGAAATTTTCTTGCGCTATGAATTATTCAAAAATAACAACAAAATTACGACTCCTAGATTCTTCTAAAAATAAGTTTATGAAAATATATATATTCTTTATAACAATAATGAGTGTTTTTTCTTTTAAAGGACATGCTCAAAATTCAAAATTATATGTGACCGATAAAATAAATGATAAATATGCCTATGTAGATGTTATAAAAACCTACGAAAGGGTCGCAGAAAAAGGATATAAATCAGTAGATTTATTTAAAAAACTAGGGGATTCATATTACCAGAATGCAGATTTAGACAAAGCCGCTAAATGGTATTGTGAATTATTTGCCATGAATTCCAAGGATTTAGAACCTGAATATTATTATCAATATGCTATGTCTTTGAAATATATTGGGCAAAATGATACAGCCAATGAAATACTCTTGAAATTAAAACAAAAATCGGAGGCGATAGCAGAAATAAAAATTCGAAAACAACGATAAAATCATAACTCTAAAATTCTTCTAAAAACAATTATTATGAAAAATATTATACTCCTTTACATAACAATAGTAAGTGTTTTTTCTTTTAACATTTATTCCCAAAAAGCAAGAGTAGTTGCAGCTGATAAAAAATATGACAACTACGCCTATGTAGATGCCATAAAAACCTACGAAAGGGTTGCTGAAAAAGGGTATAAATCTGCAGACCTGTTTAAAAAATTGGGGAATGCCTATTACTTTAACGCAGAGCTGGACAAAGCTGCCAAATGGTATGGTGAATTATTTGTCATGGACACTACCAATCTAGAACCGGAATATTACTATCGTTATGCCCAGTCTTTAAGATCCATTGGCGAAAATGATAAAGCCAATGAAATGTTGGAACTATTCAATCAAAAATCTGGAAACGATATTCGAGGAAAGCTTTTCAAAAAAAACACCCATTATTTAGAAGCCATAAAAGCTAATTCAGGTAGATATCAGGTGGAAAATGCAGGTATTAATTCGAAATACTCTGATTACGGAACCGCTGTATATTTGAATAAAATTGTATTTGCTTCTGCAAGAGATACTGGAAGTTTAGGACACAGAAAGCATGCTTGGACCAATCAATATTTTACAAATTTGTATACTGCAGATTTAGGAGATAAAATGACTCCAAGCGCCACTAAAAAGTTTGATAAAAGTATAAATTCGAAGTTTCATGAATCTACTCCTACTTTTACGAATGATGGAAAAACAATGTATTTTACTCGAAACAACTATCTGGATGGCAAAAAAGGAAAAGATGGAAATGATATTACTTTAATAAAAATTTACAAAGCCAGTTTAGAAAATGACAAATGGGCAAATGTAACTGAACTGCCTTTTGACAGTGATAATTATAGTACGGCCCATCCCACTTTAAGTCCTGATGGGAAGACATTATATTTTTCTTCTGATATGCCGGGAACTATAGGCCAATCAGATTTATTTAAAGTAAAAATAAATGACGACGGCAGTTTTGGTACTCCTGAAAACTTAGGAAATACAATCAATACTGAAGGAAGAGAAACCTTTCCATTTGTAAATGATGAAAATGAACTTTATTTTGCCTCAGACGGGCATCCTGGTTTAGGAGGATTAGATGTTTTTGTATCCAAAATAAACAAAGACAACACTTTCAGTGAAGTCCAAAATGTGGGAGCTGATGTTAACTCGCCTAAGGATGATTTTGCTTATTTAATTGATACAAAATCAAGAAGAGGATTTTTTAGCTCCAATCGAGATGGTGGTCAGGGTTATGATGATATTTATAAATTTTTAGAAACGAGAAGGCTAATTTGCGAACAGGAATTATATGGTGAAATAACGGACATAACTACCAAAGAATTACTGCCAAATGCTAAAATCACTTTACACGACAGCCAATTTAATTTGATAAATACTACCAATTCTGATGATAAAGGCAATTATTCTTTTACCGTCGAATGTGGAAAAACTTATAATATAAGAGCTGAAAAACCAGAATATACCACTAAAGAACAAAAGATTACTATTGCAGCAGAGAAAGGAAAAACATATTTACCAATCGCATTGGAAAAATCAAAATGTAAAGTAACCGTTGGTGATGATTTAGGAAAATGTTTTGGCATTAAAATGATCTACTTCGACTTTGATAAATCTAATATTAGAGTAGAAGCTGCAATAGATTTAGAAAAAATATTAGATGTACTAAATCAATACCCTAGCATGAAACTTGATATTCGCTCCCATACAGATAGTCGTGGAACTTTCGAATACAATGAAGCGTTATCAGATAGAAGAGCTAAAGCTACTATAAACTGGTTAATCAAAAATGGAGTTGATTCCAGTAGATTAATTGGTAAAGGATACGGAGAGACACAGCTGGTAAACAAATGCGCTGATAATGTGGAATGTACAGAGGATGAACATCAATTCAACAGACGCAGCGAATTTATAATTACGGCCTTATAAAAACGGTTTTAGATTATAATCAAAGAGTTATATATTATCATAAAGGCTGCCTGAGGCAGCCTTTATGATAATATATATCAAAAATCATTTATATTTTTGCAAAAATATTGGTATAATATTTTTTACCTGTAGCCGGATCCACTCTAATTGCAATACCAAAATGAGTAAAATTACCTTCAATATTTTTCTTATGTTCAGGACTTGCTAACCAAGCATTTAAAACAGACTGAGAAGAATTATAATTATAAGCAATATTCTCACTTACGTATTTAGCACCTAGAACATTCATAATATTTTCAGAACGAAGTATAAAATTATTATGATCAACCACATTATTGATAATCATGTAATTATCATGCTCTTCTGACTTCAGAGAGATATAATTAATTTTCGCCAAAGAAGTTAACCCAATGCTAACTCTATAAGTGTTTATCAAATTCAAAGTTTCGATTTCAGAAGTGTTATAAGTATAATCGACTATCTTTTGAGATAAAGCTGCATTTGATGTTGGTAATTCAGAATTATCTGAAGAACAAGAAGATATTGCAAAAAATGTAAAAATGAGAAATAAAGCACGAAATAATACTGATTTCATATTGAATTAAGGATTAAATTAACAAGTTGTAAACTATACATTTAGAATTATTTCAATCGTTATAGTTTGACCGTTTGTAAATGTATATATAACACTTTAAAAATCAAGTTATTTAAAAAAAGATAACAATATTCTAAAAAAAACACTCTTTTATTACATTCTGATAAAAAATTCTATTTTTATTAATTTTCTTACCAAAAATTAGGCATACATATATTATACCTCTTCGAAATTAAAAGTTTACCATTTTAAAGAATTTACCCTCAGCAATCCAATCTCTAACAAAAACAGAAAAGGTTACCTTTTGGACAGAAGAGAACCTTTTCAATTATAATAATCAAACAAAATAGTAGCTTATATTTTTACAAAGATATTGGCAGGCCATTTTTTACAGACCACAGGAACCTTTGAGATTGAGATACTAAAATGAGTAAATTAGCCTTCAATATTTTCTGCCAACCAGAACTGTAAACCTGATCAACCTAATATTTAAAAATAGCCTTTGGGTATTGTAATTGTAAACTGACCTTTAATTAAAGGAGCTATCTAAGTCATAAAATCTATAAAACAAAAAAAGGCTGTCTTTTGGGGGGAAGACAGCCTTTTAATACCAAAAATAAACAAAAAATTAACTTATATTTTCGCGAAGATATTTGTGTAATATTTTTTACCCGTTACTGGATTCTCTCTTATAGAAATTCCAAAATGAGTGAAATTACCTTCAATATTTTCTTTGTGTCCAGGACTAGCTAACCAAGCATTTAAAGCAGCTTGAGGCGTACTGTAATTATAAGCGATATTTTCGCTTACAGTTTTAGCACCTAAAACTTTGATTATATTTTCAGAACGAGCAACAAAATCATTATGATTAACTACATTATTAGTAATCATATAATAGTCATGCTCTTCTGACTTATGAGACATATGATTGATTTTTTCTAAAGGATTTAATCCTACACTAACTCTGTAGGTATTTATTAAATTCATAGTTTCTATTTCAGAAGTATTATAAGAATAATCAACTACCTTTTGAGTTGTCACAGCAGTTGTTGATTCTTCAGAACTATCAGAAGAACAGGAATTGAAAGTAAATACTACAGTAACGAGCAATATTGTATAGAGTAATTTTGATTTCATAATAATAGTAGTTTAAGTTTAAAGGAGATTGTGGGGCAAACTTCTTTAATGTATTAACAAATATGTGCTTTAATTATATTTAAAACTACACATTTTATCGTTAAACTACCAAATAAAATCGACGAACTACATCATAAATATTTTTAAATAGGTATTATTCTTACATTATGGAGATAATCGATCAATTTTCCAAGAAAAATCTTCTTGACTTATATACCTAATTCTATCATGCAATCTGTTAGGCCTTCCTTGCCAAAATTCAACTTCTAAAGGAGTAACCAAAAATCCTCCCCAATGCTCCGGTCTTGGAATAACCATACTATCAAAATCTTTTTCTAATTGTTTTAGATTTTCCTCTAAATATTCTCGCGAGGGCACTACTTCACTTTGGTTTGACACTATCGCTCCCAACTTACTTCCATCAGGTCTGGATTCAAAATAATTATCTGAAATAGCTCCAGTGGTTTTCTGGGCAATACCTTTTATAATAACCTGGCGTTCCATTGTGTGCCAAAAAAAAGAAAGACATACTTTAGGGTTATTGGCAATAGCCTTCCCTTTTTCCGAATTATAATTGGTATAAAAAGTAAATCCCTCCTCATTGAATTTTTTTAATAAAACAACTCTGGACTTTGGGAAGCCATCTAAACCAATTGTAGAGACGGTCATGGCATTAACTTCTTCATTAGTGCCAAAATCTTCTGCTTCATGAAACCATCTATTAAATAGGTTTATTGGATCTTCTGGAATATTAGATTCTGATAACTCACTCTTTTCGTAGGATTTCCGGTAATTGCTTAAATCGCTCATTTTTTAATTTTAAGATTGTTTGATTTTAAGATTATTCGAAATAGAATAATCTTAAAAATACAGTATCAATTTTATAGTGCAACAGATAAATTGTCTTTATTTAAAAATCAAAACTTTTTCCATCATCGGCTAAAAGCACTTCCGGAAAAATTGTTTCGGCTTCTTCCTTAAATAGTTCGATACTTTGATATCTTGTAGAATAATGCCCTAAAATTAATTGCTTCACATTAGATTTCAAAGCAATCATTGCAGCTTCTTTTGCAGTGGAGTGCAATGTTTTTTTTGCCAGATTTTCTTCTGATTGCAAAAAAGTAGATTCGTGGTATAATACATCTACATTTTCAATAATCGGAAGAATGGATTCATTATAAGCAGTATCAGAACAAAAAGCATATTTTTTTGCTGGAACAGGATCGAATGTTAATTTGTCGTTTACAATGACTCTACCATCTTCAAGAGTGATGTCCTTGCCGTTTTTTATTTTCTGATAATAACAAGTATCAATTTCATAATTTTGAACAGCATCTAAATTTAGTTTCCGCTCCCCTATTTTTTCTTGGAATAAAAAACCATTGGTATAAACACGATGCTTTAATGGAATGGTTTTCACCAAAACCTTTTCATCTTCAAAGATTACTTCACTTTCAAGAGATTCCAATTCATGAAAAAACAATCCGTAATTAGTCCAAGAATTTGACAATCGCAATTGTAACTTAATGATTTCTTGAATCCCTTTAGGTCCATAAATATGTAATTCAGTGACTCTGTTAAGTAAAGTAAAAGTTGAGACTAAGCCCACTAATCCAAAAAAATGATCCCCATGCAAATGCGAAATAAAAATATGATTTATCTTAGAAAACCTAATTTTGTTTTTGCGTAATTGCACTTGGGTTCCCTCACCGCAATCAATCAGAAAAAGTCTGTTTTTTATTTCTAAAATCTGTGAGGTAGGATTGGTAAAAGTTCGAGGCGTTGCGGCATAGCAACCAAGTATTGTTAATTTCAAGTTTCTGTGTATTCGGTTATTTGTTTAACCGTTTAATCGGTTATTGCGTATTGGGTTAAATCAATTAAACGGTTAAACAAATAACCGAATACACTAATTTAAAAACCTAATTCTCTTTCAATCTCTTCCATTTCAATTATATCATGCGCTTCTAACAAGGAAGGAACGACCGTTAATTTAGCAGGAACTGCATTATAATCAAAATCTGAAGTGACAATAACAAATGACTTTTTCCCTTTTTTATGTTGTTTTGATAATGGCAAAAATAACTTTATACTGTCTGTAGATAAATCTTTGTAAAGTAAAAGATCAATAATCAAGTTATGTTTTTCAAATGTTTTGTATTGATGCGTTACCTTCATTAAAAAAGAAGTAAAATCACCTTGTGTATCTTTAATTGTAATTGTGTGGCCTTTTTGATCTACTTTCATTTTTTTAAGTTTCAGAAGCTGCGTAACGGCAGACAGGTTACTAAGTAGCTAAGTTACTAAGTTTTTATTTGAAATTACTGAATTTTTGAAGCCAAAAGATAAATAACTGCCATTCTAATCGCTACACCATTTTCTACTTGGTTCAAAATCACAGACTGATGCGAATCAGCAACTTCACTGGTAATTTCGACACCACGATTGATAGGTCCCGGATGCATGATTATGATTTCTTTATTCAGTGAATCTAACAACGTTTTATCAACTCCATATTGCTGTGCGTATTCTCTTGTCGATGGAAAATAATTCACATCCATTCTTTCGTTTTGCACCCGTAACATATTTGCCACATCGCACCATTCAAGTGCTTTTCTCAAATTAGATTCCACAGTTACACCAAGTGATTCAATATGTCTTGGAATAAGGGTTTTAGGTCCGCAAACTTTTACCTCCGCTCCCTGCATTTGTAAAGCATAAATATTTGACAATGCTACTCTGGAATGCAATACATCACCTACTATGACTACTTTTTTTCCTGCCACTTCTCCTAATTTTTCTCTAATTGAATAACTGTCTAATAAAGCTTGCGTAGGGTGTTCATGTGCTCCGTCACCTGCATTTACGATACTGGCTTTTACGTTTTTGGATAAAAAATAAGCTGCACCAGGATTGGCATGTCGCATCACCACCATATCCACTTTCATCGAAAGTATGTTATTTACAGTATCTATTAATGTTTCTCCTTTTTTCACTGAAGATTGTGCCGCCGAAAAACTAATCACATCGGCGGATAAACGTTTTTGCGCTAATTCAAAAGAGAGTTTAGTTCTTGTACTGTTTTCGAAGAAAATATTGGCAATGGTAATATCTCGTAAAGAAGGTACTTTCTTAATTGGTCGGTTGATGACTTCTTTAAAATGATCGGCTGTTTCAAAAATTAGGTCAATATCATTTTTGTTGATGTACTTTATGCCTAATAAATGATTTACGCTTAATTCTTTCATTTCTTTTTACGATTATTAGTTTTTTAATAGTTAGATTTCTAAATAAAATAGTGCCTAACTGGTAATTAAATACACCCCATCTTCACCATCATTTTCTTTCCAACTCACTTTCACTTTTTCGTTATTTATGGCATCTACCTGTCTTCCCCTATAATCTGGTTGAATGGGTAAATTACGGCTGAAACGTCTGTCTATTAAAACCAGTAGTTCTATTTCTGAAGGTCTTCCAAAAGATTGAATGGCAGTCAAAGCAGATCGAATACTTCGACCCGTAAATAAAACATCGTCAATGAAAATGACTTTTTTATTTTCAACAATAAAATTAATCTTGGTTTTATTAGCTTCTAATGGTTTATCCGTTCTACGAAAATCATCTCTAAAAAAGGTAATATCCAGATAACCCAATTGAATTTCAGGAGTTTGGTATTCTTTTTCTAATATTTCTTTCAAACGTTCCGCTAAAAAAACGCCTCTTGGTTGAATCCCCACCAAAATAGTATCTGAAAAATCTAAATGCTTTTCAATTAACTGACAGGCCAAACGATGTAATATGATAGTAACTTCTTTTGCAGTAAGTAATACTTTTTGACTCATGTTAAAGTGTGTTGTTTGGTTTTGCAAATATACAAATTCGAATTTATGATTTTATAATTATAAAGCAAGAAAATAGTTGCATTTATTATTTACTATGAAATCCATATTGCTTTATACCAAATAGATTTTAACAGCCGTTGTTTATTAACTTTAAACACTCAGTACAAAAAGATAGAAATCAATGGGTAATTCAATTATAAAAACACAATCCCCTGTCAATAATTATTAAGCCTATTTTAAATTGGATTCCAATAAAAATAATTAAAAATTTCACAAAAAACCGCAAAAATTATATAACAATTGACTATTAAGATTCTGTATCTTTATATTTTAACATAAACTTTTAAAAATCTAAAATCATGAAAAAAGAAATAACAAGATTATTGATGCTTTTTATAGTGTTAATTTCATTTACAAGCTGTTCAGTAATAGAAGGTATATTCAAAGCCGGAGTTGGTGTTGGTATATTTATAGTTGTTATAGTTGTTGCAATAATAATTTTTATCATTAGTAAAATCTCTGGAAAGAAGTAGATGAAAATTATAAGAATTCCCAATTAAACAAAAAATATCCCGCAATTGCGGGATATTTTTTGTTCTTAAATTATACTATTTATACAGTGTACATCTTAGTTCTTAATTCCTGTACTTTTTCATCATCCAGATAATCATCAAATGTCATGTAACGGTCAATCGCTCCATTTGGAGTCAATTCAATAACTCTATTGGCAACCGTTTGAGAGAATTCATGATCATGAGTGGTAAAAATCACAGATCCTTTGAAGTTTTTCAAGGAATTATTAAAGGCCGTAATGGACTCTAAATCTAAGTGATTCGTTGGTTCATCAAGCATCAAGACATTCGCTCTTTCCATCATCATTCGAGACAACATACAACGTACTTTTTCTCCTCCAGATAATACTCTACAGGTTTTCAACGCTTCTTCCCCTGAGAAAATCATTTTACCAAGAAAACTGCGAATGTTAACCTCATCACGTTCTTCCTCTGTTTTTACCCATTGACGCAACCAATCCACAAGTGAATAATCACTCTCAAAAAACGAATGGTTTTCTACTGGTAAATAGGCTTGGTTCGTGGTAACTCCCCAGTCATAAGTTCCAGAATCCGCTTTTTTATTTCCGTTTAAAATTTCATAGAAAGCGGTTGTTGCACGGGAATCTTTTGAGAAAAGAACGATTTTGTCGCCTTTCGCCATATTCAAATCAACTCCTTTAAATAAGACATCCCCATCTATTGAAGCACTTAGATTTTGTACGTTCAAAATTTGATCTCCTGCTTCACGTTCTTGGTCAAAAATAATTGCAGGATAGCGACGACTTGATGGTTTTATCTCAGAAATATTCAACTTACTAATCATTTTTTTACGAGAAGTAGCTTGTTTTGATTTGGCCACATTCGCACTAAAACGACGAATAAATTCTTCTAATTCTTGTTTCTTTTCTTCAGCTTTTTTATTTTGTTGTGCGCGTTGTTTTGCGGCTAATTGGCTTGATTCATACCAAAAAGTATAATTTCCTGAATAATGATTTATTTTACTGAAATCAATATCCGATATATGTGTACAAACTGAATCTAAAAAGTGTCTGTCGTGAGAAACTACAATTACTGTATTTTCATAATTTGCCAAGAAATTCTCTAACCACGCTATGGTTTCAAAATCCAAATCATTGGTAGGCTCATCCATAATAAGCAAATCCGGATTTCCAAAAAGCGCTTGTGCCAAAAGGACACGAACTTTTATCTTCCCTTCCAAATCTCCCATTAAAGTATAATGATATTCTTCTGTAATACCAAGGTTTGACAACATCGATGCAGCATCAGAATCGGCATTCCATCCATTCATTTCCTCAAATTGCACTTGCAACTCTCCTATTCTATCTGCATTTTTATCGTCATAATCTAAATACAAAGCATCCATTTCTTTTTTGATGGCATACAATGTTTTATTTCCCATCATCACGGTCTCTAGAACGGTACTCTCATCAAACATATTATGGTTTTGGTTCAAAACCGACATACGTTTTCCTGGTTCCAAATGAATATGTCCCGATGTAGGATCCATTTCACCGGCAATTATTTTAAGAAAAGTAGATTTTCCAGCACCGTTGGCTCCAATAACTCCGTATATATTACCGTGTGTGAAGGTCGTATTTACTTCGTCAAACAAAATTCGTTTGCCAAACTGAACTGATAAATTATTAACTGTTAACATGAATATTTTTTTTATAAAATTTTTGCAAAAATACGAAAAAAAATACTGATTTCCTTAATTCGAAAAAAACACATTTTCATAGGTTGTATTTTGTTCTACATTAAAAGGATAATCAAAAAAAATCCTGACAAAATAGTGTCAGGATTATAATATTAATCTTCTTTAAAACAAACCGATAATCAAATTAGAAAGGCACTTCTATTTAGTTACAGCAACTTTTTTAAATTATCATACACGGCTAATTCTACATCAGCAGGACTTCTAGAATTACATTGTTCTAATAAATCATTTAATACCGTTGGATTTATCGTTTGTTTTTTATCAATTTTAAGTAAAAGCTGTTGGGATAAATCACTTAAACTTTTAGACAATGGTAAAAGCGGTTGCACCAGTGGAGCATTTGCACTTAAACCAATTAAATCACTATTCATATTAATCCATTTT
The DNA here is from genome assembly GCF_048158585.1 of Flavobacterium galactosi. Taxonomy (NCBI): domain Bacteria; kingdom Pseudomonadati; phylum Bacteroidota; class Flavobacteriia; order Flavobacteriales; family Flavobacteriaceae; genus Flavobacterium; species Flavobacterium galactosi. The sequence goes on from NZ_JBLNKV010000006.1 coordinate 13,402, forward strand.
TTGAAAAAATTGGTCACCAAAGTTTGATTTTCTTGACTTTTATTTTCTAAATAATTGTTTACGGCAGTATCAAAATCAAAAACATCTAATGCATCAGCAGTACAGGCATCGGCAAATAAGGTCAACGGAGAATGCATGCGGTATTTTTTCCCTCCACCATTACGTTTATAATTTTTCAGTGGCTCACAAACATTCGAAAAATCATTCAGTGCCGCAGTTTTTTGATTGTTACTAATGTTCCTCAAAATCACTTCTTTGTTTCTTAGATGTGTAATTCCAAGTTCTTCTAATCTAAATGAAATCGTTTTCAATCTTTTGTGTAAGCTATTCATGTCAGTAATATTTTCATTAGACCACAATCGTTCCGCAATAGCAGCTGTTCGAGGCCAAATCCTTGAATCTATGTTTAAAGGCGTTACGAGTTCGCTCCACATTGCTGCTTCGCCTCCCAATATTCTGGCTTTTTCTTCCGGAGTCAGAATACTGTTTTTAGGTATCGGGTCATTCAAATAATGTTTCTCTACACCAAGCATTAAATCAATATAATAGCCATTGGACAAAACTGTTTTAAACCCATTTTTTGCTGCTTTTATTAACGAACCATCAGAAGAAATACCTTGATTCGTTCCTCTCCAGGCATGAATTATGGCATCTTTAGACATGTTTTCGGTCATTATTTCTTCCCAGCCCATCATTTTTTTGTTGTGCTTTTTCAACATTGGAATCAACTTCATGTTAAAATAGGTTTGCAAATCATGATTATTAGCCAAGTTGTATTTCTTCTTGAATTCCTGTATTTTAGGGTTTGCATTCCACTCTTTACCATTATTTTCATCACCGCCAATATGAAAATAAGCTCCCGGAAATAAAAGGCAAACTTCGTCAAAAATTTCGCTTAGCAATTGATAGGTTTTTGGATTTGAAGGATCCAATGTTGCATTAAAAATTCCTGAATTTCTTTGCACTTCATAAGTAACTTTTCCATCACTCACTTTACTTCCTACTTCAGGATAAGCGGTAAGCAATGCCGAAGCATGCCCTGGCACATCTATTTCAGGAATAACTAAAATCCCTCTTTCATCAGCATATTTTACAATGTTTTTAATTTCTTCCTGAGTATAGTAACTCCCATCTGAAGCCAATTCAGTCAATTTCGGATGTTTTTTCATTTCAATTCTCCATCCTTGATCATCTGCTAAATGCCAATGAAAAACATTCATTTTCATCGCAGCCATGGCGTCAAGATTTCTTTTGATAACATCCACCGGCTGAAAATTTCGCGCCCCGTCAATCATTAATCCTCTCCAGGTAAATCTTGGAGAATCTGTAATCTCAACCGTAGGAAAATAATATGAAGTGCTGTTATTGTGCAGTAATTGCAACAGCGTTTCCAAACCATGTAACGCACCTAAATCGGACGTGGCATTGATCGTTATTTTATTGGAGGCAATAATTAGTTTATAACTTTCATCTTCATTTATTTCTATTTTCCCGTTGCGAACACAATTAATTTGCAATTCTGCTTCTGGGCTTTCGTTGACTTTTGTCAAAAAACTTTGCTCCAGGAACAATCCTGTTCTGCCGTCCAATCTTCTTAAAAAGCGGGTTGCTCCTATAAAAATTCTAGGATTTGGTTTTCCGGTAATATTTACTTTAAAACTTTTGCTTAAAGCAAAAGTACCAGCGGTCAAATTTATATTTTGTGGCCACGGCATAAGATCTAACTGTTCTTTTTGTATTTGGGCATTCGTTGCAAAAGCAAAAAATAATAGAATCAAAATGTATTTCATAAATTTTAATAGTTAAAACGCTTAAAAGCTTCAATCGCTTCATATTCGGCAAGACCTAAATTATCATACAATTTTGCAGTATTCTTATTACGGTCTTCAGCTCTTACCCAAAATTCTCTGGAGTCGTTTCCTTGAAACATCACTCTGTCTTTTTGAGATTGATGGTATAAAATGGCATGTCTTTTTAATAAAACCTCATCAGGACTTAAAGGAACTGCCATATCTATTTCGTGGATGTCCCATTCATGCCAAGCACCTCTGTACAGCCACAACCAACAATCACTCATGTATTGCTCTGGCTTCAATTGTTTCATTGCAGCAAAAATTGCATTCAGACAAACTTCATGAGTCCCATGTGGATCTGCTAAATCTCCTGCTGCAAAAACTTGATGCGGTTTTATTTTGGCAATAATAGCCGCAACTAAAGCTACATCTTTTTCTCCTACTGGATTTTTCTTTACTTGTCCGGTTTCATAAAAAGGCATATCCAAAAAATGAATGTTTTCATCTTTCAATCCAATGTATCGTGTAGCTGCGTAGGATTCACGGCGTCTAATAAGTCCTTTTAATTTTCTAACTTCAAGAGAGTCAATTTGGTTTTCATTTTTATTATTTAAAAGATCGATAACCTCCTTGAAATTAATTTTAGTTTCATCAGTACCTACAAAATCGTTGCAAACTTCGGCAAATTTTAATGCTTCGTCATCAGTAACGGCTATGTTCCCAGAAGTTTGATACACTACATGAACATCATGTCCTTGTTTTATTAATTTTGAAAAAGTTCCTCCCATAGAAATCACATCATCATCTGGATGTGGGCTGAAAAGAATTACTCTCTTTTTCGCTGGAGTAGCCCTTTCTGGTCTATACTTATCATCCGTATTGGGCTTTCCCCCCGGCCATCCCGTTATGGTATGTTGCAACACATTGAACATGTTTATGTTCAAATCGTAAGCTGAACCTTCTTGAGCCAAAAGATCAGACATTCCATTATTGTTGTAATCCCTGTCGGTTAGTTTTAAAATAGATTGGTCAGTTTTTTGGCATAACCAAACAATTGCTTTACTTTTTAATTCTTGAGTCCAAATGCATTCTCCAACCAACCAAGGTGTTTTAAAACGGGTTAATTCTGAAGCTGCCGATTGGTCTAAAACGAAAGTTGCATTAGCATGATTTTGCAAAAATGTAGCCGGAACTTCAGAGCTGATATCTCCTTGAATGGTTCTCTTTATAATATCGGCTTTATTTTGGCCCCAAGCCATTAACACAATCCTTTTAGATCTTAGAATAGTTGAAACTCCCATGGTAATTGCTCTTTTAGGAACATTGTCAATACCATTAAAATCTGAGGAAGCATCTACTCTTGTAATATGATCCAAAGTAATTATTCGAGTTCCTGAATTGATGTGAGACCCCGGCTCATTAAAGCCTACGTGACCTGTACGACCAATTCCTAATAGCTGAAAATCTAGTCCACCTGCATTTTTAATATTCATCTCATAATCAATACAATATTGATTCAACTCTTCAATGGCTACTGTTCCGTCTGGAATATGAATATTTTCAGGCTTAATATCTATATGATTAAAAAGATGCTGATGCATAAAATAATGGTAGCTCTGATTGTTTTCTTTAGTCATTGGATAATATTCATCCAAATTAAAAGTGATTACATTACTAAAACTAAGTCCTTCTTCTTTATGCATTCTAACTAGTTCCTCATATACTTTTATAGGTGAAGATCCAGTAGCTAAACCAAGAACACAAGATTTATTTTTCTCTTGTTTGGATTTAATAAATTCAGCAATTTCTTGAGCTACAATTACAGAGGCTTCTGTTGAGTTTTTGAAAATTTCGTTATGAATTTTTTCAAATCTAGTTTCTTCAAATTTACCGGCACTTTTATAGCTAATGTCGGGTTTAATTTCTAAAGCACTTTTCATTTTATTTTGTTTTAATTCTAATTTATAAAGATATGCTTTTTTTAAAATGGTATAAGTAGTGTGAATCACTTATACCATTTAAATTTCATTCTTTTTATTTATTTTTTTGAAGTTAGGTCCTATAGTATCCCACCAAAGTCTAGTTCCTCCAGTATCAACTCCTCCTAGTTTAGTACCCATAGCATTTTCATCTTTTCCCGATTATACAAAGTTTCTACTGATTCTGGTGCAAATTTATCTTTAAGAAGATTCTAAAAAAAATAATTTATACCAACAGTTCTTTATTTTAAACCAACGACATATTTTTGTCAACAATGCGTTTTTCAAACAAATAATTGATGAGCTTTTTTACCTGTTTTCTGTTTTTTTATTTTAAAAGGTGTTTTTAGTATCAAATTGACTAAAGTTGTAAAAAAATTAATAACCACTATTTTAATGTATAAACTATTAAGTAAAAAAGTGAGTAAAAAAATAAAATTCGATATCAGACTTTAAAACCATTTTTGGTTTTGGGTAACTATGTGCATTTGTTAAATTTATGTGCTTGTTATAACATCTTAGGTATATTTAACTTTAATCAGGCTTAGGGAAAGGGAACGAAATAGAGCCATAAAAGAGAATCGGTCTATAATTGAATTATAGATTCTAATATTGATGCCATTAAAGTTCCTTCTTTACTTTTTATATCTCTTGTAGAAAATGCCTTTAAACATGGTGGATTAAATAATGAGAATCTTAGAATAAAGATTAATTGTAAAGTCATTTATGGAACTATGCTCAGTTTTGAAATTCTGAATAATTTCGTACTTTCACGGCGTACAAATACCAAAAATGGTATCGGTTTAACAAACATTAAAAAGCGATTGAAATTGATTTTCAAAAACCAATACACTTTCGAACATAAATTAAAGTTCAATTATTATATCATCCGTTTACAAATACCTATTCATAATGAAGATTAAATGTGTTTTAGTAGATGATGAACTATTAGCTATAAAAGTCCTTCAGAATTATTTTACCAATTTTGCAGATTTTGAAATTATTGGCACGTTTAGTAATGCACTGGAAGCACTGGAGTTTATCAATAACAATAGTGTTGATGCCGTATTTCTAGATATCAATTTGCCTATGATGACTGGTTTTGAATTGATCCGATTAATAGAGTACAAAACTAAAATTGTAATCACCACTGCCTTTAGGGAATTTGCTGCTGAAAGCTATGAATTAGACGTTTTAGACTATTTAGTAAAGCCAATCCCATTACCCCGATTTATTAAATGCGTCAATAGGATTTCAACCGAAATCAATTTAAAGAATAATATTAAAACTGAGATGCATCGAATCGAACCCCATATTTTTATCAAAGTAGATAAAAAAATGGTAAAAATAACGATCGATGAAATTCTGTTTATCGAAGGAATGAAAGAATACATTAAGGTCGTGACTATTGACAAAACCTATATTACGCACAAATCATTAACTTCTTTATCCGAGGAATTACCTTTAGACCGATTTGTAAGAATTCATAAATCATACACCATTGCTATAGACAAGGTAAAATCCATAGAAGGGAACCGTATCCAAATACTTTCTTACACTTTACCCATAGGGCGAAATTATAGTAAAGATGTAAAAAGTAAAATCTTAGAATAAATTACATTTCAATATTTTATTTGAAAAAGCAAAAATTTCGAAAAAAAAGCATCGTTTTTTAACAAAAAGTGATTATTCTATAATTCTACTAATATTTATTCTAAATAATTTTTTTTTAATTTACTTAACAAATACATTTACCACCTTACTGCAAAAAAATAATAAATTAAACTAAAAACCAAACCATTTACAATCATGAGTTCAGAAAATTTACAAACCAAATGGGGACAATTTATCTCATTAATAATCATCTTCTTCTTTTGGGGTTTTGTTGGTTCTGCCAACGACATTCTAATCCCAGTATTCAAAAAAGTATTTACTTTATCTCAAGTACAATCTCAATTAGTGGCATGGGCATTTTATGCTGCTTACTTTGTAGGATCCATAATTTTCTTTTTAGTATCCTTAAAACTTGATGTTTTACAAAAATTTGGATACAAAAAAACACTTTCTGCAGGCTTAATCATTTCTGCCATTGGTTCCTTTTTATTTATTCCTGCTGCAACAATGGAAAGTTTTCCGTTCTTTTTAACCGCTTTGTTTACTGTAGGTTTAGGTTTTTCAATTCAACAAATTGTAGCTAATCCTTTAGCTATTAAAATGGGAAGCCCCTCAACAGGAGCCCACCGTCTGACTTTGGCTGGTGGTGTAAATTCTTTTGGAACAACTATCGGTGCTATTTTATTAGGAATCGCTTTGTTTGGAATGGGTGATGATAAAAAAACTACACTTTCACTAGAAGACATTAAATTGCCTTTCATTATTTTAGGACTTGCTTTCATTATAGTGGCTATTTTTATGAACTTTTCTAAAATTGAAAACCCTGTAAAACTAGAAGAAGCTGAAATTAAACATGTTCACGAAAAATTCAACATTTTAGACTATCCACAGCTATACTTAGGAATGTTAGCCATTTTTATTTATGTTGGAACCGAGGTAACAATAATTAGTAATTTACCTGCTTTATTAAAAACTGCAGAATTTGGCAGTATTTTAGAAGATGCCATTTCGCCATTTATAGCATTATACTGGGGAAGTTTAATGATTGGTCGTTGGAATGGTGGTGTCAATGTTTTTAACACCTCAAAAATAGCCAATATTGCTCTTAAATTTATCGTTCCAGCATTAGGATTTGGAGTTATTATTGGAGCTAATATATTTGCTGGTCATGAGGTTTCTGCATTTTATATTTATCCTATTTGGATATTAATATTTATTGCCGTAAGCTTTATAGGTGGCAAAAATGCAGGCAAAACATTAATGCTTTTTGGTATTTCTGGCTTACTGATGATGTTTATAGGATTAGTTTGTACTGATACCGAAATTGCTAAATTCTTTCTTATTTCTGGTGGATTATTCTTATCTATTATGTGGCCTTCTATTTTTGATTTGGCGATTGCAGGTTTAGGTAAAAATACTGGAAAAGCATCTTCTTTCTTAATTATGATGATCCTTGGAGGAGGAGTAATTCCTTTGATTCAAGGAAGTATTTGCGATATTGACAGTACTAGTCCAAATGGAATATTTGGCATTTCTTGGACACATTTCTCTTACATTGTACCGCTTCTTGGTTTTGCATATTTAGGCTTCTACGGTTTTTATTGTCCTAAAATATTAAAAAAACAAGGAATTAATCATATTGAAAGCGAAGGAGGAGGACACTAATTTTTAATACAATATAATACCAACCAAAAAACAAACCAAATAAAAAATCCCATCAACCTAGGTCGATGGGATTTTTATATTTAATTCACTGAGACTAAAAACTGCTCTCTGAAACTTTTTTATTTATTTCCTTTCTCGAAATCAGCAACAAACTGTGCCAATCCAATATCAGTCAATGGGTGTTTCAATAAACCGTGAATAGCCGAAAGCGGTCCAGTTATAACATCGGCACCAATTTTTGCACAGTTTACAATATGCATCGTGTGACGAACTGAAGCAGCAAGAATTTGAGTTTCATAACCATAGTTATCATAAATCAATCTGATTTCTTCAATCAAAGCCAAACCGTCTGTAGAGATATCGTCCAAACGACCAATAAATGGAGAAACATAAGTAGCTCCTGCTTTTGCAGCCAATAAAGCTTGACCGGCAGAGAATACTAAAGTAACATTGGTTTTAATTCCTTTATCCGAAAAATATTTGGCAGCCATAACACCTTCTTTGGTCATTGGCAATTTCACTACAATTTGATCATGTAAATCAGCTAATTCTTCTCCTTCTTTAACCATTCCGTCAAAATCCAATGCATTTACTTCGGCACTTACATCTCCATCAACAAGATTACAAATATCAACGTAATGTTTCAAAATGCTATTTTTCCCTGTGATTCCTTCTTTTGCCATCAATGATGGATTTGTAGTAACGCCATCCAAAACGCCTAATGCATGTGCTTCTTTAATTTGAGCTAAATTAGCCGTGTCAATAAAAAACTTCATAATATATCTATTTAATTGTGTGTTTTATAGTTTGGGCGTGACCCTTCGTGAAAGACTTCGGGTCGGGCTTTCCGTTACAATCTTTCTAATCCTGAACTTGTTTCAGTATCCTGAAACAAGTTCAGGATTAGAAAGAATTTTCACTGCAATCCCTCACGCTCCTAAAATTCGGTGCAAAATTACAATTTATAATGGTTCATAAGCATTTTTTCATATACTTTATCTGGTAAAATTCTCTTCAAGACAATCGAAAATTTTTGCATAAAAACACCTACTTTATAATGAATTTTAGGATTTGGTGTTTGTATGATTTTATATACCGCTTTTGCCATTTCATTGGGATTACTGCCGCTATCCACGTGTTCATCCATAGTCTTTAATGTATTTCCATAGGAACTTTCATAAGCAGAACCTTTAATAACCGGAGCATGAAAACGTCCCGAAGCAATATTAGTCGCAAAATCTCCCGGAGCAACATTCGTAATATGAACGCCAAACGCCTTCACTTCCATACGCAACCCTTCCGTGATGAGTTCAAGAGCGCCTTTAGACGCTGAATAAACACTTCGGTATGGCAAACCCATATAAGCGGCAATAGACGTAATATTGATGATTAAACCCGATTGTTGCGAACGCATTTGCGGCAATACCGCTTTCATCACTTCAATTGGTCCGAAGAAATTAGTATCAAAATTATTCTTAATCTCATGCATTGGAATTTCTTCCAGCGGTCCCGTAATCCCAACACCCGCATTATTGATTACAACATCCAGTCTTCCTGAAATAGCAATTACTTTGGCTACAGCCGCATAAATCGAATCCGTATCCCGAACATCTAAAGCGACCAAAGGAAAAACAGAATTCAAAATTCGTTCCGGGTTTCTGCTGGTTCCGTAAACAACAAAACCTTTATGATGCAAAAACTCGCCAATAGATTTTCCTATTCCTGAAGAACCTCCTGTAATTAGAACTACTTTATTCATGTTTATTGATGTTTATGATACGAAAGGTCCAAAAATAAAAAAATCCTCCCGAAGGAAGACTACTTATTTGTGTGTATTTCGAAAAGAATCTGAAATATCCCGACGCTTCGGGACAGATTAAAAAAATGGCAAGCGACCTACATCGCACCGCTCAACCACGTACCCTTGCTATGTTCCCATCCTGGGGGAGTCTGCAGGAGCTGGTCGTGTAGGACTTGCCGGTGCAAATATACAAACTTTTTATATTTTTGCAAGTGCTTTGTACCTATAAAAATAACGTTGTATATTGGTGCATCAAAAAATCAAACTATGAGAAAATATAACTTCCTATCTTTCATTTTATTAGGAATCACTTTAGCAAGTTGCAATGAGACAAAAAAAGGCGAAAATACTTTATTTACCTTCGATATTTCTAAATTCAAGGAACAATATCAACCACAAGAAGCGATAGAATTAGGAATTTCGAACCCAAATTCGAAAGCGGTTGACAGTATTATCTATTACGTAAATGATAAAAAATTAGCTTCAAAAAAAGGACTTGACAAACTAACATTTGAATTAAAAGACCAAAAATTAGGGTACCAAAACCTTAAAGCTTTAGTCTATTACGAAGGAGAAAACTCAGAAGCTACTGCAAGAGTAGAATTAGTTTCGAATATTCAGCCAAAATTATTGAAATACACAATCATCAATACATATCCTCACGACAAGGCTTCTTTTACCGAGGGTTTAGAGTTTTACAAAGACACTTTATATGAAAGTACTGGTCAAAATGGGAAATCTTATTTTAGAAAATACGATTACAAAACTGGAAAAGTCTATAAACAAGTTGACCTTGATAAAAAATATTTTGGAGAAGGAATTACTTTTCTAAATGACAAAATGTATCAATTGACTTGGCAGGAAAAAACAGGTTTTATCTATGATGCAAAAACTTTAAAACTAGAAAAAACCTTTGCATATGATAAAGATATTGAAGGTTGGGGAATGACGAATGACGGAAAATATATTTATCAAACGGACAAAACAGAGAAAATCTGGAAAATGGATCCAAATACTCAAAAAATGATTGACTATATCAATGTGTATTCTGGGAATTCTAAAATTAAAGCTATCAACGAATTGGAATGGATTAATGGAAAAATCTATACTAATGTTTGGCAAAAAGACGCTATCGCTGTAGTGAACCCTGTAAATGGAGCTGTCGAGGGTATTTTGGACATGTCTGGTTTAAGAAAATTAATTAATGCAACTCCGGAAGATGTTTTAAACGGAATCGCCTACAATCCAAAAACTAAAACCATTTTCGTAACTGGTAAAAACTGGGATAAAATGTTTGAAATAAAAGTTTCAGAATAATTTTTCAAATGATAACACTCATCATCAATATAAAGGAATTACTTCAGGTTCGGGAAACTTCAATTTCAAAAGTGTCTGGTGCTGAAATGGCTATTCTTCCAACTATTAAAAATGCTTTTTTAGTAATTAAAGACAACTTAATTACTGATTTTGGCTCTATGAATAATTTGCCTAAAATAAATGCTGATAAAACTATTGATGCAACAGGAAAAATGGTTTTACCTTCCTGGTGTGACAGTCATACCCATATTGTTTATGCTGGTAATAGAGAACAAGAATTCGTTGATAGAATAAATGGTTTGACTTATGAAGAAATTGCCAATCGTGGCGGTGGAATCTTAAATTCGGCAAAAAAACTCAACGAATCCACTGAAGAGGAAATCTATGATCAATCAAAAGCTCGACTGGAAGAAATCATGCGTTTAGGAACTGGAGCGGTAGAAATCAAATCAGGATATGGATTGACAGTTGATGGAGAACTAAAAATGCTTCGTGTTATTCAACGCCTTGCTCAAAACTATTCTATTACCATAAAAGCAACTTTTCTTGGTGCTCACGCTTTTCCATTAGAATATAAGGAAAACCATCAAGGATATATTGATGTAATCATCAACAAAATGCTTCCAGAAATTGCCAAAAATAAACTGGCAGATTTTATAGATGTATTTTGCGAAACTGGTTATTTTACTGTTCCAGAAACGGAACAAATCATGGAAGCTGGAATTCGCTTTGGCTTAAAGCCCAAAATCCATGTCAATCAGTTTAATTCTATTGGAGGAATCCAGGCTGGAATAAAACACTACGCGCTTTCAGTAGATCATCTTGAAGTCATGACAACGGAAGATATTAATGCTTTAAAGAATACGGAAACTATGCCGGTTGCTTTACCATCGTGTTCTTATTTCTTGAGCATTCCTTATACTCCGGCAAGAGAAATGATCGCCGCGGGACTTCCATTGGCATTAGCAACAGATTATAATCCTGGTTCTACTCCATCAGGAAACATGAATTTTGTGGTTGCTACTGCTTGCATCAAAATGAAAATGACTCCGGAAGAAGCCATAAATGCAGCCACTATAAATGGAGCATCTGCAATGGGAATTTTAGAAACTCATGGAAGTGTAACTATTGGTAAAAAAGCAAACCTTATCATCACAAAACCTATTCCCTCCTATTATCAATTGCCTTATGCTTTTGGCAGTAATCTTATTGACGCTGTATTAATAGAAGGTGAAATTTTTGAATAAAAAAAGAGGAACATAATGTTCCTCTTTTTTTATTTGATGCTTTAAACGATTATTTCAAAGTAAAACTTGTTTTAGAAACTAATTCTCCTTTATCAAAAACATTTACAAAATAATTTCCTTTTTCGAAATTTTTTCCTTTTAAATCCTGTGAAACATTAACCGTTTTATTTTCATATTTAACATTAGTTGCAAAACTGTATGTTAAAGTATTATCTCCAAAAGTCTCTGTTTTTTTATCTCCTACCACATTATTTTTACTGTCAATTACTTGAACATAATACGTTTTATCGCCTGATTGTGCAATTTGATTTTCAGCAATTGTAAAACTAACTCTAAGAGCATCTGCTCTACTTGCTTTATCAGTTTCTATTTGTTTTCCAGAACTTCTTAATTTAAAAGCTGAACCTCTTGTGTTTAAAACAGTTAATTTCGAACCTTTTTCAACAACTTTTGCTAGTTCTTCATTTTGGCCTGTTAATGATTCCACATTCTTTTTAGTCTCTCCTAATACAACAACCGTACTATCGCGTTGTGTAGTTAGAGTTGTATTTTGTTTTTTCAACCCTTCATTCTCGGCCATTAAAACTTTCATATTCCCTTGCAAAGCAGTGAACTGTGTTTTATATTTTGACATAGAAGCTACATCACCTTTAGATTTACTTAAATCAGACATTAAGTTTACCACTTTATCTCTTTCTTGAATTAACTCATCAGACATTGATGTATTTTCCGCAATTGCAGCATCATAAGTAGATTTTAATTCTTGTAAATCTTTCATAACGGATTCTTTTTCGGTCAATGTAGATTTTAATTCTGTTTTAACTACATCAGCATCAGAAGTCATTTTAAAAATATACACTAAACTTCCCACTAACAAAACTGCTAAAACCGCTATAACCGCTTTAAGACTTGAACTGCTTTTTTGATTTTCCATAATTTGATTTTAATTTTTATTTTATACAAATTTAACAATATATAACTAGGTAATAACGTAAGTTAACACAATTATATTATTTTTGAAAAAAAATATTTTTTTTAATGGAAAAAATTATCCCGTTTACAATCAATGATCTCGCAAAAATCACGAACCATCGAAGTGGTGAAATAAAGTTTGGAGAGAAAATGATAACAGTTCCAAAAGAGGCTGATCCAATTGCGTTTCTTAAAACTTGCGATGCTAAATATGTATTATTAGGAATACCCGAAGATATAGGCATAAGAGCTAATTTTGGCAGACCTGGCGCGGCATCTGCTTGGGATAGTGCAATAAAAAGCATTGCTAATATTCAGCACAATCGTTTTTGCAAAGGAAGTCAACTGGTTGTCTTAGGTCAATTGAACGTTGCTGAAGAAATGAAAGAAGTGGAACATTTAGATTTTAATGATATTGACGATCGTTCCAAATTAAGTCAACTCGTAGAAAAAATTGATAAGGATGTTTCTCATATAATTTTTAATATTATAAAATTAGGAAAAACGCCAATAGTTATCGGTGGAGGACATAATAATGCCTATGGAAATATAAAAGGTGCTGCTCTTGCCAAAGGAAAACCTGTAAATGCAATAAATTTTGATGCCCATTCTGATTTCAGAATTTTAGAAGGACGACACAGCGGGAATGGATTCTCCTATGCTTTCGAAGAAGGTTTTCTAAAAAAATATTTTATTTTTGGTTTGCACGAAAATTATACTTCAAAAAGTGTTTTGGACATCATTAAAAAAATTGAAGACCGTGTGCGCTATAATACTTATGATAGTGTAAACATCCGAAAAGAAAAGGATTTCAATCAAGAAATGGCTCAAGCCTTAGAATTTATAAATGACGATTTTTACGGAATTGAGATCGATCTTGATGCAATCCCCAATATTGCATGCAGTGCGATGACATTGAGTGGCTTCTCTGTAGAACAACTTCGCCAATTTATTTCTTTTTTTGCAAAAAACAAAAATGCAACTTATTTACATATTTGTGAAGGCGCACCAGATTTAGGAGAAGATAAAAACAATCATTTAATAGGGAAACTTATAGGCTATCTTATAACCGATTTTATAAAAGCAAACCAGTAAATTGTTTAACTGTTTAATCGATTAATCGGTTAAACGAAAAGCCGATTTAACCTAATCGATAAATAACACTATCTTTGCTTGCATATCTATGTACTTAATACAAGATATTTAATACCAAAAATATGTTATTCGAAGATTTATCGCTTTCAAAAAGTATACAAAAAGCCGTATTTGAACAAGGCTATACCAGTCCAACTCCCATTCAAGAACAATCTATCCCGCTAGTATTAGCCGGTAGAGATTTAATAGGATGCGCACAAACAGGTACAGGAAAAACAGCCGCATTTGCAATTCCAATCATACATCAATTACACCGAATTGTAGGTTCATCTAAAAAAGCCAAACAAATTCGTGCTTTGGTAGTTACTCCAACTCGAGAATTAGCCGTCCAAATTGGACAAAGCTTTGATACCTACGGCAAATATACCAACTTGACTCAACTGACCATTTTTGGTGGAGTTTCACAAAATCCTCAAGTGGATACTTTAAAAAATGGTGTTGATATTTTGGTAGCAACGCCAGGTAGATTGCTTGATTTACACAAACAAGGTTTTATTGATTTAGATCACTTACATACTTTGGTTCTTGACGAAGCGGATCAAATGCTTGATATGGGATTTGTAAATGATGTAAAGAAAATTGTAAAGCTTACGCCAAAAAATAGACAAACATTATTTTTCTCTGCTACAATGCCAATTGCCATTAGAGAATTAGCTGAAATGTTTCTTACAGATCCGGCAACAGTTACAGTTTCGCCAGTATCATCAACTGCCGAAAATGTAGAACAACGCGTTTATTTTGTTGAAAAAACAGAAAAAAGAAACCTGTTGTATCATTTGATAAAAAATGAAAATTTATCCGATGTGTTGGTTTTTTCCAGAACAAAACATGGTGCAGATAATGTTGTAAAAGCATTACGTAAAAACAATATTGCAGCTGAAGCCATACATGGAGACAAATCTCAAAATGCAAGACAACGAGTTCTAGATGCTTTCAAAAATAAAGAAGTAGGCGTTTTAGTCGCTACTGATATTGCGGCAAGAGGAATTGATATTGACCAATTGCCATTTGTTATCAATTTTGATTTACCAAACATTCCTGAAACGTATGTCCATAGAATTGGTAGAACGGGTCGTGCCGGAAATGGAGGTACTGCTATTTCTTTTTGCAGTAAAGACGAACATGCGTATTGGAAAGACATTCAAAAACTAATAAAAGTGGATGTACAAACAATAAACGACCATCCTTATCCTTGGCATTCAGGAAGTCCCGAAACTGCTCCTGCTGGTGCTCAAAAAAATTCAAATCGTAGTGCTGGTGCACATAAATCAAGAAAATCTGAAGTTTCAAAGCAAAATAAGAAACGCTGGTATTAGTTATTTTTTTTTAGTACTAAATCATAATATATAAGAAATGCCTTTCTAACTCTAGTTAAAAAGGCATTTTATCGTTAATAGACTTTCTTTCAACGTTTTACACATAAACTATCCTTTTAAATTAAATAATTTCATTAAATTTGATTTAACTTATTTAAACATTTAAATCAAACAATATGGAAAATTTAGTTAAAAGAAACAGTGCTTTCCCTTCAATTAATACTGGCCTATTTCCGTCAGTGAACACCTTTTTTGATGATTTTGTATCCAGAGATCTTTTTGATTGGGCAGATAAAAATTTTACAACAATTGGCAGTAATTTACCTTCTGTTAACTTAAAAGAAACAGAAGATAAATTAGAAGTTGATCTAGCTGCTCCAGGTTTAAAAAAAGAAGATTTTAAAGTTGAAATTGATAACAACATGCTGATGATTTCTTCAGAAAAAGAAGAAGAGAAAGAAGAAACAAGAAAAAAAGATAATTACATTCGAAAAGAATTTAGTTATCAATCTTTTTTTAGATCTTTCAATCTACCAGAATATATAGATGAAAGTAAAATAGAAGCAAGTTACAAAGATGGAATTCTCCATATTGTTATTGCTAAAAAAGAAGGCGCTAAGAGAAAAGAACACAAAACTATTGCTATCAAATAATTTTTTTTAATATATCCTTAATATTAAACAATAGATTAAAATCGTTAAGCCATTTTAAGCATTGGTTTAACGATTTTAATTTTGATGCACTAGTTTCTCTACCAATCCAAATTCATTAGAAGACAAATAAAAACAACATCAAAAAGTGATATTATGAAGCCGTCAAAACATTTTTTCAAAAAAAATCAATCTTTAATAGATTATAAAAACGTTCAAAATAAAGAGTACGAACTGACTCATCCAAAACTTGAAATAAAAATCACTCTTGATGCTTCGGGAAATAAAAAAACACCACATCCATTATTGCTGCAGATGTATTCTAAAGAAAACGATGTGCTTTTTATTTAGAAAAGATGTGGTTATAAAAAAATGGAGCTTTTAAGACTCCATTTTTTATGTTTATATATTATCAATGCCAAAATGAAATTTTAATAAAATCATCTTTTAAATCAAAACTAAAAAACCATTGTTAAATCATTTCTCTTATTTTTTGTAATTAAAACATTGATGATTTTAAATAACTTAGCCGAATCAAAAGGTTTTACAATAATATCATCTATTCCAGCTGAAATAGCTTCTTCAGTAATTTCTTCTTTATCAAATGCTGTTAATGCAATAATAGGAGTTTCTATCCCTTTAGATCGGATTCTTTTTGAAGTTTCAAAACCATTTATTAAAGGCATATTGATGTCCATTAAAATAATATCAAAATTCTCCTCTTCAAGAATTTTGATAGCCTTATAGCCATCATCTACCAGAGTACAAGTATAATTATTATTTTTGAGAATTTTTTCAGTAACAATTTGGTTGATTTTATTGTCTTCGACCACTAAAACTTTCAATTTTTTATTCGAAGATAAATCAACTGGAATGTTATATATTATTTCATTGGTTTTCTCCGGATCAAATTCAAAAGCAATTGTAAATGTAAATACAGTTCCAACACCAATTGTACTTTCAAGCGTAATATCACTTCCAAATAAACCTAATAGACGCTTCACAATAGATAATCCTAAACCTGTACCTTGATAATCTACTTCTTTTCTTCCAACTTGAACAAATTTTTCAAAAACCTTATCCTGATCTTCAATTGCAATTCCTACCCCAGTATCCTTTATCTTAAACTCTATAGAATGGGACTTATTAGTTACTTTCACTAAATTCACATCAATAAATACCTCTCCATTTTTGGTAAATTTTAGCGCGTTACTTACTAAATTTATCACTATTTGAGAAAGTCTTAGCTTATCTCCAATCAAATATTCTGGAATTGCCGAATCAATATTGACAATGATAAAATTATTATTATTCTTTGCGATGAATGACAATGAGTTTTTAATCATGTTTATCTCATCCGAAATATTGAACGTCATATTTTCAAGAACGATTCTGTTTTCTTCAATTTTATTAATTTGAAGAACATCATTTACAAGTGACAATAAATATCTTGCTGAAAACTTTAGAGAACTCAGGTGTGGGCTATTTGCTAATTCTTTATGTTCATCTAATAACATATTAGTAATTCCAACCACTCCATATAAAGGTGTTCTCAATTCATGCGTGATAGTAGAAACAAATTGTGATTTGAGTATGGATGCTTCTTCTGCTTTTTCTTTGGCAATAACCAATTTGTCATTGGCAAGAGACAGTTCTATATTTGTTTTTTTCTTAAAATTATTATTTTTAAACAAAGTATAAAGCAAGATTAATAAGAAACACAATACAACAATGAACAATATGACAATAGTTCTAGATTTCTTCAAACTTTGATATTGCAAATCTTTCTCGGTTTCAATTTTATCAATCTCTCTTTTATATTCGTCTAATTCGAGATTAATGCCGGCCATATTAGCCTTTCTAAGTATCTCTTTATTATTGAGTTCCTCTGTAATTTTGTTATAAATTGCTAGATTTTCGTATGCTTTTTTATATTCACCATTATTTAATAAATACTTAGAATATTCCTGATGCGTAAATGACAAATCTGATTTCTCAATTCCTTTATTCCCTAATTTTATAGCATTTAAGAATGATGCTGTAGCTTTTTCATGATTTCCTTTAAAACCATAGTACATTCCGTTGAGCATATTTAAGGCAACAATCGTTGTCTCATTTCCATACTTTTTATGGTATTTATTGATAAATTTTAAATACGGAAAACCTTCATCAAAAAGGCCAATATCAAAATAAGCCCATGTGATGTTCAATTTTGTTAAAACAATCTCAGTTGAATCGGAAATTTTTCTGCTATGCTCTAATGAATTTTTATAATAATTAATTCCTTGTTTGTATTGCTTTTTTTCAAAACTATATATATTTCCTAAATTATTATTTATCCAAGCTTTTATAGTGTCGTTCGAAGTTTTATTAGCATAAGCCAACGCTTTTTTATAAAAAAAGATGGCTTTACTATATTCTGATAATTTTTCATAATTTGCCCCAATTGTATTATAGGAAATGGCAATTAGATTATCATCCTTAGTATTTATAGCTTGATGTAAAGCACGTCTTGAAGTTATTAATGATTTTTCGAAATTATAATTCCGCAAGTATTTAGAAGCTTGTTTTGTTAATTTTGTAATTTCTTTTTTTGAAGGAGTTGGAGTTAAAGAATAACAATTAATATTAAAAAAAATTAATATTAATAGTAATAAAACGATTCTGATTTGATACATATGTTGCTATTCTTAAGCCAAATATACAAATATATTAATAAGAAAAGTACTGTCTTTGTTTATAATATTATAAAACACAAATTTTTATAAAAATTATAGTTTTCCAAAATAAAATATTAAAAAAAAGAAAAAGTTATAGTCGATCTGAAATTGAATAAATAATTTTAAATAAAAAAACCTATCTGAAAAAATCAAATAGGTTTTTTGGTTTTATAAAAATTAAATTTAGTTATTCTACTGGTGTAATTTCATTTTCATTTTCAGCTTCCCATTGCCCAACAACTGATGTAGCTAGTGCATTTCCTAAAACATTAGTTGCACTACGAAACATGTCACAAAAATGATCTATTGGTAAAATTAAAGCAATTCCTTCAATAGGGATTTTAAACATTCCGCAAGTTGCCGCTACTACCACTAAACTTGCTCTTGGTACACCTGCAATTCCTTTGCTGGTAAGCATCAATACCAAAAGCATTGTCATTTGTGTCCCCAAATCTAAATGAACTCCATAAGCCTGTGCTATAAAAATACTGGCAAATGTCATGTACATCATACTCCCGTCTAAATTGAAGGAATATCCCAATGGCAGCATGAAAGAAACAATTCTATCTTTTACTCCAAAACGTTCTAATTCTTCCGTAAGTTTAGGAAAAACGGCTTCACTGCTTGTTGTACCAAAGGCAATGATTAAAGGACCTACAATTCTTTTAAGCAAAACTGTCATTCTTCTTTTAAGAAAAATATATCCTATAAGTATTAATACAATCCAAATTGACGAAATTCCTATTAAGAAAGAGCCAAAGAATTTGAAATATGTAATTGCTAATTCCTGAAAATCTCTTACGGAAAATACGCCTGCAATAGCACCAAAAACACCTATTGGAGCAAACTTCATTACGTAGTTTACCATTTTTAAAACAATATGAGATGTTTTGTCTAATGCATTTATAACTGGTTTTACATAATCTCCTAGAGCTGCTGCCGCTAAGCCGAAGAAAATAGAAAAAATAACAATTTGCAAAATCTCATTAGTCGCCATTGCTTCAAAAATACTTTTAGGAACAATATGCTCAATAAAGTTTTCGAAAGATATGTTTTGAGTTTTTGCTGTTACTTCTGAAACAGAAGCCAAATCAACATTTGATAAATTAAGTCCAACTCCTGGTTCCAATAAGTTTACAAAAAACATCCCTAATAATAAGGATATAAAAGACGCTGAAAAAAACCAACCTAATGCTTTACCTCCAATTCTTCCTACCGCTTTGATATCCCCTAATTTAGCAATTCCTACTACAAGAGTTGTAAATACTAATGGCGAAATTATCATTTGAACCAATCTAATAAAAACTGTAGCCAGCATTTTTATCTTATTACTAAATGATTGGGCTGCTTCTGCAGAAATTGAATTATGAATAACGATTCCTAAAACGGCGCCTAAAAGCATTGCTATTAGAATTTGACCGGTTAAGCCTGAAAAAAATGATGGTTTCTTGGTTGTAGTTGTGTTCATTAAATTAGCAAATTGATTTCAAGGTTATGGCTCCGTATTTAGCTCGTCAAAATACTGAGTATGCAATTCTATTTTAAATAGGTTTTATTAATCAAATAAAAATCAGCTAACACTATAGCTGCCATAGCTTCTACAATAGGAACCGCACGAGGAACTACGCAAGGATCATGACGTCCTTTTCCTGTCATTTCTGTAATATTCCCTTTATTGTCTAATGATTCTTGTTTTTGCATAATTGTTGCCACAGGTTTGAAAGCCACACGGAAATAGATATCCATTCCATTACTTATTCCGCCTTGAATTCCGCCTGAAAGATTGGTTTTAGTTGTTCCATCAGGATTGTATAAATCATTGTGTTCGCTTCCTTTCATTTTGACACCTTCAAATCCGCTTCCAAATTCAAAACCCTTTACAGCATTGATGGATAACATTGCTTTACCAAGTTCCGCATGAAGCTTATCAAAAACAGGCTCTCCTAAACCAATAGGCACATTTTGAATCACACAACTTACAGTTCCACCTACGGTATCCCCTTGTTTGCGAATATCGCGTATGTATTCCTCCATGATTATTGCTGATGCTTCATCAGGACAGCGAACAGGATTACTTTCGGTTTTTGAAAAATCTAATTCCTGGTATGGTTTTTCCAAAAATATAGGACCTACAGAAGAAACGTAAGCATTAATCTTGATTTCGGGTAACATTTGTTTTGCAATTGCTCCCGCTACTACCCTACTTGCGGTTTCACGAGCAGAGCTACGTCCACCACCGCGATAATCACGTACTCCGTATTTTTTTTCATATACATAATCCGCATGACTTGGTCTGTAATTATCTTTTATATGAGAGTAATCATCTGATTTTTGATTGGTATTGGGAATTATGAAACCGATAGGTGTTCCTGTAGTTTTGCCTTCAAAAATTCCAGATAGGAATTGCACATCATCTGGTTCTTTTCTTTGGGTAACAATAGCTGATTGACCTGGCTTTCTTCTTGACATTTCAAATTGAATTGCTTCTAGATCTATTGCTATTCCTGAAGGACAACCATCGATTATTCCGCCTAAAGCTTCTCCGTGTGATTCTCCAAAAGTTGTTATTCTAAATAGTGTTCCGTAGCTATTTCCTGCCATTATATTAAGTTTTGAACAAAAGTACTATTTTAGTTTAAAGTTTAAAAGCTTATCCAGAGATTTCAGGATAAACTTTAAAAAAACAATCCGTATTTATTGGCTTTGAATTCATATTAAAAACCATTTATTGGAAACATCTTCAAATTGAGTCCATTTTTAAGTAGGCAAGTAGTTACTTTTTTTAAACAAAATATTTTAAATTTAATTATCGTTATTAAAATAGTACAATCTAAAAGTGTGAATTTTATAACTTTTCATAAAAATTCTATAAATTTATAATACCTTTAAGACTGTAATATTGCAAAAACAAATACTCAACTTATGAAAAAAATTATTTTATCGGCTATTATGTTAATGGGATTAGCATTTACCACACAGGCACAAGACATTTCAAAAAACGCGCTAGGTTTACGTTTAGGAGGCAATAATGGTTTTGGTGGAGAACTTTCTTACCAAAGAGCATTAGGAAGCAACAATAGACTTGAACTTGATTTAGGTTGGAGAAATAGAAATAATTATAACAACAATGGTTATGATGACAATGCAGTAAAACTAGCAGCTTTGTACCAATGGGTATGGAACATTGACGGAGGTTTCAACTGGTATGCAGGTGTTGGTGGAGGATTAGGTAGTTACAGTTATGATAATAACAATACTTCTTATAATGATACGTTTGCATTTGCAGCGGGAGATATAGGAATTGAATATAACTTTGATATCCCTTTGTTAATTTCATTGGATTTCAGACCTGAGTTTGGTGGAAATGGCTATTATGAAAATAATTATGGTTCAGATATCGCTTTAGGTCTTAGATACCAATTCTAATAATTAAGCAACTAAATATATTTAAAAATGCCACTAGAAATAGTGGCATTTTTTTATTTAATAATGATTTCTTTTTTAGAATTTATCTTAACTACACAAAAAGGATTTGTAAAAGCTTGAGTTACCATGCCGCCTGGTTCAGGTATTGTTTCCTTCACAGTTATAATTATGTTTTTATCTGTTTCTACAACAGTATCAATTCCTATTTTGTATCCTCCAGATGTTTTTTCTCCCATATTCAAAATAATAAAATTAGAATTCTGAATATCATTTGGGCTAATTTTATTTTTTAGATTTTCATCATTCTGCAACATTTTAATTTCGTTTGGCTCCGAAAGAATTTCAAAAAAGCGAATACTTGCTCCACCATCATTTTGTTGGGTTAAGACTTCAAATAAAGGTTTTTTATCTGAGCTTTTTGTGGAAGAAGCGCCACATGAAAATAATAATACAGCAACAAATAATGCAGGGATTTTTTTCATTTTTTTGTTTTTTTAATATATCAGATTAAGAATCTACTTGAAAAGTAACCTATAAATATTTATTTATTGCTTTTTTATATAAGTTTTCATATAAAGGTAAGATGTTTTTAATATCAAACTTTTTAGCAATCGAAAGAGCATTCCCTTTAAATTTATTCAGAGTGGCATCATCTTTTAAAATTTTCAGGGCATTAACCGCCATTTCATCAGTGTTACCTACATCACTCAAATATCCAGATATATCATCAAAATTAACTTCTGACAAGCCTCCTGAATTACTAGAAATTACAGGAACTGACCAAGCCATTGCTTCAAGAGCGGCAAGACCAAAACTTTCGGTTTCAGATGGCAGCAAGAATAAATCTGTATAACTTAATATTTTATCGATTTCATTGCTATTCCCAAAAAAGATCACTTTATCCTGAATTCCTAATTCCTGGCATAGATATTCCGCTTTTTCTTTTTCCGGACCATCACCTACCATCATCAATTTAGCTGGAATTTCTTTTTGAATATTATAAAATATTTTAATGACATCAGGAATTCGTTTTACTTTTCTAAAATTACTGATATGAGTTATTATCCGCTCATTCTCTTTTGCCATTACAGAACGATGACAAGCAATACTGGGATCATTTACGTTTTTATCCAATTCGATAAAGTTTGGAATAACCTCAATTTCATTTTTTATATTAAATAATTTAAGGGTATCATCTTTTAAACTTTGGGAAACTGAAGTAACAAAATCAGATTTATTAATACTGAAGGTTACTGCAGGTTTATAAAAGGGATGATTTCCAACTAAAGTAATATCTGTTCCGTGGAGTGTAGTCACCATTGGGATATTAATGCCTTCATCTTTCAGCATTTGTTTGGCCATATAACCTGCATAAGCATGAGGAATAGCATAATGTACATGCATTAATTCAATTTTATAAAGTTTCACCATATCGACTAATTTGCTAGACAAAGCCAATTCATAAGGCTGATAATGAAACAATGGATATTCAGGGACATTCACTTCGTGGTAATGCACATTTGGATTTAAAAGCGCCAAACGTACGGGCTGACTGTAGGTTATAAAATGTATTTCGTGACCACGTCGTGCCAATTCAAGACCTAATTCTGTAGCGACAACACCACTTCCTCCAAAGGTAGGATAACAAACTATTGCAATTTTCATGTATGTATTTTAATGAAACGAAATTAATAAAAATAGGAATACTTTTATGGAAATTTAAGTTAAATAGTTTTAGCCTTTAAATTTCATTCGTTGAATTCTTACTTATCATAAAATTATTTTTTACACTAAAGGACCTCTTTAAAAATTTATAATAAATAATGCTTATGGTTAGAAACTCAACGCTAGCCAAAAAGATGCTCCCTTGGCAGTTGATGAAGTAACAGTTATGGATATTGCAGAATTAATTACAAACGACAAGATTTGTAAATATATAAAAATGAAGTATCATTAAAGGGTTAAAAACTCTAGCTAGCTTTATCCCTTTTTATTTTTTTTGAACCATCTTTTGGCAAATAAATAATTTATTATTTTGTTAACATTTTTTCCGTTTTTATTATTGATTTAAATCATAAATCTATAAAAATCAACTATTTAACAGTTTTTTTGCCTTACATCGAATATATTTCACTTGTATGTTTATAAAAAGTAGATTTACTCTCGAATTTAAATCTAATAATTATAAGAAAAATACTTTTTCTTCTATTTCTTTCATTTAGTTTATTTACATCTTTTAAGGCTTTTTCTTTTTTAGGGCATCTCTATCCCTGTAGTATTTTTTTTATCAAAGTTATGTGTAGAATTTTAATCTGAATTTTTATTAACTAAATCTTTAAATATTATGAGAAATTTTAAATTATTATCGGTGTTAATTTTGACTATTTTACTTGGGGTAAGTTGTTCTAAAGAGGATGTTGTTCCTACGGCAGAAAATGAATCTGCAACTTTAAATGCAGTAAAAAAATCTTCGAGCTCTTTAACCGCACGGGGAGGAAGTGGCGCCCCAAGCGGAGCGCATTACAATCTGAACATTATTGGAGTCTCAAATCCAAAAACTACTGATATGACCGGAAGCAATGGTGGTCGTATTTTCGTTCCTTTAGCAGGAAGAACAAAGATTATGTTGATAGAAGGTTCTGATTTTTCGGTACTTGATGCCAATGGTACTGATGGCTCCGCAAGTTTCCAATTACCAAACCCTGATCCTGATGGAGATGGAGTATCATCATACTCTATTTATGCTCGTGCACTTGGGACACCAGGAGTAAGCGTAACAATAACAACATGTGCCGATGGTGATTTAACTGATGGATATTATGAAGTATGTTCAGCTGAGCCTTTAACCGTTACGCGAACTAGAGGTGGAGCTCCAAAATTTTCAAATGTAAGTACACAACTACTTACAATCCTTGTCACTGATGATCTTACCCTTCCTGATGGTAGTACATTAAAAGCTGGCAGATATACAATTTTTGATCCTGCTTTAGAAGATTATTTCTGGAAATATGATAACACTGGATTAAAACTCTTGCAGTTAAGATTTTACCCAATAGCAACAGATATAACTCCTTGAGATGAACATTAGAATTTTGAATAAACCCATCGATATATCGGTATTGATGGGTTTATTATTAGCAATTTATTGGAAATACTGGAATCAAGTCCAAAACCTATGGAGAAGTAAATAGTGAGCATAAATATCCGTTAGCTTAAAAAGGAAATATTCAATGTCTCGTACAACACTAATTACAAATCTGTTGTCCTTGCGTTAATATATCTGCACCATCAATTTAAGGATATCGAAATTCGTTTTACAAAAAATTACGTTAAAAATGTTGAGTTAATTAAAATTTCATTCTTTGGATTCTTACAGCATTCAAAATTGCTAATAAAGCCACACCAACATCTGCAAAAACGGCTTCCCACATCGTGGCTAATCCTCCTGCACCCATTATCAAAACGATGAGTTTTACTGAAAAAGCTAAACCAATATTTTGCCAAACAATTTGTTTTGTCTTTTTTCCAATATGTATTGCTGTAAAAATCTTTGTTGGTTGGTCATTTTGAATAACAACGTCTGCTGTTTCTATAGCGGCATCACTTCCTAAACCGCCCATTGCGATTCCCACATCGGCCAAAGCGATCACTGGCGCATCATTTACGCCATCGCCAACAAATGCTATTTTTAAATGCTGCTCTTTTAGTTCTGAAACTTTTTGAACTTTGTTTTCTGGCAATAACTCCCCATAAGCTTGGTCAATATTCAACTCTTTGGCGACAAGCGAAACTATTGCCTGCTTATCGCCAGAAAGCATAATGGTTTTGATATTTAATTTATGTAAGCTCTGAATGGCTTCTTTTGCATCTTCTTTAATTTCATCAGCAATAATAAAATAGCCAACATATTTTTGATTGAGGCCAACTACAATAATTGTAAATGGAATAGTATCAATTTCAGTGTCATAACTGATGTTGAATTTTTTCATTAATTTAGTGCTTCCTACTAAAATTTCCTTTCCATCAACGAGTCCTTTCATCCCAAAACCTGCAATTTCATGCGCTTCAGTAACCACAGTGTCTTTGACAATATCCTTCGCATATTCAATTATAGCTGAACCAACAGGATGTGTCGATTTAGTTTCAATTGCGGCAGTATATTTTACCAAATCAGCTTCCGAAATTCCAATAGCTACAACTTTTTGGACATTAAAAACACCTTTGGTCAGTGTTCCTGTTTTATCCATAACCACAACTTGAATAGCTGCCAAAATATCCAAAAAAGTAGACCCTTTAATTAAAATTCCGTTTTTACTGGCTGCGCCAATTCCACCAAAATAACCCAATGGAATAGAAATTACCAACGCACAAGGACAAGAAATCACCAAGAAAATTAATGCTCTATACAGCCAATCTTTGAAAACATAATTTTCCACAAATAATAATGGAAGCAAACAAATTCCGATGGCCAGAAAAACAACTATTGGAGTGTAGATTTTGGCGAATTTTCTAATAAATAATTCGGTTGTAGCTTTTTTGGCTGTGGCGTCCTGAACCATTTCAAGAATTCTGGATAATTTACTATCGGTAAAAACGGCTGTTACTTCGACTTCAGCGACAGTATTGAGATTAATCATTCCTGCAAGAACCATTTCTCCTTTTGATTTGGTATCAGGTTTACTTTCCCCAGTTAATGCTGCTGTGTTGAAAGTGGCATGATCTGAAAGTAATTTTCCATCCAAAGCTAATTTCTCACCCTGATTTAATTGAATGATTTCACCAATTGTAATATCCGAAGCTTTTTTAGAAATACTTTCCAAACCTTCAATAACATTTGCTGAATCTGGTCTTTGGTCCAATAATGCCTTGATGCTTAATTTAGCTCTTTTTACAGCTAACATTTGGAATAATTCACCGATAGAATAAAACAACATTACGGCAACGCCTTCAGCATATTGGCCAATTCCAAAAGCGCCAAGTGTAGCAATGCTCATTAGAAAAAATTCTGAAAAAATAGCGCCCTTGCGTATACTTTCAAAAGCTTCTTTTAACACTGGCAAACCTACTGGAATATAAGCAACACAAAACCACGCAATCCTAACCCAACCAATAAACCAGGTTTGAGGGAAATAATTATCAAATACAATCGCTGTTAATAGTAATAATAAACTTAGTATTGAAGGCAAAAACATCCTAAAAATACTATCACTCCCATTTGAATGGTCATGGTCGTCGTCATCATCAGAATGATTTTCTCGCTCGTCATGAGAACAACATCCTGGATCTGCGTTCTTTTTATTCACTATTTTTTCTTCTGAAGTGCAACACGATTCATTGTCGTCAGCTTCATGTTTATGTTGGTGTGCCATTTTTAATCATTTTATCTTTTATAAAAAAAGAGAAGTAAATAATAACTAAAAGTGTTACTGCAGCTGAAGTAATAAATGTTGCATTGGCTCCAAATTGATACCAAATCAATCCTGCCAAAGAACTTGCTATTAAAGTGCATATACTTTGAAATCCGGAATAGGTTCCAATTGCTGTAGCGGTATCTTTTTTATCGGAAATATTGCTAATCCACGCTTTTGAAATCCCTTCGGTTGTGGCTGCATAAACTCCATAAATAAAAAAGAGCACCGCAATCGCATAAATACTTTTACTGAAAGCCATTCCAAAATAGACAATGGCAAATAAAGACAATCCAAATATAAACATCTTTTTTAAACCTATTTTATCTGCTAAAATACCTATTGGAAATGCAGAAAGTGCATATACTAAATTATAAAAAATATACACTCCAATTACGTTTGTATCATTAAGCCCCGCTTGTTTCGCTTTTAATAACAAAAAAATATCAGAACTATTAAATAATGTAAAGGCCAATAATCCGACTACTACTTTCCGATATTGTTCCGGACTTGTTTTCCAGTAATTAAGAAACGAGAAAAAGGAGGTAGGCTTTTTTTCGATTGGATGGATTTTAATTTTGTCTTTAAGTAAGAATGATGCCAATACAGCAAGCAAACCCGGAATAAAAGCGATATAAAAAAGCGCTTTGTATTGTTGTGGATAAAAATACAGATAAATTAAAGCGACAACGGGTCCTAAAACCGCACCCAAAGTATCCATCGATCTGTGGAATCCAAAAATTTTACCTTTGGATTCAGCCGTAGCCTCATCCGATAA
This sequence comes from Flavobacterium galactosi, assembly GCF_048158585.1. NCBI lineage: Bacteria > Pseudomonadati > Bacteroidota > Flavobacteriia > Flavobacteriales > Flavobacteriaceae > Flavobacterium > Flavobacterium galactosi. The sequence goes on from NZ_JBLNKV010000006.1 coordinate 41,243, forward strand.
AATAGCATCCCTTGCCCCGGTACGAATTCCTTTTCCGAAACGATCGAGGGCTCTTGCAAAAAATATCCAAAGTGGAAAAATAAATACTGCCATCATGGGTTTTGAAACAGCACTTAAACTATAACCCAGTTGTACAAAGGGAACCCGTTTTCCGGAATTATCAGATAACTTTCCAAAATAGCCTTTGCTCAACCCTGCCAAAGCTTCAGCAAATCCTTCCAAAACACCAATTAATACAATTGAAAAACCAATGGTTTTAAGGTAAATAGGCATTATAGGATACAGCATTTCACTTGCAGTGTCTGTAAACAAACTTACCAATGATAATACCCAGACTGTTTTTGTTATGTATTTCAGTATTTTCATTTTGCATCTTTTTTAAATGATAATTTCATTCCTAAATAGCAATTACCTATCCTTTTTAGACCTTTTCCTGTTAAGCCATTTATTAGCTTTATAGGCTATATAAGCGGAACCACTTCCTATGATTGCTCCGGCCAAAACGTCACTGGGATAATGAACTCCTAAATGCATCCTAGAATATCCTACTGCACCCGCCCAAACAAAAGACGGTGCAATAACATACCATTTAGGATAAGCCATACTTAATGATGTTGCTGTTGCAAAAGCCAACGAAGTATGACCAGAAGGAAATGAATAACCTGGAGCCGAAGTCTCTTTTTCAATATCTGAATACGTATCAAATGGGCGCGCTCTTTTTACGGTATGTTTTAAAGCAGTTGTAATAAATGCTGAAACTAGAAACGTTTCTCCAATAAAAATCGCCTGCTTTTTGATTGTACTGTCTTTCTTTATCAATCCTACGGAATAAATGATAATAGGAGTTGCAACACTAAATGGAACTGCAGTATTAGTAACGAACTTAAAAGTGGGATCTAAATTCTTATTTCTATTGCCGTTAATATCACGTAGAATATTTATATCTATATTTTGGGCATTCCCAAAAGTTATCCATAAAAAGAACAATAACAAACAGTGTATTTTCCGCATTTTAGGAAATATTTTATTTTATAATTTTATTTTCACCCCGCCATTACATACAAACCCTTCTGTATGAGTCCAAATTTCATCAAAAGTAGGATTATTATGTGGTTCGTTTACTACTCTTTTATAGTTACTTTGTTTCACATCCGTAAAATTTTCAAAATTGATGAAAAATGAAAAATGTTTCCACAGCGTTTTTTCAGCCATAAAACCAAATTCCCAAAAACTAGGGGTTTGAGTGCTATTAGAAAGAAACTGTTTGTCTGTAAAATAGCCTTCTAACCCCAATTTAAAATTGTTTTCTTTCTCATAAATTAAAGCCAGGTTCAATTTGTTTTTTGGTAACAAAGGTAAAAATTGATTGACGGTTAAATATTTTGCTTTGGCATCTGTAAAAGTATAACCGGCAAAAAGTTTGAAATCTTCTTTAAAAATAAATTTTACATTCGTTTCAAATCCTTTGCTGACAATAGGCTGCGATGCATTAATAAAAAATAAATTATCGCCTTCTTTTTCTAAAATCATAGGTTTATTAATCCGGGTTCCAAAAAACATTTGGTTAATGCTAAATAACAAATCTTCTGAAATCGAAGTTTTGTAATTAACATCTACCGTTCCCCCTATGCTTTGCTCTGCTTTTACATTATTCAAAGCTAAAACATTTTGGTATTGGTTTTCTTCTGTTTTCTCGGTAAAAATAGTTGGAATTTTATATCCAAAACCACCACCAATTCTGGAAGACCATTTAGCATTAATTTTGAATACTGCTGCTATTTTGGGTAGAAAGAATGTCTGGTTTTTTGAAAAATTTGTATTGGAATAATTCACATTGTCAATCCGCAGCCCATTTTCTAATTTTATTTTTTCGCTAATATCCCAAGTATCTTGAATATAAACACCGGTGGTAAATGATTTGGCATCTAAAGCCGAACTGTTCTTTTGTTTGAAATTGTCGTACATTAAATTCATCCCTCCAATAACCGTATGTTTTTCTTTGTTCCAAAGATAGGAAGCATCGGTAAATGCATTCGTGTTAAACCCCGAAAATTGATAATTGGGAATTTTAATTTCTCTGTCAAAAAAACTTAAACTTTGTTTGAACTTGAAACTATTTTTATTTTCAAATTTTTTATCAAATTCAACAGTAGTCGTATTTCTTATCGTTTCGTTTTGCTCAAAATAAACGTGATTCCCGTCTGAATTACCATTTATTGCTTGTATATCGCCTCCTTTCATATTTCCTTTGGTAAGACTATTGCCAATCATCAAACTGGTGCTTTGGTTTGGATAATAAAAAAAGCGGGGATTGATCGTAAAATTATTGGATTTCGGAACTTCCGAAAAATCATCATGATCCACATCATACAGCTTTTGAAAATTTACCAAACCTAAGATTGCGTAACCAAACTTTCCTTTTCGTTGCGATGCATAGATTCCCACATTGGTTTGGCCAATATTAGATTGGTTCAAAATAAAATTATATTCTGCTTTCTCTTTTGGGGTTTTAGAAATAAAATTAATAGCACCGGCAATGGCTCCGCCCCCATAGAGTGTTGAGGCGGGACCTTTTATAACTTCTACTTGTTTTAGATCCAATGGCGGAATTTCTAAAATACTCAATCCGCTGGCAAAATTACCAAAATTTGGATACCCGTCTTTAAGTAATTGCGTATATCGTCCGTCTAAACCTTGCACCCTAATACTAGCATTACCACTTGTGGCCGATGTTTGTTGCACTTGTAAGCCAGTACTTTCGTGTAAAACCATACTCACATTGGCTGGTCTCATATTGGCTTTTTCGTCTAACTCTTCGGCATCAATTGTTTCTATTCTTGTGGGTGTATTTATAATGGTTCGACTGGTTCTTGTCGATTGTATAATTACTTCATCGAGTTCCTCTTCTTTTTGCTTTATACTATCTTTTGGAATTTCTTGGCTATAGGTTACGCCAAAATTAGCTGCTAACAGAAGTAGCATTATTATTTTTTGCATTTGTAAATTGTAATTAAGTGACTGAAATAATAGATTATGGAATCAATTCATAAATTGAAATGATTTTCATGGAAAAAACTATATTACATTACTTGCTTTTGGCGGTTGCCAAATCGTTCCGTTGAAGTTAGAAACAAACTTTTGAATATAAAACGTTCTTTCTTTTCCTGCTTGAGAAACAGGCTGCGCAGGGATTGAAAAAGAATCACTGTCGTGAAATACAATTTGTTGGCCACAACAAGAACAAATACAAAAAGGCGAACAAATTTCTTGATGATTATCCTGCTTTTGTTCGTGTTCAAGAATAGTTATTCCACTATTAGAATCATTATTATACTCTATGTCTACGCAAGGCATAAAGGAAAGTATAATGAAGTAAATTGATAATATGAAGTTGACTATTCTCATCTAGATGCAAATATAGCTATAATCATTATTTAACAATAGACTCGTAAATTACTTCTTGGATATCTTCTCGAATATTTTCTTTAGACAATCTATTTTCTGCTGCAACCGGAAAAGTTCTATTGGACAAAAACACATAAACAATTTGTGTTTCAGGATCAGCCCAAGCCATTGTACCTGTATAACCGGTATGTCCAAAACTTGTCATGGAAGCACAACCGCATGTAGGTCCTGCAGTACCCAATTGAGGTTTATCAAAACCGATCCCTCTCCTATTCCCTGCAGCGCAAAAATAACAAGTATTAAAATCATTGAATGTTTTTTCGGAAAAATACTGGTGATTCCCATAATTTCCTTTTTGCAAATACAATTGCATAATTTTAGCTACATCCATTGCATTAGAAAAAACACCGGCATGTCCTGAAACACCACCTTCTAAAGCTGCCGATAAATCATTGACATAACCCTGCAAAATTTGATGACGGAAATAAGTATCTATTTCTGTTGGAGGAATTCTGTTTTTATCAAACTTATTCAATGGATTAAAAGTCGAATTATTCATTCCGAGTGATTGATAAAAATTTTCTTGAATTAAATCATCTAATTTTTTACCTGTTGTATTTTCTAAATAATCTTTAAGAATCATGAAAGTAAGATCACTGTATTTGTATTCTTTTTTTAATGACAATTTACTTTTGACAATCATTTTCATTATTGTGTCATGAAAATCATTTCTTATAAAAAGACTATCTCCCATTTTTTTAGAAAACTGCTCCTCAGAAATTTTTCTAAAATAGGTTTCAGAAGGAAATTTCGACTTATCTATTGTAGCTTTATAAAAAGAAAGCCCAGCAACAAGTCCAGCATAATGTGACAATAATTCCTTGAAATGAATATCTTCTTTATTCGAGTTTTTAAAGATTGGAGACATCGTTCCCAATGTCGTTTCCATATTAATTTTTTGCTGATCATATTGTTGCATCACATTTGGTAAAGTAGCCAGAATCTTTGTTAATGATGCGACATCATAAATATCTGAATCCAAAACCTTCAAATCATTATTGTAAGTGTGATAGCCGAATGATCTTTGGTAAATTACTTTCCCTTTTCTAGCCACAAGTATTTGAATTCCAGGAGTCATTTTAGCACTAATCGCTTTATTCGCAAGAATATCAATTTTTGATAAAACAGCAGAATTCATCCCTACATTTTCTGGAGTCGTAAATCCCAATCGGTTCAATTTTTCAGTTGCTAAGCCATCATTAACTTTGAAATTTGTATTTATTGACACTGGTAATTTTCCTTTGGCTTCAATGGCTCCAAAAATTAATTCGGCAGAAACCACTTGTGCAATATCACTATTTTGATAAGAAACTACCAATCCTTCGATAGCATCAAAATAGGTAATCGGCAATAAGGAATAGGGCTTAGCAAAAATATCCAGAATGACATTATTATTTCGGGCTAAATAATTGATTTTAAACAATTCATCCGAATTTAATTCCCCATTTTTAAAAGCGATGTCAGATTTATGATATCCTATTATAACCGTTGTAAATGGCTTCAATTTCACTTGTAAACTGTCCAGGTTAGTATCCGAAATGACAGTTACATCTGCATATTTTTTTAGAGTAGAAATAAAAGAATTGTTAGTATCATCTCCTATTTTTACATAAGCTATTTTTTGTTTGTCCAAATTTTTAATCGGTAAAACAGAAGCAGTATTTTTTAAAACTGTAATGGCATTTTCATACAACTGATATTGTAAAGCTTCATTATCTTCTGAATTTAAATCTTTAAACAAAGTAGCTGTTTCAATAGGTTTATAAGAATTTAAGCCTGCCTTATATTTGAATTTCAGTATTTTCTTCACAGAAAAAGCCAATCTTTCCTCACTAATTAAATTAGCCGAATACCCAATTTTAAATTTATCAATTGCTAAGGGAACATTCTCAGGAAATAATAAGATATCATTTCCAGCCATAAATGCTTCAAAATTTATTTCACTTGGTATATTGGAATTACTTATTGCCTTCATGTTCAAAGCATCAGTAAAAATAAGTCCTTTAAAACCTAATTGCTTTTGAAGAATATTCGTTACCACATTATAGGAAATCGATGAAGGATAATTAGCTCTTGATTCTAAACTAGGGACATTTAAATGTGCCACCATGACAGAAGAAAGCCCTTCGTAAAACATTTTTTTGTAAGGGTAAAACGCTACTTGTTCTAAATTTTCTTTGGAAGCATTAATTGTGGGCAATCCTTTATGGGAATCCATCTCTGTGTCACCATGACCCGGAAAATGCTTTCCTGTAGAAAACACTCCTTGGCTTTGAACTCCTTTCATTAATGCAATTGCTCTTTCAGTAACCTTATATTTATCCTCCCCGAAAGAGCGAAAACCTATAATTGGATTTTTCGGATTAGTATTAATATCAAGTACTGGGGCAAAGTTAAATTGCAAACCCAATCGCTTACTTTGTTGTCCCATTTGAATACCAACTTTCTCTATCAATTTCATATCCTGGATGGCTCCAAGAGTCATATTCCAAGGATATCTAGCCGTTGAATCCAATCGCATATTTAAACCCCATTCCGCATCATTACCAATAAATAATGGAATTTTGGACTTGGCTTGAAAATGATTGGTAAGATTTGCTTGACGGACCGGACCACCTTGAAAGAAGATTAATCCTCCAATTTTGTTTTCCTTTATAAGTTTATCAATAGCGTTGAAATGTACGGTATCTTTGTTAGAATAAGCTGCAACCATAAATAATTGTCCTATTCTTTCGTCTAGATTCATTGCATTGTAAACACTATCTACCCATTTATTACCTTCGGGTGATATTTCAAAAAGCGTTGGAATATTGCTTGGACTTTTACTATCAAGATTTTCTGTTACAGACGGAGTGCTGGTTAGAATTACTTTAGGCTTATTAATTTTTGTACCAACACAACTAGCGGCAACAAAAAGAAATAGGACATAAAATAAAACAATTCTTATACCTATTTTTTTCATTGAACTATTTTTTAAAAAAAGCGACTATGCCAGCTATCCATGGCTGGAACTTCCCAAGATTCATTGTATTCTTCTATATTATTAACCAAATTATTGAAAACAATTGTGTTTTCAGTAACGGCTTTATCTTTTACCATTTTCTTAAAATCAATTAAAGGCTTGTGAGCAATATGTTCCCCTAATTTGAAAGTCACATTCATTTTATCCAATAAATCGACATTATATTTTTGTTCTAAACTTTGGATAAATTCTACAGAAGAATCTATAGAACAACCCGTTGCGGCCTGAACATCCTGATCTACTGCAATAATAATAAATCGGTTGTATTTTAATTGGTATGATGATTCTAAACTGGTACCATGTGCAGCCCAACCTTCAAGAAAGGATTGCAAGGCAGTTTCTATTTCAGAAAATTCGGCGTCCGAAAACTTTCTGTTCGATTGATAAATCCAGATTTTGGATTCTTCGGGTAAATTTTCAAATGGAACGTACATGATATTTAATTATAAATTATGAACTATAAATTTAAATGAAAAATAATAAATATTGAATCAATACTTTATTACAAATCTTGGGCGTTAGCAATTAATTCGGCAATGTCCATAACTTTTACATCGCTTTCCTTTTCTTTATTCTTTATACCATCAGTCATCATAGTATTACAAAAAGGACAACCTGCAGCAATAATTTCTGGTTTTGTTTCTAACGCTTCTTCAGTTCTCTCAACGTTTATTTCCTTGTTCCCAGGTTCAGCATCTTTAAACATTTGAGCTCCACCTGCGCCACAACATAACCCATTGACTTTAGAACGTTTCATTTCCACTAATTCGGCATCCAGTTTAAGAATCAACTCTCTAGGAGCTTCGTATACATTATTGGCTCTACCTAAATAACAGGGATCATGAAAAGTAATTCGTTTTCCCTTGAATTGTCCTCCCTCAATGGTCAATCTTCCCGTATCCAGCAAAGATTTTAAAAATTCCGTATGATGAATCACTTCATATTTCCCACCTAATTCCGGATACTCATTTTTAAGCGTATTAAAACAATGTGGACAAGCTGTAACAATTTTCTTTGCTTCGTACCCATTGAGAACTTCAATATTCATCATCGCCTGCATTTGGAATAAAAACTCATTTCCAGCTCTTTTTGCAGGATCGCCAGTACAACTTTCTTCGGTACCCAGAACTGCAAAAGAAACATTAGCACGATTCAAGATTCGTACAAATGCCTTCGTTATTTTTTTGGCTCTATCGTCAAAACTTCCTGCACAACCTACCCAAAATAAAACTTCAGGTTGTTTTCCTTGAGCTAGCATTTCGGCCATGGTTGGCACTATTAAACTTTCTGACATAATATTTTGTTGATACGGTTATTCGTTGATTTGATTGTTCGCGTAAGCGTTAATTTGTTTATTCCGTTTATCAGTTAAACAATTATTCATTTTTCCAATTCAAACGATCCTGTTGATTGTATTGCCAAGGTGCTCCATTGTTTTCTATATTGGTCATCATTGCATTTATAGGCATTGGTGCTGCACTTTGCTCCATTACTAAATAGCGTCTCATATCAATAATAATAGAAAGAGGGCTTATACTTACTGGACATTCCTCTACACATGCGTTACATGAAGTACATGCCCAAAGTTCTTCAGGTGTAATATAATCATTCAATAATGTTTTATTATCTGGAACAAAAACACCTTTATTAGCATCTATATTTCGTCCTACTTCTTCCAGTCTATCCCTCGTATCCATCATTATTTTACGAGGAGATAATTTTTTCCCGGTTATATTGGCAGGACACGAAGACGTGCAACGACCACATTCAGTACACGTATAAGCATTCAATAATTGTACCCAATTTAAATCCTGAACATCACTGGCTCCAAACTTAGCTGGCGCTTCGTTTTCGTTAACTGGTGCTGCAGCAAATGGATCAGCGTTAGGATCCATCATCATCTTTACTTCTTTAGTAACTGATTCTAAATTATCAAATTGACCTTGCGGGTTTAAATTTGCAAAATAGGTATTTGGAAAAGCCAATAATATATGTAAGTGCTTTGAAAAATACAGATAGTTCATAAAAATCAAAATACCCGTAATATGCAACCACCAAAATATTTCTGTAAGAAGCATTACTAACTCATTTGACATTCCATTAAATAATGGCGCAATAAATTGACTTACAGGAAAAGAACCTGCTTTGACAAAATGAGAAAATCCACCGGGTATATTTTGCAAGTGTAAATCAGAAGCATTCATTAATAAAAATAACGTCATCAAAACAACTTCAAAATAAAGAATATAATTAGCATCTTTTTTAGGAGAACCCTCTAAATCAGAACTTGAAAATCGTTTCAATTTGATTATATTTCTTCTGATCCAAAAAGTAAAAACGGCAACTAAAACTAAAAGAGCCAATATTTCAAATGAAGCAATCAATACATTATAAGCAGTTCCCAAAAAAGCAAAAACTCTATGTGTACCAAGAAGCCCATCAATAATTATTTCCAATAACTCTATATTGATAATTATAAATCCTACATAAACAATAATATGAAGTATTCCTGCAACAGGTCTTTTTACCATTTTAGATTGTCCAAGAGCAATCATAGCCATATTTTCCCAACGCACTTTTGCATTGTCTTTACGGTTTACTGCTGCACCAAGATTTATGTTTCGAATGATTTTTTTTATATTCATATAAAAATAACCAAAACCGATAGCTAATATTATGGCAAATAATATATTGTCTAAATAGCTCATATTGCTAGTTTTTTTCTTTTACTATCGTATCATATTTTGGAGCAACGTAAGGTTTATTTTTCTTTCCAAATAAAGAAACATTAACATATCTTGTAGGAGCTAGTCTTATATCTTGCAATAATAATTCTAATTCTTTTGTTGTTGCTTTGATATTTTCGTAGAAGGCCTCATCGTGTAATAATTTACCGACAGAACCTTTTCCTGATTCTAAACCGATCATAATACCATCAACTCTTGCTAACGTTTTATTTAGATTTTTAACAGTTTTTCCTAAATCTGCTTTATTCAATGAATCAGATATTTTAGAAAAATCACCCGTAATTTTATTAAAATTCTTCACAGCTCCTTGTATTTGAACTTTATTGTCATCTAACAAAGTATTAACACTTACGGTAGCTTTATGAAATTGCTCGATAGTCTTACTCAACTCCGCTAAGCTAACTTTCAAATTCTCTTGACCGTTGTTATCCAAAACATTGTTAATTCCTGATATCAATTTATCAGTATTCGTCATTATCTTTTCTAATTTTTCCTGAAGTGGTGCCAGTTGATCACCTACTTTATCGGTAAGTCCTAATTTTGTGTCTCCTCGTAATTTTTGTCCATCAACGGCTAGCGTTTTATCATTAAAATTCGGAATAATAGCAATTTGTTTTCCACCAATAAATCCAGGCTCATAAATCGAAGCGGTACTGGATTTTGAAATAGGAAAGTCAGTTTTCAGCTGTAATTCAACCATTAAATTACCGGTCCCCTCATTTATTGTAATACTGCTTACTTTACCTATCACTAAACCATTTAAAGTTACAGGAGCCGATGCAGCTAAACCTTCTACACTTTTATATTCAACATAAAATGTTTTGTAATTTGTAAAAAGATCTCTTCCTTTTAAAAAACTATATCCCCAAATGAATAATAAAATAGATGCAATGACTAATATAGCAGTTTTAATTTCTCTCGTTATTTTCAAAATGTATTTTTTTTTGCAAAATTAATATAAAATATTTTAACTTATAGTTATTATTTTAAAGCTTCTTGAATACTAATTTTTTCTCCATTTTTAAATGCAATTAAGAAAGCAGAATCATATCCTTTCTCTTTTGCTTCTTGTAATTGTTTTTTGGCCTCATCATAATCTGAAGTTTCTCCATACATATATTTGTAAACTCTGTTATCATAATCTACAGATATATTTTTTAATCCTTTAAAGTTTTTAGGAGCTAATTCCACTTTCCTTACACTTGCAGAAAGTTGTACCTTGAATAAAGTAGCGGAACTGTCATTGCTTTTTGTTGGTTTTTTAAGTTCGCTGGAATTGAAATTTATTTTTGTTTTTGATGGAGATGATGTATCTCTTATAGGTTTCTCAATAATTTTTTGTGATGGTCTTACGTCAATCATCTCCGTTTCTCCATTTCCATAATAATCCCTTCTATAACTTACGATTGCATCTGCTATAGCTCTGGCAATATCATTCTGACCTACTTCTGAGTCTAAAAGATTTCCTTCAGTAAAATTAGAAATAAACCCCATTTCAATTAATATTCTCGGCATATACGCTTTGTGCAGCACCATATAAGGCGCTTGTTTCACTCCTCCACCTCTAATTTTTTTTCCTAAGCCCTCAAATGCATCTTCAACTTTACTTGCCAATGAAATACTGTTATCTAAATACTCCTCTTGCATCAAAGTCATCCCTATCATCGTTTCAGGAGAATTTGGATCAAAACCTTCATATTTTTGTTTGTAATCTTTTTCTAAAGTAATAACGGAATTCTCTTTTTTAGCGGCTTCTAGGTTTGAAGCTACTTTTGTCATACCCATTACATACGTTTCGGTCCCATCAGCGGCAGTATTTCTATTAGCGTTACAATGTATAGAAACAAAAATATTAGCATCGGCACGGTTTGCAATGTTGGCTCTTTCTACTAAATCGATAAAAACATCCGTTTTTCGTGTGTAAATCACATCCATTTTAGGCATCGCTTCTAAAATCCTTCCAACTTTCAATACAACTGCCAAAGCTATATTTTTTTCAACATGTCCATTATAAACAGCTCCAAAATCATGAGCACCATGGCCTGCATCTAACGTTACTTTAAATATATTCGATTGACTGTAGCCGGTAAAAGAAACTATCGTCAGAAGAAGTGTAAATGTTGTTTTTATTTTATATGAAATATGCATAAATTTAAAAGTTAATTTTAATTAAAACACTACGGCTATAAATTCTTTATTTGATTATTTTTGCCAAAAAATAATATGTAAGTTTGACATGTCAAAAAACAAGCCATAATTTTACAAAAATAGCATTTAAACCTTTGCATACAAACTTATTTAATATCGTTTTATTATCAATTTTCCTAACAATAGGAACTGGTAAACTATATTCTCAAGATATAACAAAAAAAACAACAGGTATACCTACTAAAAAGCAAATAGACACCTCTAAATCCGTTGTTAACAATGCCGAAAAATCGACTGAAATTATAAATAAAGAGACCGATTCAATAAAAAAAGACAGTATCAAACCCAAAAAAGCATTTCTTGACGGAAAAGTAAAATACAGGGCTGAAAAATATGTAAAAATAGATCAGAAGAAAAAACTCATTACTTTATACGATAAAGCAGAACTTTACTACCAAGATATAGAATTGACATCAGGGATAATCGTCATGGATTATGAAAAAAACGAAGTCTATGCTGGTCGAATAAAAGATTCTACGGGAGCATATACACAATATCCTAATTTTAAACAAGGCGCAAATGTGGTTGAACCGGACTCGATTCGTTTTAATTTTAAAACAAAAAAAGCTTTGATCTGGAATTCCAGAACAGATCAGGGAGAATTTAAAGTAAAAGCAGCTATTACTAAAAAAGAAAACGATTCGGTTTATTTCCTTAAAGGTGCCCGTTTTACCACATCAACAAATTTAGATAATCCGGAGTACTATTTCCAAACCAGCAAAGTGAAATTTATTCCTGGCAAAAAAGTTATTACAGGTCTAACCAATATGGTTATTGCAAATGTCCCAACACCAATAGCTTTGCCTTTTGCTTTTTTTCCAATGAGCAAAGAAACCAGCATATCCGGATTGATTTTACCAAGTTACAATGATTCTAATACAAGAGGTTTTTCTTTGCAAAATGGAGGTTATTATTTTGCCCTGAGCGATAATTATGATTTAACGGTTTTAGGAGATTATTATACTAATGGTAGTTATGGACTGCGATTTGAATCAAGTTATGCCAAACGGTATAAATATCGTGGTAATATAAATGTAAGATTTGAAAATTTAATCTCAAGCGAAAGAGGATATCCAGATTACTCCAAACAGAAAATTTATAATATCCAATGGTCTCATTCTAAAGACACTAAATCAACCCCAAACTCTAGTTTTTCTGCTTCGGTAAATCTTGGAAGCAGTAAATATTTTAGGCAATCTATAAATCAGGCCAATGTAGGTTCTAATCTTAATAATACATTAAGTTCGTCGATTTCTTATAGTAAAACATTCAATTCAGTACCGCAAGTTAGAATGTCATTGACTGCAACACATTCTCAAAATACTCAAACTGAAGAAATCAATATGACTTTACCAACACTGCAATTAAGTGTGGATCGTATATATCCTTTTGTTGGGAAAGACGGTCTCAAAAAAGGGTTCTTTAAAAATATCAATCTACAATATAATTTAAACGGCAGAAACAGCATCGTTACCAATGACTCTTTATTTTTTAAACCTCAAATGTTCAGAGATGCAAAAAATGGTATTGAACACACTATTCCGTTAAGTACCAATTTTAAATTATTCAAATATTTCAGTGCTTCCTCCTCTTTCAATTATAAAGAAGTTTGGTACACAAAAACGATTAAAAGAAGTTATGATAACGACCAAAGCAAAGTTGTTGATAATATCGTCAATGGTTTTGATGCCTTCAGAACGTACTCAATGTCATCAAGTTTAGGGACTACCATATACGGAACATTTAATTTTGGAGACGACAAAAAAATAAAATCGATTCGACACGTGATGCGTCCCTCTGTTTCGTATGGTTATACTCCAAGTTTTGAAAAATATTATGATACCTATGCCTCAGATGCAACAGGGACCATGACAAAACAATATTCTCGATTTGAAGCTGGGATTTTTGGAGCACCAGGCATATCAAATTCAAATAACTTAGGTTTTGATTTAAGCAATACTTTTGAAGCTAAAGTTACTGATAAGGACAGTACTAAAGTGGAACCAAAAAAGATAATGCTACTAAACAATTTAAACCTTTCAACCAGCTATAATCTTAATGCTGATGGCAAAACGTCTCTTGCTTGGTCACCAGTAAGAGTAAGCGGCGGAACCCAACTTTTTGAAAACAAAATGAATGTAAATTTTGGAGCTACTTTAGATCCTTATGCAATTGATAATTCAGGTGCCAGAATTAATGTTTATAATATTGATAATGGCGGAAGTCTATTTAGAATGACAAGTGCAAATATGACTTTAAATTATGCTATTTCAAGCAAAGAAAAAGATAAAACTAAAGATAAAAACGTTCAAAGCGAAAGAAATGGTGGTCGGGAAGATGATCTATTTGGAACAAATACTGATTTAAACGATAGCCGAAAAAGTCAATTTGATGAAACTGATGAAGGTGAAGATAAAATTTCTGAATTTTTTAAATCTGAACTGCCTTGGGACATGACGTTTGCCTATTCACTCACTTACGGAAATAACAATAGAGAAAAGAAGATTATTGGTAATTCCATAATGATCTCTGCAAATGCAGATATAACTCCTAAATGGAAAGCAGGCGTATCAACAGGTTATGATTTTGTACAAAATGGAGTTACATTTACCCAGCTTCGTTTTGAAAGAGATTTATTAAGCTGGAGAATGGATTTCAATTGGACACCTTTTGGGTCAAATGCCAATTGGGGCTTTTTCATTGGGATAAAATCAGGTGTATTAAGTGATATAAAATGGGATAAACGAAGTAATACAAATAGATAATTACTTGGACCCATTCTTGAATAAAATAAATATTGAAAATTTTCATTCTATCCAACAGACTATTTTAAGAAGATTAAAATAACTTTATATTGCCTTTCAAACATAAATCAATACATCAATTTTATGAAAAAGATAATTTTAACCGAAAATGCTCCTGCACCAATTGGCCCATACAACCAAGCAGTTCTTAAAGGAAATACACTGTATACATCCGGCCAAATTGCAATAAATCCAGCTACAGGGGAATTAGTTACCGCTACTATTGGAACCGAAACCGAACAAGTCATGCAAAACATGAAAGCAGTTTTAGAAGCTGCAGGAATGACATTTGAAAACGTAGTAAAAACTACAATATTTATAATGGACATGAATGATTTTGGAAAAATAAATACCGTTTACGGTTCTTATTTTAACGAAAAAACCGCTCCAGCTCGTGAAACGGTTCAAGTGGCATGTTTACCAAAAAATGTAAATGTAGAAATTTCTATGATTGCAATGCTATAGCATTTAGCAGTAATTGTGCCGTTGCCTCATTTGTAGCCAATGGCACATTATGTACATCACAAACACGAATTAGCATATTGATATCAGCTTCATGAGCATGGCTTGACAATGGATCTTTAAAAAAGAAAACCATTTGAGTTTTACCTTCAGCAACTCTGGCTGCAATTTGAGCATCACCTCCTAGAGGACCTGAAAGCATTTTTATTACTTTGAAACCTGAATTTTCAGCTTTACCTCCAGTTGTTCCAGTTGCAATTAACCTTATTTTTTCTTCTTGTAAAACAGCTTTGTTTTTTTCTAAAAACTGAACTAAATCAGCTTTTTTACCATCATGTGCAATAATTGCAATTTCCATAAATTATTTATTTGCTATATGATACGCAATAAGTCCATCAATTGGTCTTCTTAGTACGTTACCTAATTTCAATTCATATTTGTCGAAAGTCTCTTGCAATTCATCTTTCAAATAAAATGCAATTGAACCTACAAAGTGAACGGGTACTTCTTTGCAATTATCATATTGTTTAATATAATTTTTTACAAAAGATTTCATTCCTTTGAAAATTATTTTTCTACAAAACTCAGTCTCTTTATGCTGAATTAAGAACTTAGCAAATGTTGCTAAATAAGCATTTGGATTTGGTTCTTTATATAATTTGCTTTTAACGGAGTCTGGATCTAAATCGTATTCTTTTTCAAATTCTACAGCCAATTCTTTTGGCATTTTATTGAAATAATATTTTCTTATTAATTCTTTTCCAAAAACATTACCACTACAATCATCCATTACTATATAACCCAATGATTGAACTTTTTGATGCAATTCTTTTCCATCAAAATAGCTACAGTTAGATCCGGTTCCTAGGATACTGACAATCGCTTTTTCACCTTTAGGTGTTGTAGCATATACCGCAGCATAAGTATCCTCTTCCACTACAATAATTGCGTTAGGGAAATAGTTTTGAAAAATTTGTGAAAGTGAAATTTTCATTCTTTCAGTTCCACACCCAGCACCATAAAAAAATAAATGTGTGGCTTCTTTTTTATTTTGTAAAATATCAAAACGATCATTTAAACGTTCGATAATTTCATCTCCATCTAAAATTTCTGGATTCAACCCTAATGTTTGTGTGGTAAACAATACTTTTCCGGCATCGTCTATCGCAATCCAATCGGCTTTGGTAGAACCGCTATCAACTAATAATCTCATTTTTTTTGGCTTTTTGGTTTTTTGTATTTCGTTTTGCTTACTTAAAATGCATGCAGTATAAAATTTGCATTTAAAAAGTGAACAAAAAATAAAATCCCGTTAAATATAGTATAACGGGATTTGTAAATATAAAGAATTATTTTAAACCTGCAATGTGTACAGATAAATCAATTAATTTGCTAGAATAACCATATTCATTATCATACCAAGAGATGATTTTGAAGAAAGTAGAGTTCAATCCAATTCCAGCATTAGCATCAATGATAGATGTTCTTGAATCAGAAACGAAATCTTGAGAAACAACTAAATCTTCCGTATATCCTAAGATACCTTTCATTGTAGTTTCAGAAGCATTTTTCAATACAGCCATAATTTCTTCGTAAGTAGTTTCTTTTTCAACTTTTACAGTTAAATCAACTACAGAAACATCAGTTGTAGGAACACGCATTGACATACCAGTTAATTTTCCGTTCAATGAAGGAATAACTTTCCCTACTGCTTTAGCAGCACCTGTAGAAGATGGGATTATGTTACATGAAGCAGCACGTCCACCTCTCCAGTCTTTTCTAGAAGGACCATCAGTAGTCATTTGAGTTGAAGTTGTTGCGTGAACAGTAGTCATTAACGCTTCAACAATTCCAAAATTATCATTAATAACCTTAGCTAATGGAGCTAAACAGTTAGTCGTACAAGATGCATTAGAAACAACCATATCAGTTGCTAAAGCTTCTTCATGGTTTACTCCCATTACAAACATTGGAGCATCCGCAGAAGGAGCAGAAATAATTACTTTTTTAGCACCACCTTTGATGTGCTCGTTTGCTGTTTCAATAGTGGTAAAGAAACCAGTACATTCAGCAACTACATCAACATCAACTTCATTCCATTTTAAATCTGCAGGATTTCTTTCAGCTGTAATACGGATGTTTTTTCCGTTTACAAAAAGTTTACCTTCTTTTACTTCTACAGTTCCATTGAAACGACCGTGAACTGAATCATATTTTAATAAATAAGCTAAATGATCTACATCTAATAAATCGTTGATAGCTACAACTTCTACATTATCTCTGTTGAAAGACTCTCTAAAAACAATTCTTCCTATTCTTCCAAAACCGTTTATTCCTAATTTTACTTTTGACATTTTATTTTAATTTTTGTTTGTATTTATTTTATTTATATAAAGTCTTATTTTTTACAATAAAGATCAACTAATCTATGTTGACATTATATCAGAAACTCTTAATAACTCTCTATCAATTTCTGTTTTACCTTTTATAGCTTGTTCTAATGGCGTCAAGGCAACTTTATCACTTTGTAAACCAACCATATAACTTGATTTACCTTCCAATAATGATTCCACAGCTTTCACTCCTAATCTACTGGCCAAAACCCTGTCAAAACAGGATGGTGAACCACCACGCTGCATGTGACCCAGAACAGAAACTCTCACATCATACTCAGGTAAATTAGCTTCAACGTAATCTTTTAATTCGAATACATTTTTACCTATTTTATCACCTTCTGCAATAACTACGATACTGGATGATTTTCCCGAAGCTTTACTTTTTTGTAATGATTCTAATAATCGTTCCAATCCTAAGTCTTCTTCCGGTATTAGAATTTCTTCAGCTCCAGCTCCAATTCCTGCGTTTAAAGCAATATGACCAGCATCTCTTCCCATTACCTCTACAAAGAATAAACGGTTATGAGAACTTGCAGTATCTCTAATTTTATCAATTACATCCACTACAGTATTTAATGCGGTGTCATATCCTAAAGTATGGCTTGTACCAAAAATATCATTATCAATAGTACCTGGAATTCCCATAACTGGAAAGTTAAATTCACTATTAAATAACAGACCTCCGGTAAAAGTTCCATCTCCTCCTATTACAACTAAAGCGTCAATTCCAGCTTTCACTAGATGTTCATGGGCTTTTTTTCTACCTTCAGGAGTCCTAAATTCTGATGAACGAGCCGATTTTAAAATCGTCCCTCCTTTATTTACAATGTTGTTTACGCTACGAGGTCCCATTTCTTTGAAGTCACCTTCAATCATTCCTTGATATCCTCTGTATATTCCTATGCATTCTATGTTATGATAAGCACATGTTCGAACAACTGATCGTATTGCTGCATTCATTCCTGGTGAATCTCCACCTGAGGTTAGAACACCAACCTTTTTTATTGTTTTTGGCATTATTTAAGTATTAAAGTGTAAAATTAGCAAACATTAAGCACTTTTAAAGCTGCATTTTTTTTAAATTAGTAAAGAGTTCTAAATTCAAACGTTTTCGTTAATAAGTTTTTAAAAAACCAAAATAAAACCTATTTTATTTAACAAAATTAAAAAAAAATCAATAATTATTTGATAATTAACAATTAATAAGATTTTTATTCTTTTTTATAATTAGTAATAACTATTGAGTAATACTAATTTTAGTTAAAAGTAATATCGTGATTGATCCCCGAAAATTACGAAATAATTATAAAGCTAAAACATATATTACATCTTTATAATCAAGTATTTAAAAACATTAAATAACACAAGTATTAATCCTCTTTAGGAATTATAGCTTCCCGATTTGTTTTTTGCTTTTCTGTAGAAGGTTTTTTGGGTTTCGAAAAATTAATATAATCCGGTGATAAATTAGAATCTTGATCTTCACCGTTTGTTATAACTTCTCTCTCCAGATGATGTTTCTTAAATATTTTATTTACTAATTCTTTGAAAGTATCAAAATCTACTTCATAAGAAACCCCTAAACCTTGCGTATATCCTATCCCCTGACCTATGTAATTAATATCATTTTCTTTATTGAAAAGACGTAAATTCATAGTTCCGTCTTCATTAACTCTATAAAGGACTTCTAAATCGCCTACAATTGCTGATTCATTTATTCCTCCAAAAGGAACCCCTACTTTTCCGTTAATCGTAATCCTTTCATTAATTTTTGATGAAATCGTAGCTACAAATCTTCCATCCGTTTCTCTTCCTATTCTTTTATCTGCACCTATAAAATTAATTCCAACTTTGAATTTTTCATTGTCCGTTTGAATTATTCCTCCTAATAAGCTTGTTGCGGTTTCAAAGAGACTTCCAGAAAAGTCAGATTGGTTTACTCCTTCCGGACTTAAAAAACCACCTGACGATAATAAATACAAAGCTTGGGTTTGTCTAACGTCTTTATCATTCAACTTGTATTGAATTTCTGATTTTAAAACATTACTAACCGTTGGGAATTCTATATTAAAATCGGGTTCAGGACTCGTTAAATCGCCGCGGAGACCTATAATAACTTCCACAGGAACTTTAGTGTTAAACGAAGAGTTTTCTAATAAAACTGCAGGATTTGCCGTAGTTTTATACACAGCCTCTAAATTTAATTGCGCTTTCATAGGATTTCCTTCCCAAGAAATTGAACCTCCTTTTTTGACAGCAAACTTTTTATCGATCAATCCACCATATTTAAAGTTATAGGTTCCTTCATAAGCCTGGAAATCTCCCCACATATTAAATTTACCTAATGTGTTTATCTTAAATAACAAGGATCCAAAACCTTTTCCTTTCATTCCGTGTCCGGTATTTCTATCTAAAATAACTTCCACTTCCGCATTTGGGGTAATATCAAAATCAAACTCTAATTCCAGTCCGTTATAATTTCTGGTATTCTCAAAAATCCCTTTTTCGATATTATATTTTTCTTTAGGAGTAACAAAATGAATAAATTTATTATCACTTACACTCTCGGCATTATTAATAGGTATTTTTATTGCGGTTCCTTTTTCTGATTTCGCATCTACTTTTATAAATAAAGAATTAGTAGGTCCCTTTATAGTTGCGGTACCATCTATAAAAGCAGTACCATAATATGCGGCATCATCACTGTCTTTTGTGTCTAAAGCTAAAAGTCTTTTCGAATTAATACTTAAATCTAATTTCCAATCTGCAAAATTTTTATGTTCGATACTTCCATTCAAAGTTCCTTTTGTGCCGTATTTTGTATCCGTTAATGTATTATTTCTAAACAAAAACTTTTCATCAGCCAAATCAATGATTGTTTTGTCTTTTAATTCATAATCCACATTCAAATACGGAACAGTCAATCCTGCATTATCAACAAAAAGACGGCCATTGATTTCTGGTTTTTTAAGATTTCCCTGTATCGTTGAATTCCCAGATACAAATCCTCTGATATTCGATAAAACTTCACCCCCCAATGAGCTCAATGTTCCCAGATTGAATTTCTCAAATTTTAGTTTTAAATCTAAAATTGTTTCCTTATTTACGATTTCAAAACTTCCGTCGGCATTAAAGGATTCTAAATTTTCATTTTCGATATTGGAATTTATTGTAAACTTTTTGAAGCTTTCATCTCCTTCAATATTAAAATTCAAAATACCTAAATCCGTTTTATTCAAATTTAAATGATCAATTATTATTGATGCTGTTGGCTGATAAACATTTATATTTTGCTTATAATTTACTTCCCCATTTATATTTCCATTAAAAACAAATTTGTTGTTATCTGGCGTAATTTTGTTTAAATCGACATCTTTAAAAGTCAGCTTTAAATCTTTATAAGAAGTGTCTTTTAAATCTCCCATTAGTGAAATTTCCTGATCTTCGTGTGACAATATAATATTATCAATATTGAAGTTTTTAAACGCCTTATCAAAAACAATCTGGTTATCAGGTGTATCCTTTGCATTCAAAAACCACAGATAATCCTTAAACTTAATCTCTGATTTACTGATTCCAACAACATTTTTATTGGCTGCATTAATGGTATGATATAAATTTAAATTATAATAATCCTCTCCTTTTGTTCCTCCTTTAAATTCAGAACGAAAGTATAATGTATCTTTCATAGTTACATTTATCAAACTAAAGTCTCGAATTTTATAATATTTAGTTTTTATACTATCTAATTCAATATAAGCATTATAAAGTGGATTTTTATTATCAACCGAAATTCGGATATTATCAAAAGTATTATCCGAAGCAATGATTTTCGGAGAATTAAAATTGAGTTTGAATTCTTGGTTATCCGAGTTAATATTCCCTTTAACAATGGTATTTGATCCTATAGAAATTTCGGGATAAAATATTTCAATAATTTTATTATAGATCGTAAAATCAAATTTAAGGAATTGTCCTTTTTTTACCTTAGCTGGTTTGTAATTCGTATAAAGACTTCCCAAAGAATTGGTAATCATGTTTTTCAACTGATTGAATTCATATTTACCTACAATCTCACCTTGAACAATATCCGGAGAATTTACGGTTATGGTTCGTATTCTATTCTGGTCAAAAGTTGAACTTATGGCAAAATCATCAAAATTATAAGTTCCCTTTGCATTTTGATAAGAGGTTTTATTGATATAAACATTTCCCTGAAAATTTTCTATATTATTTCCGGAAGCCTGAACCACAACATCACCTTTAAAAACAGAAACGGAATCTTTTACTAATTTTAATTTAGATAAATCTGCATTTTCAACGTTAATATGAAAATCATATCGACTGTCTTTTTTACTTAAATCCAATAAACCATCAAAAGTCATACTTAAATTGGGGTCATTCACAGAAACTTGACCTTTGTAATTTGGCATTTTAAAAGTACCATTTACAACAACATTTGTGTAGGTATAATTATTGTAATCTATTTTGCTGATGTCCCCTTTTATAGCGGTATCTAAATATTTTTGCTTAAACCCTTTTCCATCAACATCAATGTTCATACTCACTCTTCCAACGTCTTTTCTTTCGAATAAAGCACCGACATCAAAATTTTCTAAAATAACATTACCCACATAAGAAGCTTTGTCAATTACATCAATATTTTGTATTTCTAAGTTAGAAGTTACTTTTCCTAATGCGGTAATCATAGAGAAATCAGCTTCAACTACAGTGGTTGAAACGCTTGAGGTTCCTGAAGCTGAAAATCTACCTAATTTTTTCAAAGAAGTAGGTAATTTATTTCCTAAAATATTGGGCAATATGACTACCAAATTCTCGTAGGTAGAGGTTAACTTATCAAACTTTGCATACATGGAGAATTTTTGACCTTTTTTAGCAAACAGATTTTTAAAATTGATATCACCATTGATTTGTGTTTTTCTATCATCAACCAATTCTAAATTTTTAAATCTCAAATCATTAAGAGTCCCTTTAACACTTGTCTTAGTGTAAAAATGCTGGTTTTTACCTAATTCTTTATAAAAATAACGAATATCATTTGAAGCTATGGAAGCCGAATTCAATTTAATATCGAACTGAACTTTATCCGTAAAATTAGAGAAATCTTCTGTTTTATAATTTAATACAACAGTCCCATTCAATGTTGATTCTTTTGTTAACAAATCAAGCTTTTCCAGTTTTAGGTACTTTTTTGAATAGCTGAATTTTGAGCTTAAATTTTTCACATACAAACCACGAAAGTCTAAAAAGGACATTTTATTAATCATAGTAGTCACATCCGGACCGTATATTTGAAAATCACTTACCGAAGCGTTAAGCTTAGTAAAATCGAGATCTTTTGGATTTTCCCGATTATCATCTGTCAAAATAAAATGTCCATTGGTAATATAAACATCTTCAGCAGATAACAAAAAGTGCTTCCCTGATGGCTTCCCTTTTCCAAAAGCAGCAATAAACTTATCTAAATTGGTTTCTTTTTCGTTTTTATACGTTTTCATATTAAATAATAATCCGTCTAAACGCAATTCTCCAAAAATCAAATCACCATCTAATAATCTTTGTCCTTCTAAAACAGTCGTTTTTATTCGATTAGCATAAATTAAAGTATCCTTATGATGGTCTGTAATTAAGACTTTTTTGAATTTCACACCTCCAAAAACCGATATAGCGACTTCATCTATAGAAATGTTAATTCCAAAATCTTTATTAATGCTTCGAACAAAATATTGGGCAATTTTTGTTTGAACATAAGGCGTAGAAAGTGCTATACCAAGCACCAATAAAAGTAGGATAAGTCCAAGTAGAGAACGAAATACTATTTTTTTAAACTTTTTGATACTAATTTATTGTTTTAATTTTTTATAAAATTTTATTTTGCTTTTGGAAACAAGAGTAGCTTTAATAAAAATTCTTTAATTTTGGCTTTTTATGTAAAAAATCGTTTTACATAGGATTGTCAAATATAATTCAAAATTTGTGCCTTTTTATGCAAAATCCCGAGGTTTTTATTCTTGCTATCGAAAGTTCTTGCGATGATACGGCAGCAGCTGTTTTACAAAAGGACAAAGTACTATCAAACATTGTCGCTAATCAATTGATTCACAATCAATATGGCGGTGTAGTTCCTGAACTTGCTTCTCGTGCACACCAACAAAATATAGTTCCCGTCATTGATGCTGCACTTCAAAAAGCAAATATACAAAAAGAACAGTTGTCAGCAATTGCTTTTACCCAAGGTCCTGGATTGATGGGTTCGCTTCTGGTAGGAAGTTCATTTGCAAAATCATTGGCATTAGCCTTAAAAATCCCTTTGATTGCAGTAAATCACATGCAGGCCCATATTTTAGCGCATTTTATTCATGAAGAAGGATTCGAAAAGCCTACCTTTCCTTTTTTGGCCCTGACCATAAGTGGCGGACATACCCAAATTGTGAAAGTGAACGATTTTTTTGACATGACAATTATTGGTGAAACTACTGATGATGCCGTAGGAGAAGCTTTTGATAAAAGTGCAAAAATACTGGGACTTCCTTATCCTGGTGGACCTTTAATAGATAAATATGCTCAATTAGGGAATCCAAAAGCTTTTGCTTTTACAAAACCAAAAGTTCCCGGATTAGATTTTAGTTTTTCAGGTTTAAAAACTGCTATTTTATATTTTATTCAAAAGAAAAAACTAGAGAATCCAAATTTTATAGAAGAAAACCGAAATGACATTTGTGCCTCCATTCAATACACAATTATTGAAATTCTGATGGATAAATTAAAACTAGCCGTAAAGGAAACGGGAATAAAACAAATAGCAATTGGCGGAGGAGTTTCGGCTAATTCAGGAATAAGAAATGCTTTGGCGGAAGCCGAAAATAAATATGGATGGAAAACATTTGTTCCTAAATTTGAGTACACCACGGATAATGCTGCAATGATTGGAATTGTAGGTTACCAAAAATTTTTAACTGGAAATTTTGAGACTTCATCTGTTGTTTCTAAAGCAAGAATACAATTCTAAATTATGCAATTATTTTATAATCCAACGATCAACGAGACCACTGAAAGCTTTTCTTTTGACAAAGAAGAAAGCAAACATATTATTAAAGTATTACGTAAAAAAGACAGCGATATTTTATATGTAACCAATGGTTTAGGACATTTATTTAAAACTGAAATCACTTTAGCTTCCGACAATAAATGTACAGTGAAAATCATTTCTTTCGAAAAGTCGGCACCTTCAAAATTTCATTTGCATTTAGCAGTTGCTCCAACTAAAATGAATGATCGCTTCGAATGGTTTTTAGAGAAGGCAACTGAAATTGGTATCCATGAAATAACCCCTATTATTTGTGATCGTTCTGAACGAAAAGTAATCAATACCGAAAGATTTGATAAAATTATATTGACTGCCATGAAGCAATCTAATGTATTATTTCTACCAAAATTGAATGATGCGATATCTTTCAAAGAGTTTATTAAACAAAAACAGGAAGGTCTAAATTTCATAGCGCATTGTGAGGAAACCAATAAAAAAACATTGAAATCTGCGTTAGAAGCAAATCAAAATGTTACTCTATTAATAGGACCAGAAGGCGATTTTACAGAAAAAGAAATCGAATTAGCTGAAGCCAATTACATTCCGGTTTCTTTAGGCAATACACGATTACGCACAGAAACTGCCGCCATTGTTGCATGTCATAGCGTTGTTTTTGTTAATGAAGAGTAAGAATTAATGATTCAGAATTTATAGTTATGAAAAAAATATATTATTTATTGCTATTAATTTCTGTCACCTCATTTTCGCAGGAGATTGCATTATTAAAATATAGTGGTGGCGGAGATTGGTACGCTAATCCCACTTCATTGCCTAATTTAATAAAATATTGCAATGCAAACATCAACACTAAAATAAAAACTAAGCCTGGAACAGTTGAACCCGGAAGTCCAGATTTACTTTCCTATCCATTCGTTCATATGACTGGTCACGGAAATGTTGTGTTTAGTGATACTGATGTAATTAATCTTAGAAATTATTTGTTGGCTGGTGGTTTTCTCCATATTGATGATAATTACGGTATGGATCAATACATTAGAAAGGAAATAAAGAAAATTTTTCCAAATAATGATTTGGTCGAAATTCCTGCAAATCATGGTATTTTTCAAAAACCCTATCTTTTTGCCAATGGATTACCAAAAATACACGAGCATGATGGAAAACGACCACAAGCTTTTGGAATATTTATAGAAAATAAATTAGTCCTTCTTTATACTTTCGAATGTGACTTA
The DNA here is from genome assembly GCF_048158585.1 of Flavobacterium galactosi. Taxonomy (NCBI): domain Bacteria; kingdom Pseudomonadati; phylum Bacteroidota; class Flavobacteriia; order Flavobacteriales; family Flavobacteriaceae; genus Flavobacterium; species Flavobacterium galactosi. The sequence goes on from NZ_JBLNKV010000006.1 coordinate 66,645, forward strand.
GGTGATGGCTGGGAAGATCCTGAAGTGCATAACGATCCTGCAGATGTTCGCGAAAAAGCACTAAAAATGGGTGCTAATATTATGAATTATATCTTTAATAATTAATATAAATCATGCAGGCTACAACATGCATGAGAAAACAGCAGTATCAATGTCTTACAAGCTGCAAGTATTGCCTTGTATGAACTTGTTAATAAAAAATAATCCATTGTATATTCTAATAAATACAGTAACTATATCGTTATAGTTAATTCTTGGATTTTATTTAAAAAAATTTTTTTTATTGAATAATTTGTTATAAAATTGCATTATTATTAACCCAAATCAATTTTTTATAACAAAAAACCAGTATTATTATGAAAAAAATTCTTTTAACTGCAACAGCATTCTTGATGCTATTCTCTTGTCAAAATGACCAAACAGAATCAATCGCAACGAATGCTACTGCACGCCGCTCATGCGCTTCTCAAGATGTATTAGCGGAACAATTAGCAGCTGATCCTACATTGGCTCTAAGAATGAATCAGATTGAAGCTTTCACACAAAAATCAATGCTAACTAATAAATTAGTAAATGGTAAAGTTGTAATTCCAGTAGTTGTGAATGTATTGTATAAAACTGCAGCAGAAAATATCTCTGACGCTCAAATACAATCTCAAATTGACGTATTAAATAAAGATTTCACTGCTACAAACCCTGACTTCAGTAGTACTCCTGCTGAGTTTGCTGGTGTCGCCGCAAATGTTGGTATTACTTTTGAATTAGTAAAAATCAATAGAAAATCAACTACTAAAACTTCATGGGGAACCAGAGATGCCATGAAAAAAACAAAACAAGGAGGATTAGACCCAACTTCACCTACAACAACTCTTAACTTATGGGCTTGCACAATAGGCGGAGGAATATTAGGTTATGCACAATTCCCTGGTGGTTCATTAGCAACTGATGGAGTTGTAATTGATTCTAATTATTTTGGATTATCTAGTGCTGCAAGCTACCCTTACAATTTAGGTAGAACTGGAAGTCATGAAGTAGGTCATTGGATGAACCTTAGACACATTTGGGGTGATGCATCTTGTGGAGACGATTTAGTTTCTGACACTCCTGTTCACAAAACTTCAAACTTTGGTGTACCAACTTATCCATATGTAAGTACCTGTTTACCAGATCATAATGAAATGACTATGAATTATATGGATTACACTGACGATAGAGGAATGTTCATGTTCACTAATGGTCAAAAAGCAAGAATGACTGCTTTATTCGTTTCTGGCGGAGCTAGAGCAGGTTTCGGTATATAATTTTTTTAGATTTTTATAATTTAAGACTCGCTACTTGTTAGCGGGTTTTTTTTTGAATATTAAATCAATCCTAACTTTACCAAAACTATCCTATCATCTGTAACATTGTAGTATTAAAAATTATTATAAATCATTAATACATGCCAAATATTAATCGTAAATTGCTTGTTATTTAAGTGACAAACAATGATTTATAACACAAAAAACTACTATTATGAAAAAAATTATTCTATCCGCAATTGCATTTACAATGCTTTTTTCATGTCAAAATGATCAAACAGAATTAACTTCCTCTACAACAAATGCTATTGTCCAACGAACATGTGCTTCCCAAGATGTATTAGTGGAGCAATTGAAAGCCGATCCAACATTAATGTTGAGAATGAACCAAATTGAAGCTTTTACAAAAAAAGCAATATTAACAAACCGTTTAGTAAATGACAAAGTAGTAATTCCAGTTGTGGTAAATGTATTATACAGAACTGGTGCTGAAAATATACCTGATGCTCAGATACAATCCCAAATTGATGTATTAAATAAAGATTTCACTGCTTCAAACTCTGATTTCAGGGACATTCCGACTGAGTTTTCTGGTGTAGCAGCTAATATAGGTATTACTTTCGAGTTGGTAAAAATCAATAGAAAATCAACAACTAAAACATCTTGGGGAACTAAAGATGCCATGAAAAATTCAAAAAGAGGAGGATTAGACCCTACTTCGCCAATTACAACTTTAAATATTTGGGCTTGTAAAATAGGCGGAGGAATCTTAGGATACGCTCAATTCCCTGGTGGTTCATTAGCAACTGACGGAATTGTAATTGATTCTTTCTATTTTGGTTTATCAAGTGGTGCTAGTTCCCCCTATAATTTAGGAAGAACTGCATCTCACGAAGTTGGCCATTGGATGAATCTTCGTCACATTTGGGGAGACGCTTCTTGTGGAAACGATTTAGTTGCTGACACCCCTGTTCATAAAACCGCAAACTTTGGTGTCCCAGCATACCCATTTGTAAGCTCCTGTTTACCAACTCATAATGAAATGACTATGAATTATATGGATTATACTGACGATCGAGGAATGTATATGTTCACTAATGGTCAAAAAGCAAGAATGGCTGCTTTATTTGTTTCTGGTGGAGCAAGAGCCGGTTTCGGTATATAATTTTTAGATTTTAGAATTTAAAACTCGCTACTTGTTAGCGAGTTTTTTTATCTTTATATCCTAAAAAATATAAATGATTACATCAAAAATTATAGCTAATGGAATTTTAAGAGCAATAAGTACTATCGTTTTAGTCGCTGTAGCACTTTATTTCCTATATCAAATTCAATCTGTGCTGATTTATCTAATAGTTGCATTAATTCTTACATTGATAGGAAATCCTATTTTAGATTTTTTTAAAAGAAGATTAAAATTCAAACATGTATTTGCAACAATTGCGACATTACTGATTTTTGTTCTTATTATAGCTGGATTTATAATGATGTTTATTCCTTTGATTTCATCACAAGGTCAAAATTTATCACTTTTGAACACTGCCGAAATTGAAAAAAACATAATTCAATTGGTTAATCAGATATCAGCATTTTTGGAAAGTCATCATATTGATTCCTCTAAAATGCTCAAGGAAAGTAATTATGCCTCAAAATTAAATTTTAATTTTATTCCAAATTTTATAAATGCTATTTTAGGTACAATCAGTAGTTTTGGAGTGGGATTGGCTTCTGTACTTTTTATTACTTTTTTCTTCTTAAAAGACCGATTGTTATTTAAAAATGGAGCTAAAAAATTAATTCCTGATAGTCACGAAGATCAAATTTTAAACTCTTTAGACAAAATAAATAACTTATTGTCTCGCTATTTTATTGGATTACTACTCCAATTATTTATAGTTTTTATTTTATACTTAATTGTATTACTCATTTTTGGTGCTCCTAATGCAATTATCATCGCCTTTTTATGTGCAGTTTTAAATATCATTCCTTACATCGGTCCATTAATAGCCTCAATATTAGCTGCGGTTTTAACGATGATGAGTAATTTAGGGAGTGATTTTCAATCCGAAATTTTACCAACTACAATTTATGTTTTAATTGGTTTTTGGATTGTTCAAGTAATTGATAATAATTTATCACAGCCCATCATTTTTTCAAAAAGCGTAAGCTCACATCCATTAGAAATTTTTCTTGTGATATTAATTGCAGGTTTCCTTTTTGGAATACTAGGAATGATAGTAGCGGTTCCTTTATATACAATAATAAAAGTAATTGGTAAAGAATTCTTTCCGGAGAACAAAATTATCCAACTATTAACTAAAGACATTTAATTTTGGATTTAATGATTCTAAATCTTGAAATTCAAGAATTTATAGCGAAAAATATTGGCGTTCCCATTTCGAAATTAGCGCTTCAAAAAAATCCATTTCCAAATGTGGATTGGATTTCTATTTTGAACCAAATTGAGGCCAAAACAAGAGCAAAGGACAAATTGCCTAATTGGTTTAACACCAAAGATATTATATATCCAAGTAAAATCTCAATAGAGCAAACTTCATCCGAAAAAACAGCTTCCTACAAAGCCTCCATTATTTCAGGTGAAAATTTAATTGATTTGACAGGAGGTTTTGGAGTTGATGATTATTATTTTGCAAAAAAAATAAAAAATGTTGTCCATTGCGAAATCAATCCAGAACTATCTAATCTTGTCAAACACAATTTTGAGCTATTAAACACTCCTAATATCAGTTGCTATGCGGGAGATAGTTTGGCTACTTTAAAAACTTTAAATACTAAATGGGACTGGATTTATATTGATCCTTCCAGAAGAAATGACGCCAAAGGGAAAGTATTCATGCTCAAAGATTGCTTGCCTAATGTTCCTGAAAATCTGGACTTTTATTTCAATAATTCGAATGCTATTTTGATAAAAACGGCTCCTCTACTTGATATTTCAGCAGGATTATTGGAATTACAAAATGTCAAAACGATTCATATAGTAGCGCTCGAAAATGAAGTAAAAGAACTATTATGGGAAGTACACAAAGGCTATTCTGGAACTGTAAACATAAAAACAATTAATCTTTTAAAAGATAAAAACGAAACATTCGACTTTATTTTGGATGACCAAACTAAATTTCCGGTCTTTAGTTTACCACAAAAGTATTTGTATGAGCCCAATAGTGCTATAATGAAATCAGGTGGGTTTGATGAAGTAAGTTCATTTTACAACCTAAACAAACTACATAAACATTCCCATTTATACACCTCTTCTACTTTAATTTCCTTTCCAGGAAGAGTTTTTGAAATTCAAAATGCAGTTCCTTACAGCAAAACCGAAATGAAAATGTATTTAGAAAATACCAAAGCCAATATTACAACCCGAAATTTTCCCGACAGTGTAGAAAGCATTCGAAAAAAATGGAAAATAAAAGACGGTGGAAATGTATATTGTTTTTTTACGACAGATGAAAATAATCATAAAATAGTTTTAATTTGCACCAAAATAAAATAAAAATGAAATCTATAATTACTAGCCTACTATTCTTATTCAGCCTTAGCTTATTTGCTCAAAAAACATGTGATTATAGCGTAAACGTAACCGATTCCATAGGAACATACAAAGCAACAAAGGAATACATGATTAGCGAGAAAAATTTTGCCGGAAATTCCAGTTATATTTTCTATTCCTTAGCCTTAACAGATGGCTTGCCAACACTAAATGTGCAGTTGATTCAAAAAAGCAAGGAATTCATTAAAGCAAATTGCTTTGATAAAAACTCAAAATTATTTTTACAATTAAATAATGGAAAAATAATAACATTGCTACATATCGATCAAGAGAATTGTGGAACGATGCTTCGTGATGATAAAGGCTTTGACAATAGAATCATTTCAGGTCAATTTATGTTTATGAAAGATAGTTTTGCAGAATTAAAAAGCTCTCCAGTTTCGATGATGAGAATCAAATATTTAACGGATACTGAAGATTATGTTCTTAAAAAAGAATTTAAATCAGAGTTAAACGATGAGATTTACCAACCTGAAACCTATTTCATGAATACGATACGTTGTATAGAATAAATTAGTTGCAATCCCACTTGGCATTAGAAATACTATCTTTCAAAGCGGATTTTAAATTGTAATGCCACCATTCTGAATCAAAGGAATTAAACCCCTTTTGGATCATTATTTTTTTTAGCAATCCCCTATTTTGTTTAATTTCTTGAGATACGTTTAAATAATTGTGACTAGCTTCGATTCCAAAATAATCAAAAGAAGTTCCCATATCCAATTCTTTTCCATTTTTATCAATTAGCGTAATATCTACTGCTCCTCCTCTATTGTGAATGGAACCTTTAGTAGGATTGGCTACATATTCCGGATTCGGAACAATTTTCCACATTCTTTTTTGAATATCTAAAGGACGGTAGCAATCAAAAATTTTGATTTTATACCCTTTCTTCATAAATTTTTTATTCGCTTCAACCAGTGCATTAACGGTTTTTAACCGTAAAAAGCATGCTGCACAATCATACACTTTTTCTTTTAGGAAATTATCAGGAGTTGCATACTTCATATCATAGACAAAATTCTGACTATAGTCTTTTAAATTTACAAATGTAGTATCATTAATAATTGGACCCTTTTTATCTTCAGTAGCAGAGATAGCTGATTGCGATTTACAGGAAACAATCCAGAAAAGAGAACAAAAGATTAGAAATGGTTTAAAACAAAAAGTCATAAATGCTATTTTTTTATAAAAATATAATAATTAAAGGAATTTTCAGTACAACTAAAAACAAAAAACCGATATTAATTAAAGTATCAGTTTAAGTACAAAATTCGAATCTTTTAATCAAAGATTTGAAACTATTAGCTGATTATTTTAAAGAATAAAGATAAGATTTAATACACACTTAATTATTTGAATCATAGCATAACTTGCCCTGCTTTTTTGTTTGTATATCCAGTGTTCATTTTTTATTTAGTACATCTGATTTAGATATAATTATAACTATTAAGCTTGCAGTTTTTCACCAATTATCTTTGGATTCAACAACTTGTAAGCTATTTTTGGTAAAAAACGATTCAATAAATAAATGGCTTTTGTATCACCAACACGAATGGTGTATTTATCATTTTTTAATCCTTTTATCAAAGCATTTATAAGCACATCTGGTGTAATAGATTTACCATCCATTCCTTCTGCCATTTTGGTTGCCACAAGCGGAGGTAATAATTCAAATACCTTTACGCTGCTTCGAATAATTTGCAAATGATCTCTTAGTGCTACAGTATAAAAGTGCACCGCAGCCTTAGAAGCGGAATAAGTTGGCACTAGGTTAGCCGGCATATAACTTAAGATAGAACTTGTATTGATAATGGCTGTTTCTTTTCTGGATTTCAGCATATCTATAAAGAGATCATTCAAAAGAATAACACCTAAATAGTTAGTATTCATTTCAGCAGCAGCTTTTTCAAAATGTTTTGCGTTGCTGATACCTAAATTATTCAAACCATTCATAACTCCGGCATTATTATATAAGATGTCAATACCTCCTAGCTGGTTTATCTGGTTGTATAAAGCAACAGCAGCATCTTGATTTGACGCATCGCTTTTAATAGCGATAATAGACGGATAATTTTTTTTTGCTACATCCAATTTTGCTTGATCTCTTCCTGTTATAATTACCTTACAACCCTCCTCTACAAATCGTTTGGCTGCCTCTAAACCGATACCCGCAGATCCGCCGGTAATCAAAATTATTTTTCCTTTTAATTCCATAATTTTTTTATTTATAATTTTATATTTATATTTGCTTGCTAAATGCAAGTGCAAATATATAAATATTCACTTTTAAAACGCAAGTGATTTAAATTATATTTTATGAAAAATCAAAAAAAGAGATCAGACTGTCCTGTAAGTTATTCCCTTGAAGCCTTTGGTGATAAGTGGTCACTGCTGATTGTAAGGGATTTATTAATGAAAAAAGAATGTACTTATGGAGATTTTGCTAAGGCTGAAGAGAAAATAGCGACTAATATTTTAGCCTCAAGACTTCTTTCGTTAGAAGAAAATGGCATTATTCAAAAATTAGAACATCCTGACAGCAAAGCAAAAGTCTTATACCGCTTAACTCAAAAGGGAATTGATTTAGTTCCGATACTAGTTGAAATTAACTTATGGGCAGAAAAGTATACTGAAATACCAGATTGCAGAAAAGAAATACTGTCAAAAATGCATACTAACAAGGAAGAATTTATTAAAAATACTATTAAAGATCTTAAAAAATAATTTTGACACTTATGGTTTATCAAAGCCAGTTATACTAGATATTAGGTAATAGTAAAAAATATTAAAGGATTCGAATCCGTAATCTCAATAAATTTAAGGTTTATCAATCAATGGCTTGATCCAATAAAAATGCAATTATTTTTTCGAACCAAAAAAAACCCTCATAATCAATAGATTATAAGGGTTTTTAAGTAAACCTTATGGTACAAAATTCGAACCTTTTGCTCGAAGATTTAAAGCTTTCAGCTAATTGCTTTGAAGGATGATACAATAAGTTAAATTACTGGATAGATATTATATTTTAAAGGTCTGTTCCAAGTGAATCGGATATTTTTCAAGGTCTTTGGCTATATCGTTACGTCTTAATATATCAAAACAGTTGTAACTGTCTATAATGTCGTAGCCAGAAAAACGATAGTTACTTGTAATGGGTAAGTAAATATCTGCAAATCCTTTTCCTTCAAACATCTTATTTTCAGGATTGTCAAATGCTTCGGCTGGTGCATTCCAAGTGGCACATATCATAAACTTTTTCCCTTGTAAAAGCCCGCCTGTTCCATATTGTTTTGTTGAGTCTTCTGGTGTTCTGCCGTCACCTGTTAAGAATGATTTACTAACCAGTCCGCTATTGAATACTTCGTCAACATATTTTTTATATATCCAGGGTGCACCAAACCAATTTACAGGCATTTGCAAAATTACAATGTCTGCTTCCAGATGTTTTTTTACTTCTTCATCTGCATTGTAACCATCTTCAATTTTTGTTTCTAAAACTTCAAAACCTTTTGCTTCAAAAAAGTCTTTTGCTTTTTGAATAAATGAATTGTTTAATGTTCCTTCTGTAAAACTAGGATAGGTTAAATGAGTATTTATGAGTAATACTTTTTTGTTGTTTTCCATTGTATTATTATGATTTTATATTGTCTTTTTTTTTGTTAATTTATAAGTCTAAGACTTTTTTCAAATGAATTGGATAATTCTCCAAATCTTGTTTAATATGAGTGTTATGAAAAACATCAAAGCAGTTATAGCCATCAAGAATTTCAAAGCCCGAAAAACGATAATTGGTTGTGATATTAAAAATACATCAGCTGGTTTTTTACCTTGAAATAGATATTGCGTTGGATCATTAAAATCTTTTTCAGCGGCGTTCCAAGATGCAGCAATCATAAACTTTTTTCCTTGCATTTTCCCGCCTGTTCCATATTGTTTGGAAGGATCTGTTCCTGAACGTCCATCGCCAGAAAGAATTTTTTTGCTGCGCATCGCACTAGTAAAAACTTCGTCTATATATTTTTTGTAAATCCAAGGAGTGCTTATCCAGTTTACGGGGGTCTGCAGAATAATGATGTCAGCTTGCAAATGTTTTTCTACTTCTTCATCAACATTATAACCATCTTCAATTTTTGTTTCTAAAACCTTATAGGATTGTGAAAGGAAAAATTCTTTAGCTTTATCATAAAAGGCTTTATTTAGTTTACCCTCTGACAAACCCGGATAGGTTAAATGTGCATTGATAAGTAATACGGTTTTGGGTTTAATCACTTCTTTTGTTGTTGTTGTTGTTGTTGTTGTTGTTTGTGCAATTGCTCTAGTTCCGATTGATAATATCGTTATCAATGTTAGAAAGATGGTTTTTATCTTCATTTTTTTATTTATTTAAATATCAAGCAAAGATATAAGTGAAGAAAAAAAATGACAGAAACATTCTACCAATAAAAAAGAAGCATTTTACTTATAAAAAACGTCCTCCTAAGAGGGCGTTGAATATATTTTTGATGTCGTTTAAGGTTTTATGTTGCTTGAACCTCAGATGAGAATAAGAAAAGCTTTCCGTGAACAAACCATGTTATAAATGCTGTTATTGCAGCAGCGATTAAAATTAAAGTACTAAAAACAAACGTATTACTGTAGCCACTACGATCGAATATAATACCTCCAATACCTGCTCCCATAGTGATTGCCAATTGCATAATTGCTACCATCAAGCCTCCGCCAGTTTCTGCCTCATCTGGCAAAATTTTACTTAACCAAATCCACCAAGCGGTTGGCGCAGCCGTACTAAGGAACCCCCAAATTGTTATTAATATAAAAACTATTATTAGGGAAGAGCCGAATAAAATTAGTAAAATTACTGTCAAGGTCATGAGAAACGGCATTAAAATTAAAAGGCTATACATCCTGTTATTGATTAAATATCCAATCAAAAATGTGCCAAGTAATCCCGAAATACCCATAGTTAAAAGAATGAGTGATAATACTTCTATATTTACTTTTGTTACGGTTTCAAGAAGTCGTCTGAGATAAGTGAACAATGAAAATTGTCCAATGAAAAGCAACATGGTCGATATCATACCTAAAGCGACAACTGGATTAGTCATCAGTTTAAGGACATTTACAATTTGACTTCTACTTTTTTGTATCGGCAGGATAGGCAATTTTGGAACGCTGAACCATTGCCAGATAAATGAAATTGCGGCTATAGGCACAACACAGAAAAAAGCACCACGCCAACCGATAATGCTACCTAAATAACTACCGAGTGGTGCAACGATGGTTGAAGATAATGCAGCTCCACCATTTAGTATTGCAACTGCTTTAGGTACGGATTCACTGGGAACAAGTTTCATTGCCGTGCCAGCAGACATCGACCAAAATCCACCAATACAAATACCAAGAAGTGCTCTGCCACAATTATTTGCATTATTTAATATTGCTTAAAGGTTTTTTTCGAAAAATGCTCTCATTTTTCCGACAGCCTGATCTACATATTTTGGGATGTCATATAAATCCATGTGTGTAGCACCTTTAACAATAAACAATTCTTTGTCTTTTGAAGCGGCTTTTTGGTTTAGTTCCTGACTATGCCATAACGAACCTGCTTCACTTCCTGCAATCAATAGTAAAGGTTGCGTTAGCAATTTATCTGCCTGACCGAATCCATCAAACAGAATTGCAGCACTTTGTCCTCTGAAGAGCAATTTATTTGGAGCGGTAGGCTTTTGTCCACGAGGCGTAAGATAATAATCGGCTGCTTCCTGCAAATCTCTTGGTGCTGATTTATCACCAACTTGAGGCACATAATTTACATATTTTAGTGGAGCACCATTGGCTTCGGCTGTTCTTTGTTTAGCTACTTCTTCAAGCATAGGGATTTGATCGTAAGACCCTTTACCATCCCAACCTCTCCGACCTGCTGCACCTACATCAACAGCACTAACTGTTGCAAGTGCTTTTATACGGCGTTCGGTCATTGATGCCTTAACCGTAGCACCACTACCTGCGCATATACCAATAGCACCAATGCGGTCTGCATCAACGTATGGTAGTGTTACCAGATAATCTACCGCACTGTAAATATCACCAACACGATTCATTGGATTGTCTAAAAATCGTGGTTCTCCACCACTTTCTCCCTGATAGGAAGCATCAAATGCTAATGCAACATAACCCAATTCCGCCATTTTTTGAGCATAAAGCCCTGCTGTCTGTTCTTTAACTCCGCCACCAGGATGTACACATACTATGGTAGCATATTTTTTATTTTTATCAAAATTGGGAGGTAAGAAAAGATTCCCAGCCATAACAAGACCATTGTTATCAAAGGTTACTTTTGTAAATGCCTTTTCTGAGTTTGATTGGCAGGTACTTGAACAATTTGAATGTGTTGTGCAACTAGCTTTGGAATCGTTCATCGCTACTAAGTTTGTTTGTGCTGAGAATGTAGAAGTAAGCATACTTACTAGCACTACTAAAAAGATTTTTGCTTTCATTTTTTTATTTTTAATTACCCTCCAAATTTAGAATTTAGAAGTGTTTACAATAGATAAATTTTACTAATAAAATGGAAACAAATTACTGATAATAAAATAAACGCTATTGTGGAATTATTTTTTCATTAATTGTAATGAGCGATATTTTTTTGGCGTAATACTCATCTGTTTCTTGAAAAATTTTGAAAAGTAATTAGGGTATTCAAAACCAAGTGCATAAGCTATTTCGGTAGTGTTTAAATCACTTCTTTTTTCAAGCATTTCTTTGGCTTTTGCCATCACAAAATCGTGTATGTTTTCAATTGCAGATTTATGAGTGAAGTGCTTAATAATATCTCCCAAATAGTTTGGAGTTAAACCTAACTTATCTGCAAAATATTGAACTGTAGGAATTTGATTAATAGGCTGATTGTAATAATTCATCAGGAGTTGCTGAAATTCGGATACAATGGGACTATACTGCACAGGATTTGAGGAAAATTGTCTTTTATAAAAGGATTCAACCACCGATACCAAAACGTGAACATAAGAAATTAGCACTACGAAATTCTCTTTCTCGCTGTTATAGTATTTTAGCATTAAATCAAAAATTATCCTGATTTCTTCCTCTTCTTTTTCAATTAACAATAAGGGTTCGTGTTGTCCATAGTCGTAATAATTTTTGAATAAAAATCGATTTTCTTCGATTAATTTCTTGGAAAATTGCAGATATATTCCGTTGAATGTAGGCTCTATGTCCCAACCGATTGACAGGTCGGGACTATTGAAGAAAAGAGCCGTTACAGGTTTTGCGTTATTAGGGTTAAAACCCGAAACACTTTTATCAATGAAATTGCTTTTTATTGAAATTCGGTAAAAATCAATAGATACAGGTTCTGATTTCAAACGCATTTTAGGAACATCATAATATCCAATATCAATATTATCGTCTAAGGGTTTTGGTAAACCAGTATATTTATTGAATGTTTCAATATTTTTAAATAATGTCATTCAGATCAATTTTAGATTGTTATTAATCAAATGCCAAAGATGAAGATAGTTCACGGTAAGCATCAGCTTGTTCTTGTAATTCTTTTATTTTTCTTTCTGCTTCTGCAATACTGTCAGCGCCAGCCAACCAACGTTTTGGAGGTACGTTTTCACTCGCAATAGTAAGCAATCCTAAAGCTAATTTAGCAGGATCGCCACCTTGAGTTCCGCTCATGCTTTCCCAACCCGGACGAAGCATTGATGTACGTTCGGCGTAATCCGCTATTTCATTTTCAGACCATATTGTTGAAGATGGTTCTAGTAAATTAGTTCGGAAAAAGCCCGGGTTTACAATAGTAGTATGTATGCCAAATGGCGTAACTTCCAATTGTAATGATTCCATCCAACCTTCAACTGCAAATTTAGAAGCAGCATAAGCTGTACAAAGTTCATAACCAACCAATCCAGCAGTAGATGAAATTGTGATAATGTGTCCCGATTTATTTTTTCTAAAAATTGGTAAAACAGCTCTCGTTACATTCATTGGACCAAATAAATTAGTTGCCATTTGACGTTCTATCTGCTGTTGGCTCAATTGCTCAAAATAACCTGCATAGAAGTTACCTGCATTGTTAACCAAGACATCAATAGTTCCAAATTTATCAATTGCAGCATTTACACCAGTATTTATTTCCTGTGTATTTGTAACATCAAGTTGTACCACTAATAAATTTCTGAAGTGCTAGCAAACGCTTTTGTTACTTTATCGGCATTTCTACCTGTTGCAATAACTTTGTTAACTGCTGCAAGTGCTGCTGTAGCAATTTCGAATCCTATTCCGCTACTTGCACCTGTTACTAACCAAACTTTATTTTCTTTCATTTTTTATGTTTTGAAATTATAATACAAAGATAAAACTTGCCATTCTGGTCCTTGGAAACATAATACTATTAAAAAAGAAACAAATTACTGATAAAAAAATGCCATGTTGAGAAGCCATTTTCTCTATGAATTTTTTTTACTGTGCACTTTAAAATTATTCGCAGAAAGTCATCTGCATTGCATTCATTCTGCCGCCATATACTTTCAGTTTTGAGAATTCAGTTTCTAATTCCTTAAATTCGGATGCTGTTAATTGAACGTCGTATGCGCCTAAATTTTCATTAAGGTGTGGAATATTTCTTGTTTCTGTAATCGAAACAATAAAAGTTTTTTTTGCTAGTAACCAAGCCAGTGCAATTTGAGAAGCCGTAGCATTTTTACTTGATGCAAAGCGGTTTAGAAGATTCACAATCGGCATATTGGTTGCTAGACTTTCAGGAGTGAATCGATCAAATGAAGAACGCAAATCCAATTTACTGTCAAAAGAAGTTTGTGCATTAAGCTTTCCTGTCAGATAACCCATTCCAAGTGGTCCCCACGGAACAAAACCGATTCCTAATTCTTCACAAAGATCTAAAACGCCATTTTTCTCAACACTACGCTCCATAAATGAATACTCCGACTGGATGGCGGAAACAGGTTGTACCAAATGTGCTTTTCGGATGGTTGTAGTATTGGCTTCAGACAAACCAAAGTGCAAAACCTTGCCCTCTTTTATTAGATCTTTTACCGCTCCTGCAACGTCTTCGATAGGCACGTTCGGGTCAACTCTGTGTTGGTATAAAAGATCAATACGGTCGGTTCTAAGTCGTTTTAATGATTCTTCTACTACTTTCTTAATGTGTTCTGGTCTGCTATTTAAAGTAATTTGTGAAGCACCAATTTGAAAACCGAATTTTGTAGCAATAGCTACCTTGTTTCTAAATGGCGACAATGCCTCGCCTACAAGTGTTTCATTTGTGTAAGGACCGTAAACTTCTGCGGTATCAAAAAACGTAACGCCTTTTTCATAGGCTTTGCGAATGGTTTTAATACCTTCTTCAGGTCGTGCAGGCGCACCATAATTAGCACTTATGCTCATACAACCAGCAGCTAATGCAGAGACTTTTAATTTTCCGAGATTTCTCGTACTCATTTTATTGTTTTTATCGCTGTCAATATTATTATTTTCTAAATCGTTGACCGACGAAGACATTAGACCGGGGGCAAGTACTAATCCAATTCCGCCAAAAGCACTTTCTTGAAGAAATTCTCTCCTTGGTTTACCACTGATATTATTACTTTCGTTATTTTTCATTTTCCTATGTTTTTGATTATATACAAAGGTATTTGTAGTAAAAACAATGGAAGGATACAGATTACCAATAAAAAAGAAACAAATTACTGATAAAAGAAAAACGCTCCTTTTGAAAGCGCCTATTTTTAATTTAAATTATTTTGTTGAGTTGTAGTCGATATTCTTTAGGACTGACACCTACCATTTTTTTGAAAAATTTTGAGAAGTAGTTGGGATATTCAAAACCTAACTCGTAAGCAACTTCGGTGTTATTCATTCCTGAATTTTCTAATAATTCTTTAGCTTTTTTAGCAACAAATTCATGGATGTTTTCAATTGCAGATTTTTGAGTAAAATGTTTAATGATATCACCTAAATAATTAGCTGTCAAACCTAATTTATCTGCAAAATACTGCACGTTTGGAAGTTGTTTAACGGGTTGATTGTAGTAATTAATTAAACTTTGTTGGAAATCTGTAACAATTCTGCTGTACTGTTTCGGATCAGTTGAAAACTGTCTTTTATAAAATGCTTCAACTAGGCATATCAATACATTAGCATAAGAAAGAAGAACGCCAAAATCTTTTTTCTCACTCTCATAATATTTATACATTAATTCAAAAACCGAACTAACTTCGCGGACTTCACCGTCAGTTAAAAACAAAGCTTCGTGTTGTCCGTAATCAAGATAAGTTTTGAATAAAAATCTATTTTCTTCAATGACTTTTTTAGAAAGTTGAAGATACATTCCGCTATAAGTAGGTTCAGCATCCCATCCTGGTTCAATAACCAAGTCTGGAGTATTGAAAAAAACTGCTGAAATTGGCTCAGCATTACGAGTAGATTTACTTCTATATTTAATCTTAATAGATATTCGGTAAAAATCAACCATCATAGCTTCGGACGTCAATACGATATTTGGCGGGTCGTAATACCCCACATCAATGTCATTGTCCAAAGGTTCTGCTAAGCCAATGTATTTATTGAATGATATAAAATCTTTAAAGTAAATCATTTAGTAAAATTATAATTTCTTAGCTCAATTCAGATTTTTATTTGTTTTTTATCATAAAGATAAATAGATATTTTCAAATTAGAGATACTATCAAAAATTAAACAGTAAGTTACGAAAATAACACCTTCACGTTTAGCTCCTTTATATAAATCATTGGTATAATGAATTTTTCGAACTTCTATAAGTATTAATATACAAGGTCAAAAAACAGTAAAGGATTCGAATCAGTAAATTTAATAAATATAAGGGTTTATCATCGATCAAAAAAAGTGATTAATTGTTTGAACCAAAAAAAGCCTTTAAAATCAATGATTCCAAAGGCTTTTTAAATTAATGGTGAACCTAATTGTACAAAGTTCGAACCTTTTACTATATGATCTGAAACTTTTAGCTGATTGTTTCGAAGAATAAATATAAAGTTTAATATTAATCTTAACCCGTTGGGTGCAATTATTCAAAAACTAATTGCACCCAACGGGTTAATCTTATATATTTAAATCATAGCCTAATTTTCTCTCTACTATATTTTTTATACTTTTTTTTTAATTTTCATATAATCACTAATTACCTTTTCAGAAATCTTGGGATTAGCTCCTTCTTCTCCAGCTACTAAAGCCCCAATTGCACAAGCATAATTTAATGATTTTTGTGGTGATTTCCCTCTTAATAATCGTACTATTAGTGAAGCTAAAAAGGAATCTCCAGCACCAACGGTGTCTACAACTTTTATAAAATAACCACTATTATAATAAAACTTATCATTATAGTACAAAACAGCTCCAAATTCCCCTTTGGTAACGCATACCTGTTTTGTATTTGTCTTTTCCGCAATAAATTTAATATTTTGTTCAAATGAATTGTATGGCGACCCTAATTCGCGACTTATTTCACGTAACTCTTCATCATTCAACTTAATAAAATCAGCTTTTAACATAAGTTCATTTAAGACATCGGTGGTGTAATAAGGGGCTCTTAGATTTACATCGAAAATTTTATACTTTGCCTCCCCTAAAAGTTTGTTCAAAGTGGTCCGAGTAACCTCATCTCTACATGCTAAGCTTCCAAAAACAAAAACATCCGCTTCAGCAGTTACTTTTTCCATCATTTCTGTTTCTATAATCTTGTCCCAAGCAGATGGATATAAAATATCGTAGGAGGCATTTCCCTTTTCATTAATCATTACATGAACCGCTCCCGTTTTATATTCCTCCGTCATTTGAATTAAATCGGTGGTAAGCTCTTGATCGTTTAAAAAAGATAAAATGTTTTTTCCATTTTCATCATCCCCAACACGACTTATCATAGTCGTTTCAACTCCCATAGAATTCATTCGCAAAGCTACATTCAATGGTGCTCCACCAATTTTTTTATGCGAAGGAAAAATATCCCATAAAACCTCCCCAAAACAAACCGCAGTTAAAGTATATTTTTTTTCCATTTTTTAATAAATTAAATAAATTAAAGGGCAGGAAAAACCTGCCCAATAAAACCACAAGCCAAACAAATTATTATTTTGTACCTAAATAATCAATCGAATTTCTATATATCCCTTGTATATTAGATGCATATATATTGGTTCTTCCGTCATTCATGGCCCACTCCATACCGCCTATTCCTATTGCTATAATAGTTCCTGCATAAACTGAATTCGACTTAAACTCAATAATACCCGGGCAACATTCATCAGTAACACCACTCCAAACAGCAAGAACTTTACCGCCATAAAGGTTTTCAAATTCTGCAAACTGCCCTTTTTGATGACCTGGCCCTAACAATGATCCTAAATCCCATAGATTGTTATGATCCTCTTTGTATCCCCCATTAATCACAGGGAAATACCCATTAGAGTCAGTAGAAATTACTTGAGTAAAGTTATAAATAGGATTGTTTCTTTGATCATTTTGAAAATTCACACCACCGTCTATACTCCAAGTTCCTGCATCAACAAATCCAATACCATTCCCTTTTATAGTTAAAAGACCACTTTTATCACGTCCTATTACTTCAGCATAACTAGTTGCCATGCCTCCTAAGAGCATTTTACCGCCTTCAACAAGATATTGAGTTAATACATTTTTTTTATCTAAACTTACTTGTGGTAAAGCAGATGTTCCTTGTGTATCATAAAAAAAGAAAACTACATTAACTGTTTTTAAAGAATTTATAGTTAAATCTGAGAAAGGAATAAAAACAAATCTACTACCATAAGTAGCTTTAGCCCATTGAGCAGCCGCTTTCACATCTTCATCAAGAATGTTATCTATCGAGGTTGCATCACTAATAAAAGCGATTTGATTTGGTAGTACACGTGCATTAATAATATAATGTCTCGTTTTATCACCTGATTTAGCAGTTAGTTCAAGAGGACTTGTTAAGTTAACGGTAGTTCCAGATGCTGGAGAAATAATTACGCCATCAGGGCTTTTTATATCTAATACAACCGACGATAAATTGGTATTTGAAGGCAAAACAAAATTAACAACTCCTGACAAATTATCTATCGTAGCACTCGTTTGGCCTATTTTAACGGATTCAATTATATTCAAAGTACTTGGCAATTGGTCGTCATAATTCAGACGTTCTTCACAAGAGTATGTGATTGTTGCTATTACTAACAACAATACATACTTAAGTTGAAATGTGTATATAAATTTATTTTTCATAGTATAATTTTTGAAATTAATTAATCGTTGTTAATGCTATATAAGTAATCAATAATATTTTTTGTAAAAACTTTTATATTATTTTGATAAGCATTTGCTGTACCATTAGAATTCCATTCGTAACCTATAATAGTATTTGAAATTGTGAATACGTGGCCTTTGTAATCTTTAGGTATTTGAGAGTCAAACGAGGCATCATTTGTCAAGTCCGTTCTTTTAAATTCAACTGCCCCATATCCAAAAGCATCTCCAATATGTCTTAATGTTCCAAATTTAACGGCCGTCAACGTTTTTTCAAATTTAACCGCTGCATCTGAACCACAACAGCTTGGATTAAGAATTCCGTCAAAGTGTTGCCACCAGATCAATCTAACTTCTCTATTGGCACTATTTTGCAATGGTAAGTATTCGTTTCCAGCTCCTCCTTCAAAAGTCAAACCATTAAAAATAGCATGAGTACGTCTGTTTCCAGAATTGTTCGTGTCTCTCATTCCCAATCCCCAAATATCGTCCGCAGGTTTACCTGTGTCATAACATCCAGATGCACCGGCACAACCAAATTCGGAGAATACATAATTTCCAGGTGCTCTTGCAGCTCCAAAATTAGCAGGAACTCTACCTAAAGAAAAGATAAACGGACTAGGATCGCCCGCTATAAGCATATCTCCACCACCTTTAACCCAAGATTTAAGAACATTTGCTTGAGAAGCTCCGGCTCTTAATGCCGCAGGCAACATTGTTGAAACATCTGTTGGTGATGCTGAAAAATTTTGATTTTCTGAAGGGGTTAAGTAATACAACATAGCAACCTTAACATCTCCAATGTTTTGAGCTGAAATATCAGCAATTTTAATGTATTTAAAATTTGCACCATAGGTAGTTTGCATCCAAGTTGCAGCTGCTTTAGCATCGTCGTCAACTAAAGAAGTAATATCATTTTCCAACCCTAAAAAAGCATATTTCGTAGGGGCTATAGACTCAACAGTCACATTATATACTTTAGTTAGATTTTCCTTGTTTTTAACCGTATAGGTAACTTTACCAGTACTAAAGTTTTGTGCCACTCCAGAAGCAGGTGTTACCGTTTGATCTGCAGGCATTGTAATTACTGGTGCTAAACTGGATAGGTTAGTTCCCGGCGGTAAAATAACCACAATTGAATTTGCAGCATTATCAATAATACCAACAGTTCCATTAATTACAAATGAGTCAATTCTAGGCGCTTGTATTTGTGTAACTGTTACGGTATATTGTTTAGCGGTATATCCATTATTTGATAAAACAGTATACACTTTAGGAGAAGTAAAATCTCTGGCAACTCCAGAAGAAAAATCTACGGTAGTTCCTCCAGCAATTACAAATGAAGGAGCTAAATTATTTAAATTACCACCTTGGCTTCCGATTTCAACTGAAATAGTATTATTTACTTCATCAATTATGCCCAATTTATCTCCAATCGAGAACGATAATATTTTGGGATCTCCATAAGCTCCAATACTAGCGGTATAGGTTCTATGAGCTCCATTTGTAGAAACCACTTCAAAAGTTACTGGACCATTACTAAAATCTATTGTAGATCCTGAGGGTGGTGTCACTGAAGCAGATTCCGGTAGTCTAATTTCAGGTTTAACATTTTTCAAATCAGTTCCAGAGGGTAATGTCATTGTAATCGTACCAATAGTATGATTAATATCGGCATATTTAGATCCTACTTTAAAAGACTGAACAATAGATTCCGTATAATCCGGAACATTATCTGAAAAATTATCATCTTTTGAACATGAGATTACAGCAAAGATAAGCATCATAAATACTATTGCTATTTTATAAATAACTAGGTGGTTTTTAATTGTTTTCATATTTTAGAATATTTGGTTAGTTTTTTATTAGTATCCAGCTCTTTGTTTATATACCCCTGCACTTGCATCAATTTCAATTTGCGGAATAGGTAAATATTGTTCATGCGATTGTAATGAAGCACTTTGTAAATAGGTACGACGTGTTTTTTCAACCTGAATATAATTGCTAACATATTGTTCAGCAATACCCCATCTTACTAGGTCATAAAAACCGTGTCCTTCATTTGCTAACTCTAATCTACGCTCCATTCTAAGTGCTTTTCTTGCAGCATCTTGAGTTAATGATGATGGATAAAGATTTATTAAATAATTAGCTGCATTTTGAGAAGGATTATTGAAATCTTTCACATAAGGTGCGTTTTTAGCTCTATTCCTAATTTCATTAATTATGGCAACCCCGCCAGAAACATTTGAACCAGATTCAATTAAAGCTTCCGCTTTCCATAACAATAAATCACTGTATTTAATAATTGGAAAGTCTAAATTACCCAGTGCCCAAGGGAACCCTGTAGGATTTGAAGCTAACCCGTTTGAATTTGGAGAAATTACATTTTTCTTGCCTTCAAAATAACCGTAAGTTGCGGGATCTCTACTCCAGTCTGGTTGTTGTGGTCTAGCTGCCCAATCTTTCCAAGTAATACCTGGTCTTCCTATTTCGTGATCTAATCTTGGATCTACTAAGTCTGTTGGAACTACATTTGCATTATTATAACTATCAAATAGCGGAAGCCCATCTGCGCCAACTTTAAATGCATTTACAAGATTTTGTGAAGGTTTATCAAAACCATCCCCATTTAAATAAGGGTTTTTAATATCATCTCCAGGACTATCCGGTGCATTTAACAAATTTCCAAAATTGAGATTTCCAAATTGAGAACCATCATTTATAGAATACTGAACTGCAAATATGTTTTCACGATTTCCATAACCTGGTATTGAATATAATTTTTCGATATCGGTTACCAATCCATATTTACCAGAATTAATCACATAGTTTGCGCTTACAATTGCTTCTGCCCATTTTTTTTGAAAAACTTGAGCTTTACATAAGTAAGCATAAGCCACCACTTTGTTTACTCTCCCTAATTCTGTTTGTGTGTCAGGCAATTGAGCAATTGCATCTGTTAAATCACCTTCAACTTTAGACCACATAAAGCTAAAATCAAAAGAATTTGGTGTCTTGTTAATGTCGGCAATTGGAGTGTTTTCGTCATACCAAACTATAGACCCAAAATTTTTAATTGCTTCAAAATAAAAATGAGCTCTTAAAACTTTTAGTTCTCCTATTCTTGCTTTCTTGTTAGGAAATTTAGCCTCATCTATTGTATTAATAGTTCTTAAAGCTGAATCCACCCTTTTAATTCCAAAATAGATCGCTCTCCAAACATTGTACGCATTTTCACTTGAAGGAAATAAATCATGCGTTTCTAACTGATGCATTCCACCACCTGGATTATCACCAGTTCCACCACCTCCTTTATAGGAATCTCCACAACGAATATCACTTGTTGCCCAATTGGCTGGAGCATGGTCAAAAGGCCATAAGTCTCTAAATTCTCCTGTATTATAACGATAATCAAGTGCGCTATATGCCGCTATCACTAATTGCTCAGGATCAATATTATCTGCTGATAAAACATAGTTCTCCTTTACATCTAAATCGCTGTCATTTACGCAAGAAAGCAATTGAATGCTTATCATTAAAGTAAATACTATTTTAAATTTTGTTTTCATGTTTAAGATTTTAAAAATTTGCGTTAATTCCAAAAGTCATCGATTTTGTATGAGGAATCCCATAACCTGCCACACCAATTCCTCCAGCACTTAAACCAGAAACCTCATAGTCAAAGCCTGTAAAAGAAGTGAGCGATAACAAATTTTGTCCCACTAGATAAAATCTCAATTTATTCATTCCCAACCTTTTTGATAAAGCTTTATCAAAATTATACCCTAATGTTATTGTTTTCAGTCTGATATAGGAACCGTTTTCAACATAATAACTTGAAGGTTGCAACTCATTATTACTATTTAATGTTGACAATGCTGGTATATTTGAATTAGCTTTACTTGGTGTCCAAGCGTCTAGAGTATTTGTATTATGATTAAAACTAAAAAAGTCAAAATCACCTATTGCACGCTGTGCATTATACAAATCATTTCCTTGTTTTCCGTCAAAAAACAGTGTCATGTCGAATCCTTTATAAGAAGAAAATAAGTTTATTCCATATATAAAATCGGGATGTGGGTTGCCAATAATTGTTCTGTCAAATTGGTCAATTTTCCCATCAAGATTTACGTCTCTGTATCTAATTTTACCTAATGCTTTTCCAGGTTGGTCTGCATGAACAGCCACTTCTTCAGGAGTTCTAAAAAGACCATCAGCAATTAATCCGTAAAAAGAAGCTATTGGCGATCCTTTTTTAGTTATTGATACCCCATTTAGTAAAAAATTGGACTCTGTATCTAAACTTTCAACATTATTTTTATAAGTTGAGAAATTCAAATCGACTCCATATTTAAAGTCATTTGCAGGATTACTTTTGTAACTTAACACAGCTTCAAAGCCTTTATTACTAACCGAACCTGCATTAATTAATGGAGGTTGACTTTCTCCATTTACAGATAAAGCAATTGGTCTTAGAATTAGGTCATTGGTAGTTTTTATATAAAAATCTGATTGTAGCGAGATTCTTTCGTTTAAAAATCCCAAATCAAACCCTACATTGTACTGCTCCGTTGACTCCCATTTAAGATCAGGATTAGCCTGACGAGATTGCAAGACACCACTTGCAGTACCTAAACCTGTTCCACTTATGTTGTAATCTGAAAACTCGACTACGTTGCCTACAGTATTATCTACATAACTGGAAAGATAGGAGTAATCTGCTATTTGGTCATTTCCATTGATACCCCAAGATGCTCTTAATTTAAAATTAGAAACATATTTACTGTCCATTAAAAATTTCTCGTTTTTTGCATTCCAGGCTAAAGAAGCAGATGGAAAAATACCGTATTTATTGTTTTCTCCAAAACGTGAGGATCCATCTCTTCTCAAAGTACCTGACACAATATATCGATCATCAAAGACATATTTAAGAGACCCAAATTGTGAAATCTTAAATGTTTCGACCTTTCCTACTAATGTTTTATATTGTGCATTATCATTAATCACATAGCCTGCAGGATCAGTAATATTTACCCCATTAATTTGGTTGTTATGAAAATTTTCTTCTCTTGCCGAATTTTCTATACCTCCTAATAATGATAGCCTATGTTTTCCAAAACTTTTATCATATTTTAAAGTATTAGTAAAAATGGTAGCCAAAAAATCATTATCCACATCATCAGTAGTAATTTTCTGAAAAACAGAAGGGATTGTTCCATTTGTAGAAAAAGCTTCACTTGCAGTGTTAAATTTATAAGTTCCTTTATCAAAATTTAAAGTCGTATTAAAAACCAAACCATCAATAATTTGAAAATCCAAATAGGCATTCCCTAAAAACCTTTGATTCTTTTGCTTATTATTTCTATTACTCCATAAATTTGCTACGGAGTTTGGTTTATCTTGCATACCCCCAGTTATTATGGTGGCGTAATCTCCAAGATTAGAATATAGCGGGAGCATTGGATTTTGAAGAATAGCATTTTCAAACTCGTTTGCTTTTACCTCATTAAATTTAGAGTACAAGAAATTTTCACCAATAGTCAATCTACCCTTAAATAATTTATACGATGCATTTATTCTAGAATTAAATCGGTCATAACTGGTATATCTCTGTATACCTTTATCTTCCGAATAACTCAATTGGGTGTATAAACTTAAGTTTTCAGTTCCTTTTCTATATCCAAAATCAGTGTTGTTTGAAAATGTATCGTTTGTAATTTCATTTACCCAATTCGTATTAGCCGCTGTTTGCAAACCATTTGGATCTAAATATTGAGGGATGGTAAAACCCGAACCATTATTAATTAAAACCGGATGAGTTGGAGAGGTGATTCCAGCACCTTGTTGTGCTTGGTATTCTACATCCGCCCATTGTTGCGAATTAAGCAAGCTGATTTTATCTCTTAATTTATTGACAGTTATTTCGGATTTGAAACTAAATTCAGAAACTCCTTTTTTACCTTTCTTAGTTGTAACTACAATTACACCATTTGCGGCAGAAGTCCCATAAATAGCTGCTGATGCGCCATCTTTTAATACTTGAATGGATTCAATTTCTTCAGGATTTAATGAGGATGAGCTTGTAGTTTGAACTCCGTCGATTACCCATAGCGGAGCTGATCCACTTGTTACTGTAGTTAATCCCCTAATTAATATTTGACTGTCATTTCCTCCTGGTGTACCTCCAGAATTGATTTGCAAACCAGCAACTCTACCTTGTAAAGCCGTTAAAATATTAGGAGTAGCTTCTTGAGAAATATCGGCAACTTTAACAACCGAAATAGCACCAGCTATATCTGATTTTTTTTCTTTTGTATACCCAACAACTATAACTTCCGAAAGATTGTTTGAACTGGATTGTAATTTAATACTGTACGTAATTTTTGAAGTTACTTTTATTTTAGCATCTAGGTAACCTATATAAGAAACTATCATATTAGCTCCTTCTTCAGCAGAAATTTTAAATTTACCATCTATATCTGAAGTCGCTACATTTTTTGAGCCCTCAACAAGAATATTAGCACCTGGTAAAGGTTGACCGTCGTCAGATAAAACAGAACCATTAATTTGTCTTTGTTGCCCTGAAGCAATAAACACCAAGAAAAACAAACATAGTGACAATATGTTTTTCTTATTTTTAAAATACTTGATTTTCATACATTTATAGTTTTAGTTGTTTAGTTTATATTTTTTTATATTCTTTAATTTGATTTTTTACATCTATTATTTAATATTTAGTTGATTTATCAATACATTTTTAAGTTCAAAATCAGAATTTGCTTTAGCTATTGAAAAAGAATCCATTGGTTTATCTGAAAAATAAATTTCAGTCATAACCGTTTTTCCATTGTCATAAAATACTTCGATTGAGGTCTTATCGATAACCACTCTTACTTCGATTGAATTAAAATCTGCTGTAATGGGTGCTTTTGATATTTTATTGGCAAATTCATCTGAAAAAGAAGTTTTACTTACATTTTTTCTATCAATGTAAAAACACTTCTCCTTTTTATTAATTCCAAAATGAATGGCATTATTTCCTTTATTGGAAAGGATAAAATCATAAGTATCGTCTTTCAAATTTTTCATGGTAAAACGAATGTCTAATCTTGACATATCTATAGCAGACTTATCTACAATCACAGTTGCTTTATCAATAGTAAGAAGATCCTTTTTAATAGTCTTGGAAACATATTTATCCAATTCTTTTACTGGCAGGGAAACAATTCGATAATGACCACCGGTATTTATAAGTTTCAATTCTCTTGGTATAGTCGTAGCACTTCTCCATTTTTCAGTAGGAACTTTATCAGCATATTGCCAATTGGACATCCAACCTATAAATAATTTGCGACCATCAGAATCTGGAATATTAGACCAGGTAACTCCTGCGTAATTATCCTTTCCGTAGTCAAGCCACAAAGCTCCAAATTGGTTTAAATCTTGGGTAAATGAATCCTCTAGTGTAAAAGTTTTTCCATCGAAATCGCCAACAAAATATTGAGTAGCCGATCCTCCATTTGGACCGCCTGGATTAATGCTTTGTAAAAGCACCCATTTCATTTCAGTTGAACCTTCAACCTTAATAGGGAAAAAATCCGGGCACTCCCAAGGCGCTCCATGCGCACCGAGATTCTTGCCAAATCCAGAAGCCAATTCCCAATCTATTAAATTTGAAGAACGATATATTTTAGTTTCAACATCGGCAGCAAGAACCATTATCCATTGATTATGAATGGCATCCCACGTCATTTTTGGATCTCTGAAATCTTTAATATTTGGATTTTTAATTACCGGATTATTCTTGTATTTTGTCCAAGTCATTCCTTCATCTAAAGAATAAGCAATAGCTTGAGATTGAAAATCTATTGCTCCAGCTTTTGCTTTTACAGCATCGTGATACGTAAACATGGCTACAATTGGCGGATTTTTCAAACTCCCAAATCCAGAAGTATTATTGACATCAACAACCGCGCTTCCTGAAAATATGTACCCCATATCATCTGGATAAAGAGCAATTTTTTCTTCCTTCCAAGTTATCATATCCTTACTTGTGGCATGCCCCCAATGCATAGGCCCCCAAACATTATCATCTGGATAATGCTGAAAATACAAATGATACAACCCTTTGTAAAAAAACATTCCATTGGGATCATTCATCCAGCCTTTATTAGGTGTGAAATGAAAGTTGGGTCTATATAATTCTTCATTGGTTAACAGTTTCATATTACTTGTTTTAGTAGACATGCAACTATTCATTACAACCAGTATTAGCATAAAAAATATTCTTTTAAAAATTCCTATTTCTGATATATTCATCATAATTCTTATTTATTAATTAATCCTTTACTTACGTCTTCCAAAGAGATTCCTTTGGTTTCCGGCATCATAAAAATGACAAACAGCAATTGAAAAACCATCATAAAAGCAAAAAAGGCAAATACATTTCCAACGCCAAAACTTGTAAAAAGGATAGGTACCATCGAAGGGATAATAGCTGCTAAAACCCAATGTACAGAACTACCAAAAGACTGTCCGGAAGCTCTCAAATGATTGGGGAATATTTCAGAAATAAATACCCAAATAACAGCTCCTTGTCCGATTGCGTGAGATGCAATGAAAAGAAATAAAAACCCAGGCACTGCCAGTCCAGTCCAGTTTAAGTAAAACGAAGTGGCCACCATTGAAAGGGAAAAAATATAACCAATAGATCCGAAAATCATTAATTTGCGTCTTCCCAATCGATCAATAAGATAAACTCCAATTAGTGTAAAGATTAAATTTATAATACCAATACCGATGCTACTTAATAATGCCGTTTTTGCACCTAATCCTGCTTCTTCAAATATTCTGGGAGCATAATATAGAAAGGCGTTAATTCCTGATAATTGATTAAATGCAGCTATCAAAAAAACCAAGATTAATTGAAAACGGTATTTTTTCATAAAAATATTTTCATTCAAAGGAGTACTATTACTATTTTTACTTAAATCATCCAAAATATCTTGAACATCTTCTTTTGATCCAATTTTTTCGAAAATAAGTTTTGCTTCTTCAATTCTAAGCATTGAATACAACCATCTTGGACTTTCAGGTATACTAAAAGCCATTAGGGTATAAATTATAGAAGGAAAAACCTGAACACCAAGCATCCATCTCCAAGCATTTGGACCTACATCACTTAGAAGATAGTTGGATAAGAAAGCAATTAGAATTCCCAATACAATATTAAATTGATACAATCCCACTAAACGCCCTCTATCCTTGGCTGGTGCGATTTCAGATATATAAGCTGGTGCCGCAATTGTTGAAGCCCCAATTCCTAAACCTCCCAGAAACCTAAAAAAAGCAAATACAAACGGATCATTTGAAAGTGCTGAACCAGCAGCAGAAATAGAAAATAAAACACCTATAATTAATAAGGTCTTTTTTCGACCTAACTTATTTGTTGGAATTCCTCCAAAAATAGCACCTATAACTGTACCCCAAAGTGCCATTGCCATCACTACTGAACCATGGAAAACATCACTTGAATTCCATAACAACTGTAACGTTTTGTCTGCCCCTGAAATCACTACTGTATCAAAACCAAATAGAAATCCTGCGAAAGACGCAATGAGTGACCATCTCAAAATTTTATTATTCATAAACCATGTTTTTAATTATTATCAAACTTATTATTAAACAGTAAGATAACGTTTTCGTAATGTATCCATTTACTTCAAATTTGTTACACAAATCGCAACTATTTGATTTTAAATAAATTAACATGCACGTAAGACATAATTATATAATATTGTAACATTAAATTATGATTTCGAAACAAAAAATAAATTAAAAAAAAAGTTTTAAATAATTTAAGTGGCTTGAAATTACATATAGTGTTTTTTATTATAAATTATTTACGCTTATATCAATAGCTACACTCAAAAAAAATAGGGATGGTTTAAAATTTTGGGATTAACACTCTAAAAAAGTAACTTGTCTATAGTGCTAAAACAGCCTAATTTAGAATTTACAAATACAAAGTCTTTAGAATAACATAGCGTATAGTCTTTATATTAGTAGTTCAAAATAGTAAGAAGGTCAATAATTATGGTTTATAGGAATTTGCAATTTTCATAACAGAATAATAATCTTTATTAATGCCTTAATGCGGAAGTTCACCTTATAGCTATATACTACTGAATACACGAAAAAAAAGATAGATTTAAAAAAAATAGATTATACAATATTTTTAAATAGTATTGTATAATCTATTCAAGAAGAGAGGATAGCATTAAGATTGCTGTGTTCTTTGAAACAAAACATTATTCTATTTTTGGATTTTGGGGAAATAATGAACGATTGAAATCAACTATATCTTCGTGAGATGGAGGTGAAGTCCTTTCCATTAATTTTGTAATAGCCAAGTCTCTTAGATAGGCAGCATCTTCTTTTACACCTACCTTGAGAGCTTGTTCAAGTTCCGCCACATTCAATTCTGTGCAGTATGCAGGAGTTCCAGGTTGATGTCTCCAAGATTCTGACAGAGTTCCTGCATCGACAACATCAAAACCCGCATCATTGATTAAACTTGAAACCACTTTTTTAGAACTCTCATCATCGCCAGATATAGCCATAGCAATTCTAGCTTCTTGTCCTTCGTTTTTTCCAGCCTCAGCAAGTGTGTGAGCCAACAGGTTGTTAAATGCCTTAATGACCGGCCTTCCCAATTGTTCTGAAATCCAGACACTTTCTACTTTTCCATTTTTCAAATCTTCAATCTCTCCATCACGAAATGGATAATAATTACTGGTGTCAACAATGATGACATTTTTTGGTAAATCATTAAACAAATCTTTAGCTAACTCTGGGATTGCAGTGGTAGGAACAGATAGAATAATTACCGCTACATCATTTACCAATTCATTAATGGTTGACGGGATGGCTCCCAATTCTTTCGCTTTATTTGCTAATACTTGTTGCTCGTCTGTATTAGTAACTTTTACTTCGTGACCTACGTTTGCAAGTTTTTTTGCGATGGTACCACCGATTGCTCCGGTACCTATTATTCCTATTTTCATATTATAGAATTAAATGATTACTATTATTTTCTGATTTAACAGAATTCTTTGCAAATTTAAAAAATATTTACTTTCCTTTGTATAGTACTTTCTTTAAAGAAAGTGATTTAATTTTTTATTCTAAGTATTTATGGCAGTAAAAAAAACACATTGTGATTGTCTTAACTCAATAAAACCAGTACGTGATACTCTTGAGGTTATCAATGGTAAATGGAAATTATTAATTATAATATCTGTATCTGTGGGTAATGAACGTTTTACCGACATTCAGGAAAGTATTCCAGGTATCACACCAAAAGTTTTGGCTAAAGAACTTAAAGACCTTGAAGAACACCAGCTGATAAAGAGAATAGTAACCAGCGATTATCCAGTCAAGATTTTATATAAGTTAGAAGAATATGCCAACACATTAACTCCAGTTATCTATGCGTTGAAAGAATGGGGATTAAATCATAAGAAGAAAATTTTTAAGACAGTTTAGGTCTCAATACAATAAACATTTACGTTCAGTGATTAAAAAAACAAAAGAAGGCTAACAAAAAAAAACTAATTTTAAGAACTATTCCACAATGATTTTAGTATCAAACAATTCATTTTTCAACAGACCCTTTATTATATAAACTCCCCTGATGGCTTTATTTCCATTATCCATAACACCATCCCAATGAATTATTGGATTATTGCCATCCAGAATTGTTTCAATTTTTGTTACTGGAAACCCTGTTATATCAAAAATATAAGCATAAACAGGAGTCGCCTCAGTTATAGCACTAAATTTAATGTTGAAATTTTCACTTGATGGATTCGGAAAAACAACCGGATGAATTATTTCATTTTTTTTTTCGATATACTTTGCTGTAGATGCAGTTCCGCCTCCTTGAATATTATATATTTTTAATTCTGTTGCTGTTGCTGAACCGCCCTGAGCATATAAATCAATTAAATTATTCCCGGTTGAAGGAAAAGATCGTGTAGCAAAAGCTAATTCTTCATTAACGAAAACCTCTATTACAGACGCATCGACAAAAATCCTCCAATTGATATTTCCTGCCGGTAATACATAATTAGTAGATTGATTAGACAACGGAACCCCTGTAAGAATTGAAGATTTACTTCTATCTACAACAAAATAACTTGTAGTATAATCATAATAAATTAATGTTTGTTCACCAGTTGATGTATTTTTATTCAGAGAAAATCCAACTTTTGCAGCAGTCCCTGAATTAATAGTAGCAACGATTTCATATTGAGATCCTGTTGAATTATTTAATGCATTTGAGCTGTTTTGGTCAAAAACTACATTTGTGAAATTTTTAGAAGCCCCTCTTAGGCTTAATACATTTGGATGAGGAACTTGTTTTATTTTACCATTAACAAGTGTCCAAACTCTAGGCAAACTAAATGTGTGGGCCCAGCCTTGCTCTTTTTGTTTTGCAGAAGTAACTCCATCTGGAATAATTCCTATTGCTGTTAAATTCCCATTAGCATCGGGATGAATAGAAGGCGATAATAATTGGTTGATGACATCCAATCGTTCAGGAACGGCATTATCCCTAACGAATTGCGATCCATTAAAATTACCAGTCCAATACAGTGCGTTTGCATTAGGAAGCTTATTAATTAGTACGATTGATTTCGCCCCAAAATTATAATAAATCGGCATTTCCCAAAAATCCCCAGTTCCATCTACTGGAGGATTTCCCTCTAACATTGTACCTTGAGGGGACCATTGTTTGAAATCGGATGAAGTAGATTTATACAAATACAATGCTCCTCTTGGGGTTCCACTTCTTAAACCTGTACCAATCATCATATACCATTCTGAATTATGTTGAAATACAAAAGGATCTCTAAAATCAGCGTTTGCAGAAGAAGTTGGTGCATTTGGTATAATTGCAGAAGAATTTTTTGTCCAAGTATCGTAGGGGGCTGTTGAAGTTGCAAGTCCTATTGCAGCTTTAGTTTTATTTACACCAGTATAAAAAATAAAGGGTTGACCGTTACTTATTATGGCGTGTCCTGACCAAATCCCTACTTCGTCAAATCCAGGTTGAGGCCATAAAATTTGTGTTTTTTCTTCCCAGCTTACTAAATCGTTACTAACGTAATGCCCCCAATTGATATGCTCTAAATAGGGCCCGTTGAAATTTCTTTGACTAAAAATATGGTATTTATTGTCAATATATAGCAATCCGTGCGATTCGTTAGTCCAACTAGCAGATGGAAGTAAATGGTATTTTGGTCGATGAATATCATTGGCAAATCGAACTGCAGTCGGGATTTTAAGATCCGGATCTGATGGTGTAAATTTAGTGAACTGAGTTAATATCTCGGCAGCTGTTAAGTCTTTATTCCAAAGTGCTACTTGATCTATTGCTCCAGTTAAACCATTAGTGTCAAATCCAGCGATTGTTTTAGATTTTGATTCTTTTCCAATATAAATGGTGGCATTATTATCCCATAAAAGTGTCCCAATATCAAACGTAACAGTTTTAATTTGAACACCATTTAAATACAATGAAGCCGTTCCGCTTGAAGCATTTATATTTAATGCAATATAACTCCACTTTTTAAGCGCTACTTCTTGATCAGAAATAATTTGAATCACATTTGTCCCAACTTTAAATTGACCAATAACTCTTCCGTGATGATTGATCCCTAAGGCAACGCCAGAACTATTAGATGTGTTTACATTTGAAAAAATAGAAGCGTTTGTATTTTCGGTAATCGGATCTAAATCTTTTCTTTGAACAGGAAAAGCTGCTGGTGCAACCCAACCAGAGACACATACTTTTGAGGTTGGATAAATTACACTTGCATTCCCGGTAGCCCAACCATAAAAGCCATTAACTCTTAATGAATTTCCTTCAACGCCCACAATCCGTTCAGATGAACCTGAAGATCCATTTATACTAAAGCTGGCATTTGTTTTAGTTTCTACTAGTGTTTGCCCAGAGGTTTCATTAAAACTAAATGATAAAAGTTCTGAAGCCACATTAGAGGGAGGAATCGGGGTTGGACTTGGACTTGGATCATTTTGGGATTTACATCCAATAAGGATAAGTCCTGACAGGATAATTGTTATGCACTTTTTCATTTTATAATATTTTTTATAAAATTACTAGAATACTATAATGACCTAATTAAGTATTGTTACACCTGCCTAGTAATTTTTTAAAAAAAATTAACCCCAATAAAACAGGGAGTTAAGAAAAAATAATGCCGCAAAATCAATATAAAAAGACGCTAAAAATCACTATATCTATAAAAATGTTACATTGTTTTAGCATAATTAATTATTTCTAAAGTCTTTTGGGGGTATTCCGTACTTAGTTTTGAAAGTAGTTGAGAAATAATTAGGGGAAGCAAAACCGCAAGAATAGGCAATCTCGGAGATGTTCATTGTTGTGGTCATTAATAGCTCTTTTGCTTTCTCTAATCTAAAATTATTAATATAATCTCCAACTCCTATGCCTAAAACTGCTTTTACTTTTCTATAGAGTTGCACTCGGGAAATATTTAATTTACTGGCAAGATTTTCAACAGAAAAAGAGGAGTCATCAATGTTTTTTTCTAAAATCAAATTAATCTTATTCAAAAACTCTCTTTCAATTAAGCTAAGTCCATCGTTTTCGATTTTATTTATATTTTTAGTATAGTAATAACGTAACTTTTCTCTGTTAAACAGTAATCCTTTTATAGATTGTTTTAAGACTTTTAGATTAAAAGGTTTTGTTAAAAATAAATCTGCTCCAACTTCTAATGACTTTATATAAGTATTATTATCATCCATTGCTGTTAAAATGATTACAGGAATATGGGAAGTAATCATATTCGTTTTTAAAACTTCACAAATTTCAAAACCATTCTTCTCCGGTAAATTTAAATCACAAACAACAATATCTGGCATTAACTCCAAGGCCATTTCTACTGCTTTGGTTCCGTTGCACCTGCTAACTATGTAATCTTCTTTTAACTTTGAAGCAATAAAATCCAGTAAATCAGCATTATCCTCAATAATTAAAAGAGACGGTTTGTTTTCTGTAATTATGGATTCCGTACTAGGTGTTAATTCAGATTCCAAATACTCATATCCATTTTCACTATCTAAAAAATAAGTACTTTCATTTACAATTTTTGATTTATCGATATGGCCATCTCCTAATTTTAAATAAACAGAAAATTCGGCACCATTAATTGACTTAACTTCTATTATACCTTCATGTAAATCAACAAAGTTTTTAGATAAATTCAATCCGATACCCGAACCGTTTCTATAGTTATTAGACCCTTGGAAAAAGGGACTGAAAATTTGATTTATTTCCTTTTCAGGAATACCAATACCGGAATCTTTAAAATTAATTTTAACAAGCCCCTTATCTTTTTCTTGACGTATTTTAATTTCAATTTTACCTCCATCTGGAGTGAATTTAAAACAATTAGATAACAGATTATAGTAAACCTTATCCATTAAATTTGGATCAAAATAAACTTCTAAACCCTCATTATCCGTTTCAATTGTATAATTTATTTTTCTTTTTTTAGCCTCTCTTTTAAATTCCTTAAACATATTAGCCGAAAATCTCCAAAGATTATTTTTGGATAGTTTCAGAGTGAATTTTTTATCCTCCACCATTCTAAAATCCAACAATTGATTAATCAATCGAAGTAATCGCAAAGAATTATTATACATTATGTCTAAATCTTTTTTAACAGAATGACTTTTATTTTGAAATTCATCGTGTAAAGATTCAACGGAACTTAATATTAGGGTTAAAGGTGTTTTAAATTCATGAGATATACCGGTAAAAAAATTAATTTTGGATTCATTACTTTCTTTAAGTTTCTCTACAAATTTTTCAATTTCATTCCTTTGGCTAGTAATTTTATAATTAGTCACTTCTAATAGTCTTTTCTTCTTTCTCATTGAAAATATAGAATAAACACTAAAAACAGCTAAACAGAATATTACCACTAAAAGAAAACTTAGCAACTTAATTAAATTATATAATGTTAGGTATTTCTTTTCTTGTTCTTTGATTACATTCTGCTGTGTTTCAATATTAGATTGCTGTTGCGTCACTTTGTCAAATTGATTGCTCATTATATCAGCATTTAAAGAGTCAATCAAAATGGTGTTAAGTACATTATTCTTAGAGACTATTTCTTTATTTGCAAGTTTAATTGCCAGCTTTATCGCTTCACTACCGCCTGTTGGATATAATATAGTTGCTGTCAACTTACCATCTTTAACCGCCTGTATTCCACCATTTGGATCATTCAATCCATCTATCCCTATAAATTTTATATTTTTTTCTCTACCTTTTCGCTTGGCTGCCTCCCATGCTTGAAGTGCTATAATATCATTAAAAGCAAAGACATAATCTATTTTTGGCATACTATCCAAGACCTTACTAAAATTAGTATTTAGTGATGCCAAATTCGGAGCAGTTATACTTATTTTTTTAATGTTTGGATATTGGTCGATAATTTGTTTAAATCCTAAACTTCTCTCTACGCCAGGTGAGATATCCGTCGTTGCCTTAATTTCCAGAATAGTTGCATGAGCCTTAGACATCGAAACAATATATTTTCCAGCAATATGACCTACTTCAACATTATCAGCTCCTAAAAATGAAGTGTAATTTGATGTATTAACTTTTCTATCAACTATAATTACAGGTATTCCTTTTTTATTAGCTTTTTCTATCACCGGTACTATAGAATCTGATCCATAAGGTGCCACTATAATAACATCCAATTGGTTATCAATCATTTTTTCTATATCTTCAATCTGCTTTTTTGTACTGCTATTTGCATTGTAAACAGTTAAATCGATTTCTGGATGAAGTGAAGCTTCAATCTTGACTGTATTATCCATTGATTTCCTCCAGCTATCATCCTCAGATATACTTTGTGAAAATCCAATTGAAATAGTTTTTTTATTATTATCATTTGAATTACAGGAAAACAATGTAATTAGTACTAATAATATATATATTCTTCTTGACATAAAATTTGTGGTATTCATAAAATTTATATTGAGTACCCTAAGAATTCAATCTCACTAAGTAAGACTAACTTTTCTTAAAAAGTATTTAAAAATAATTAACTCTATAAAAGTGGTCAATAATATCGAGAAATTATTTTTAATTAGGTGATTTAATAATCTAAATCGAAAGTTAAGCAAAAGTAATTATTTTTAGAATAAATTAATAATCTTATATTTTTTTCTTTAATTTTCAACAAGAAAAACATTTATTTCTAAATTCTCTATTAAGAAAAAAAAATCAAAATTCAATAAATAATTATGAATGAATTTTCTATGAAAATTTAGTTTACTTAAGACATTTATCTGGGTAAAGAATTCAACGCAAAAATATTTTTAAAATTTGGCAATATTTTATACTTTTTATTTGACCATTAGGTTAATGTGTGTCCAGAAATTTATTACTGCATCAAAAGTACATAGAAACAAATAGAACAATAGGTAGTTGTACTTACTGTATAAATTACTCTTTAAAAACAAATATCCAATAACCTAATAGGTGCCAAAATATCATAATCCGGATGCTTACTAGAAAAATGGTTTTCCCATCCTGAATAAAATGATTAACTTTACAAAAAGCGATTGTTTTAGACTTACGTTTATTTTGGTGCGCAATTTTCAATACTAAAGGATAGCCTTCAGAAGATTCTTTACAGGAAGTAATAAGCTAAATTTTCATACATGAACATGTACCAAAATGTTGCGTTTTGTTATTGTAGATGTAGGGAAATAAGAAATACAAAAATCATTAAACGCAAAAACCCCACTGAATCCAGTGTTTTTTTTCTGTGAACACCTTGATACAAAATTCGAACCTTTTATCAGAAGAAATATACTTCTGAACGATCAAAAATTTTATTTAAAATGTTACCCAAATTAAAAAACCCTTATAAATCAGATGTTTATAAGGGATTTTGTGAAGGCAGAAGGATTCGAACCTTCGACCGCCTGCTTAGAAGGCAGGTGCTCTATCCAGCTGAGCTATGCCTCCATTGCTCATGTAAAAAAATCTAGTCGGGGTGGCAGGATTCGAACCTGCGGCCTCCTGCTCCCAAAGCAGGCGCGATAACCGAGCTACGCTACACCCCGAAGTGCAAAAAAAATTAAGCGGAGGGACAGGGACTCGAACCCTGGCACCGATTGCTCGATGACAGTTTAGCAAACTGCTCCATTACCACTCTGGCACCCCTCCAAGCTCAAAGAAACGTGTCCTGTTTTGCGGTTGCAAATTTAAGACATCTTTAGACTTCTCACAACTATTTGAGGTCTTTTTTTTAATCTTTTTTATCATTTTTACAAAAACACTTCACAATCAAACATATAGAATAAAAATAAATTTAAAAAAAGATAATGGCTTAATCTAAATTTGAAATTGTTCAAAAAAGATTAAATTTGCTTCATAAACCAACATTTTATAAGTTATGAACAAAAGAGTTGTTATCGTTTCTGCCGTTAGGACACCTATCGGAAGTTTTATGGGGGGATTATCTACAGTTACTGCTCCAAGATTAGGTGCAGTGGCAATTAAAGGTGCTTTGGAAAAAATAAATTTAGATCCAAATTTAATTGACGAAGTATTTATGGGCAATGTAGTTCAAGCTGGCACAGGACAAGCTCCTGCTCGTCAAGCAGCGCTATTTGCTGGTTTACCAAATACCGTTGCCTGCACCACAATAAATAAAGTTTGTGCTTCTGGAATGAAAGCTATTATGTTGGGAGCGCAAGCAATCCAATGCGGTGATGCCGAAATTGTAGTTGCTGGTGGAATGGAAAATATGAGTTTAATTCCACATTATATGCATTTGAGAAACGGAACTAAATTTGGTCCCGCAACCATGATTGACGGAATGCAGAAGGATGGACTGACTGACGCATACGATAACAGCGCTATGGGAGTGTGTGCTGACTTATGTGCCGCAGAATATAAATTTACCCGTGAAGATCAAGATAACTTCGCAATTCAATCGTATGAGCGTAGTGCAAAAGCTTGGGATTCTGGAAAATTTGACAATGAAGTTGTTCCCGTTTCCGTTCCACAAAGAAAAGGAGACCCTATTATAGTTTCTAAAGATGAAGAATACACTAATGTAAAATTAGATAAAATACCATCATTAAGTCCTGTTTTTACCAAAGACGGAACCGTAACCGCAGCCAATGCATCTACTATAAATGATGGCGCAGCAGCAGTAATATTAATGAGTGAAGAAAAAGCGATCGCTTTAGGTCTAAAACCGCTAGCTTACATTAATGGCTACGCTGATGCAGCACAAGAACCAAAATGGTTCACCACTACTCCATCTAAAGCAATTCCTAAAGCTCTAGAAAAAGCAGGAATAGCAATTAGCGATGTTGATTATTTTGAATTTAATGAAGCTTTTGCCGTTGTAGGTTTAGCAAATTCAAAAATTCTTGGACTAGATGACAGCATAGTAAATATAAACGGTGGTGCTGTATCTCTAGGACATCCATTAGGTTGTTCCGGAGCAAGAATCATTGTTACATTAATAAATGTTTTAGAACAAAATAACGGTAAATTTGGAGCTGCTGCAATTTGTAATGGTGGTGGCGGTGCTTCGGCAATTGTTATTGAAAGAGCCTAAAATAATTATAAGTTATGGGTTATGAGTTTTAAAACTTATAACCCATAATTATTAACTCATAAATTGACTTAAATGTTCGGAATTTGTAATCTAGCCATAATCCCACTTCGCTTTGAACCTAGTGACAGAAGCGAAATTGTTTCTCAAATTTTATTTGGCGAACATTTTGAAATTCTGGAACAATTGAAACAATGGTCCCGAATCAAAATGCAATATGATGATTACGAAGGCTGGGTAGATTCTAAACAATACCAACTGATTTCCGAATCCAGTTTCAATCAATTGTCTGAAGATGCGATCATTCTGAACGCTGATTTGATAGAATACATTACGGCGCCAAACAATATATTAATCCCAATCCCGTTAGGTTCATCGGTATCATTTTTAAATTATAATGAAATCAACACTTCAAATTTTGATTTTGAAGGAACTAAAATTAGCGGTATAAAGCCTAAAGAAAGTTTGATTAATACTGCCTTTTTGTATCTAAATACTCCTTATCTGTGGGGAGGAAAAACACCATTTGGCATTGATTGTTCGGGTTTTACACAAATAGTTTATAAACTCAACGGATATAAATTATTACGTGATGCGTCACAACAAGCAATCCAAGGAGAACCTTTGAGTTTTATTGAAGAAAGTGAACCCGGAGATTTAGCTTTCTTTGACAATGAAGAAGGCAAAATCATACATGTAGGAATCATCATGGAAGACAATTATATCATTCATGCCAGTGGAAAAGTACGAATTGACAGATTAGATCATCTCGGTATTTATAATCCCGAAACAAATAAACATACTCATAAACTTCGCGTAATTAAAAAAATAATCTAAAAAAAACCTATCAAGAATTATATTCAAGATAGGTTTTTTTAATCTTCTTAAAAAGAATTATTACATTTTAGCTTTCAATGCTTTTTTCTTTTCAGTCATTTCTAACGCTCCGTAAACATTTAACAAAGTAGTTTTAACCTCTTTATTTGACGGATCCAATTCACTAGCTTTTTCTAAATACGGTAAAGCATCCTTAAATACTATTTCTCTTTGTTTTTTAAGAACTAAATAACGCTTATTATCTTTTTCTGAGTTACCTAATTTATTCATTTCCGCAATAAGTTTTTTATCACCATCCAGTTTTAAAATTGCTAAATTAAGGTAGGCGTTTACATAATCTGGTCGTATTTCAATGGCTCTTTTATAATATTTCTCAGCTTCAACTGTATTATTAGCAGTAGTGCTTATCACTCCTAAATTAAAAACTAAATCGGCATCATTAGGATTTTTTTCTAATACTTCAGAGATTAATTTTTTATAAGTTTCATAATCTTTAGTTTCTAAATACAAATTAGCTTCTGTCAAAATCAATGAAGTGTCATCAGGATTTGCAACTCTAGCTTCAGCGATAGCTTTTTTAGCTTCTTCAGTTTTTCCGTTTTGAACTAAAATTAAAGCCATATTTTTATATATTTCTCCTCTTTTTGAAGGAATAGCTTCAGTTCTTGGCTTTTCATGTGTTCCAAGTTTTACCATTCTGTCTCTTTCTTGAGCAGTAGCATAAACATCTTCTTCACCAGATAATTTATTCATTGCAAAATAACTCGTTCCTTTTCCAGAATAGTTTAAATTTTTCAACTCATCATATAACTTAAGCGCTGTATCATATTCTTTAGCATTTACATAAGTAGAAGCTGCATAATATAAATTAATAGTGTCATTTTTATCTAATAAATAAGCATCATATAATTTTTTAGCACTATCTGCGTGTTTCTCAATTTTAGAATCTGCAATCGCATTATTAATTAATTTAAATTTTATCTGCGTAATTGACGTAGCTGCTTGAGTAGAAAATTTAATTTTTCCAGATGCTTTTTCAACAGCAATTAAATCTTGATACGCTTTTGCAGCAAGTGAAAGATTCGTATTTGCATCAACATTCTTATTTGCTAAGTCTAGCAAAGCATTTCCTTTTATAAAGAAAAATTGTGCTTTCTCAACATCAGTGGAATTAGTAATCAAAGATTCAGCACCTTGTAAAATTGTTGCAGCTTCTTGAGAATTTCCGCCTTTCATTGCTTTTTCTGCAGCTTTAATTTGATCTTTTTGAGCAAAAGTAGCTACTGATATCAATAATGCTGATGCAAGTATTACATATTTACTTTTCATAATATTCTGGTTTTTGTTTAATAATTATTCTTTTTTACATTTTTATTTTTAAGCTTCATCATCAGAATCTTCGTCTTCGGAATCATCCTCAGAATCTTCATCTTCTTCAGACTCATCATCATCATCATCATCATCATCAGTTCCTTCGTCTTCAAGCACTTCTAAAACTGGCTTAACTCTTTCAATAGCCTCCGATTCTATAACATTACCTTCCTCATCAACAATAACTTCAGCCACATCGTCTTTCATTACTTTTGTAACAGCTGCAATTGAATCGTTTCCTTTAATGTTAATCAACTTCACTCCTTGCGTAGCACGTCCCATAACTCTTAAATCTTCGACAGCCATTCTGATAGTCAATCCAGATTTGTTGATAATCATTAAATCATCAGCATCAGTAACCGCATTTATCGAAATCAGTTTACCTGTTTTCTCTGTAATATTTAAGGTTTTAACTCCTTTACCACCACGGTTTGTTATTCTGTATTCGTCAAGGCTTGAACGTTTTCCGTATCCGTTTTCGGCAACAACTAAAATTTCGCTGCTCATATCATTTACAGTAACCATGCCAATAACTTCATCAGTATCATCTTTAAGACTAATTCCACGAACTCCAGAAGCCGTTCTTCCCATCGGACGGGTTTTAGTTTCTTCAAAACGAACTAATTTACCAGATTTCACAGCCAAAATAATTTGACTTTCACCGTTAGTTAATTTTGCTTCCAATAATTCATCACCTTCTTTGATAGTAATTGCTGCAACCCCATTCACCCTTGGTTTAGAATATTTCTCTAAAGATGTTTTCTTAACCTGACCTTTTTTAGTCACCATAATTAAATTATGACTTTTGATGTAATCTTGGTCTTTTAAATCTTGGGTACAAATAAATGCTTTTACTTTATCGTCACTTTCAATATTTACCAAGTTTTGGATTGCTCTACCTTTAGCAGTTTTACTTCCTTCCGGTATTTCATAAACACGCATCCAGAAACATTTTCCTTTTTGGGTAAAGAACATCATATATTGGTGATTCGTTGCAACAAACATGTGTTCTAAGAAATCTTGGTCTCTTGTTCCGGCACTTTTTTGACCAACTCCTCCTCTATTTTGAGTTTTGTATTCTGTAAGATTGGTACGTTTAATATAACCTGCATGAGAAATTGTAATTACCACATTTTCATCCGCAATTAAATCCTCAATACTTACATCTCCACCAGAATATTCAATTATAGAACGACGCTCATCTCCATATTTATCACGAATCTCAGTCAATTCTTCTTTAATCAAAGCAATTCTCAAGTTTACATCTGCTAATAAAGCTTTCAAATGCTCTATTAACTTCATGATTTCATCGTATTCCGTTCTTAACTTATCTTGTTCCAGACCTGTTAATTGACGCAAACGCATTTCAACAATGGCACGAGATTGAATATCTGACAAATTGAATCTTTCGATTAATTTTTCTCTTGCTTCTTCGGTACTTTTTGAAGCTTTGATTAAAGCAATTACTTCATCAATATTATCCGAAGCGATAATCAAACCTTCTAATATATGTGCTCTTGCTTCCGCTTTTTTCAATTCAAATTGCGTTCTGCGAGTCACCACATCATGACGGTGTTCGATAAAATAATGAATCAAATCTTTCAGATTCAACATTTGTGGACGCCCTTTTACAATGGCAATATTGTTTACACTAAACGAAGATTGCAATTGCGTATACTTATAAAGTGTATTCAAAACCACGTTTGGTGTTGCATCGCGTTTTAAAATATAAACGATACGCATCCCGTTTCTATCCGATTCATCACGTATATTTGCAATTCCGTCAATTTTTTTGTCATTGACCAAATCAGCCGTACGCTTAATCATATCGGCTTTATTAACCTGATACGGAATTTCGGTAACGATAATGCATTCTCTTCCGTCCACTTCTTCAAAGCCTACTTTGGCACGCATTACGATACGTCCTCTACCGGTTTTAAATGCTTCACGAACGCCTTCATATCCATATATGATACCACCGGTAGGAAAATCCGGGGCTTTGATATGCGTCATCAATTCATCAATCTCAATATCATTATTGTCCATGAAAGCCAATGTACCATTGATTACCTCGGTTAAGTTGTGAGGTGGCATATTGGTAGCCATACCTACTGCGATTCCTGTTGCCCCATTAATTAATAAGGTAGGGACACGAGTTGGCATAACTGTTGGCTCTTCTAGTGTATCATCAAAATTCAATTTAAAATCAACCGTTTCTTTATCGATATCTGCCAAAATTTCTTCCGAAATCTTGCGCATTCTAGCCTCCGTATAACGCATCGCTGCAGGACTATCGCCATCTACAGAACCAAAATTACCCTGACCGTCAATCAATAAATAACGCATGCTCCATTCTTGTGCCATACGAACCATAGCATCGTAAACAGAGGTATCTCCGTGTGGGTGATACTTTCCAAGAACTTCCCCGACAATTCTTGCGGACTTTTTATGGGCCGATCTGGAGTTAACCCCTAAATCATGCATTCCAAATAATACTCTTCGATGTACTGGTTTCAAGCCATCTCTAACATCTGGAAGTGCTCTGGATACAATTACGGACATCGAATAATCGATGTAAGCAGTTTTCATTTCATCTTCAATGTTAATAGGAATTAACTTTTCTCCTTCAGACATAAGTTGTTATATTAAAAAATTATATTAGTTTCAAAACGTGCCAATATACAGCTTTTTGAAATTTTAGAGGCTATTTGGAGCTACTTATTTCAATGATTTATTAACAAATTAATCTTCACTTTTAGTTAATAAATTAAGGGAAATTTAACTTTAATATTATTATTATTTTTGTCTATTAGCTGACAGTACTTGTTAAGGGAACGATTTTTGTTTTTCAATTACTAATTCACTAAATTTACTATATCAAATATATATTATGGATGATAATTTTTCACCAAGAGTAAAAGATGTTATTACCTATAGCAAAGAAGAAGCTTTGCGATTGGGTCATGACTTTATAGGAACTGAACACTTGATGCTGGGTATTTTAAGAGATGGAAATGGGAAAGCAATACAAATATTGAATAACTTATCTGTCGATTTAGATCATTTACGCAGAAAGGTAGAAATCCTAAGCCCCGCAAGTCCAAGCGTAGAAATTAATATTGAAAAGAAAAATTTACACTTGACACGCCAGGCAGAACGAGCGTTGAAAACCACTTTTCTTGAAGCAAAAGTATTTCATAGCTCGTCCATTAGTACAGCACATTTATTGTTATGTATTTTAAGAAATGAAAACGATCCAACAACCAAGCTATTGAATAAACTTAAAATTGATTATGACGTAGCTAAAGAACAATATTTAAATATGACTCCAAGCGAAGAAGAATTTTTAGAAAACTTGCCAAGAAACGAATCGTATAATGACGATTCAGGACAAGATGACAGTCTTAAAGAAGGCAATTTTAACAATCCTGCCAATAAATCAAACAAAAAATCTAAAACTCCTGTTTTGGATAATTTTGGAAGGGATTTAACTGAAATGGCCGAAGAAGGAAAGTTAGATCCTGTTGTGGGACGTGAAAAAGAAATCGAACGTGTTTCTCAAATTTTGAGCCGTCGCAAAAAGAACAATCCACTACTTATAGGGGAACCTGGAGTGGGAAAATCAGCTATTGCTGAAGGATTAGCGTTGCGAATTATTCAAAAGAAAGTATCACGAATCCTTTTCAACAAACGCGTTGTAACATTAGATTTGGCGAGCCTTGTCGCTGGGACAAAATACCGTGGACAGTTCGAAGAGCGCATGAAAGCAGTGATGAACGAATTAGAAAAGAATGATGATATTATTCTTTTTATAGATGAAATTCATACCATTGTTGGAGCTGGTGGCGCAACAGGCTCACTAGATGCATCTAACATGTTCAAACCTGCATTAGCAAGAGGCGAAATTCAATGTATTGGTGCTACAACACTAGATGAATACCGTCAATATATTGAGAAAGATGGTGCATTAGAAAGACGTTTTCAAAAAATAATTGTAGAACCAACATCTGTTGCTGAAACCATTACAATTTTGAATAATATCAAAAACAAATACGAAGACCATCACAATGTTACTTATTCTCAAGAAGCAATTGAAGCTTGTGTGAAATTAACGGACAGATACATGTCGGAACGTTTCTTACCAGACAAGGCTATTGATGCATTAGATGAAGCAGGTTCAAGAGTTCACATTACCAACATTGAAGTTCCAAAACAGATTTTAGACTTGGAACGTCAATTAGAAGATGTTCGCGAATTGAAAAATGTTGTTGTTAAAAAACAAAAATACGAAGAAGCTGCCAAGCTTCGTGATGACGAAAAAAAGATTGAAAAAGATTTAGCAATTGCTCAGGAACAATGGGAAGAAGACGCTAAAAACAATCGAATTGAAGTTACCGAAGACAATGTAGCCGATGTGGTTTCTATGATGACTGGAATTCCGGTAAATCGTATTGCTCAAACAGAAAGTAATAAATTAGCCAAATTACCAGAATTAATCGAAGGAAAGGTTATTGGACAAAGAGAAGCAGTAATGAAAATTTCTCGTTCTATCCAAAGAAATCGTGCCGGATTAAAAGATCCAAACCGACCAATTGGTTCTTTTATCTTCTTAGGACAAACTGGTGTTGGTAAAACACAATTGGCTAAAGTATTAGCAAAAGAATTATTCGATTCTGAAGATGCATTGATCCGTATCGACATGAGTGAATACATGGAGAAATTTGCAATCTCTCGTTTAGTTGGTGCGCCTCCGGGATA
The DNA here is from genome assembly GCF_048158585.1 of Flavobacterium galactosi. Classification (NCBI taxonomy): domain Bacteria; kingdom Pseudomonadati; phylum Bacteroidota; class Flavobacteriia; order Flavobacteriales; family Flavobacteriaceae; genus Flavobacterium; species Flavobacterium galactosi. The sequence goes on from NZ_JBLNKV010000006.1 coordinate 111,524, forward strand.
CGTAGGATATGAAGAAGGCGGACAATTAACAGAGAAAGTAAGAAGAAAACCATATTGTGTTGTATTATTGGATGAAATCGAAAAAGCACATCCTGATGTTTTCAATATGTTATTACAAGTGCTGGACGATGGTTATTTAACGGATAGTTTAGGCCGAAAAATTGATTTCAAAAACACTATAATTATTATGACTTCAAATGTTGGAGCCAGACAATTAAAAGATTTTGGTCAAGGGGTTGGTTTTGGTACTGCCGCTAAAGTAGCTCAAGCCGATGATAATTCGAAAAGTATCATTGAAAATGCATTGAAAAAAACTTTTGCACCTGAATTTCTTAATAGAATTGACGATGTAATAGTGTTCAATGCTTTAGAAAAACATGATATCGATTTGATTATTGAAATCGAATTGAAAAAATTATATGCTCGTGTTGCTGAATTAGGGTATCAATTAAATCTTTCTGATAAAGCCAAAGCATTCATTGCAGACAAAGGATTTGATCGACAGTTTGGCGCAAGACCATTGAAAAGAGCTATTCAGAAATATGTTGAAGATGCACTTGCTGAAGAAATTATCACTTCAAAAATTGCTTCTGGAGACGAAATTTTCATGGATATTGAAGACGGAGCACAAGAACTAACTGTACAAGTTCATAAAGCTGGCGAACCAACGAATCCATAATTCTTTTTTAGAATTATACGAAATAAACCCGTTACGTTTTTATAACATAACGGGTTTATTCTTTATACAAATCTCACTTTTTTTGAAAACAAATATTTACATTTGGTTTTAAAAAAAAAGGTCAAATAAAATCAATTTATGTCTCAAAATAAAGTTATACTGGGTAGTGAAGAATGGTGTTCTTTTCCTGAATTAGGAATTCCTACAATCAAAGCAAGAGTTGATTCAGGGGCTAAAACATCCGCTTTACACGCTATAAACATTGCCCCTTTTATAAAGAATGAAGCAAACTGGGTAAAGTTTGATATCAATCCGATTCAAAACAATCTAAAAACGGTGATTCATTGTGAGGCTCCTTTAGTGGATAAACGTTTTGTAAAAAGTTCCAGCGGATTTAGAGAACAACGGTATGTTATCCAAACCAACTTGAAAATTGGTGATTCGATGTGGCCTATTGAAATGACATTAACAAATAGAGATTCTATGGGCTTTAGAATGCTTTTAGGTCGTGAAGCCATGAGCGGAAGGGTTCTTGTAGACCCGGAACAGAAATATCTTTTAGGTCAACCTACCTCAGATAGTTTAAAAGAACTCTATAAAAATTCCGAAAAAGCAAGTTCTGGTTTACGCATTGGTCTTTTAGCCAGCAACCCCGAATTATACAGCAACAAGCGTATTATGGAGGCGGGTGAAATGCGCGGCCACGAAATGCATTTTTTGAATATCAAAGAATGCTATATGAAACTGGATGCAAAAACACCGGAAATTCATTACCGTGGAGGAAAAATATTAAATCAATTTGACGCCGTTATCCCTAGAATTAGACCTAGCATCACCTTTTATGGCTGTGCTTTAACCAGACAGTTTGAAGCCTTGAATGTATTTTGTTTAAATTCTTCTAATGCAATTACCCAATCACGCGATAAATTATATTCCTTACAATTACTCTTACACAGTGGAATTGATATACCTACTACAGGATTTGCAAATTCACCTTTAGATACGGACGATTTAATAAAAATGGTTGGAGGCTCTCCTTTAATTGTTAAATTACTCGAAGGAACTCAAGGAAAAGGTGTTGTATTAGCCGAAACAAAAAAAGCAGCAGAAAGTGTTATTAACGCTTTCAAAAGCCTAAATGCCAATATATTAGTTCAGGAATTTATCAAAGAAGCGAACGGTAAAGACATTCGTTGTTTTGTAATTGACGGAAAAGTAGTCGCTGCTATTCAACGGGAAGCAATGCCAGGTGAATTCAGAGCTAACATCCATCTTGGAGGAACAGCTTCAGTCATAAAAGTGACAGCTGAAGAAAAACGTATTGCGATAAAAGCTGCCAAAGCAATGGATTTGAAAGTAGCCGGCGTTGATATTATTCGTTCATCAAAAGGCCCCTTATTATTAGAAGTAAATTCATCTCCAGGATTAGAAGGAATCGAAGGTGCAACCAATAAAGATATTGCAGGGGAAATGATAAAAGCAATTGAGAAAAATTTTAAACTGAAATAGTTTTAAGAGGTTCAGTCGCATTCGCAGTTTACAGTCTGCTATGTAACTGAAAACTGAGACCAAAAAACCGAAAACTAAAAACAATGAATCCATATCTCGATATTATCATTCGCAGTGGCGCCGTTTATTTTTTCATGGTTATTGCTTTGAGGTTTTTTGGGAAAAAAGAATTATCCCAACTCAATACTGCCGATGTCATTTTAATATTATTGATAAGCAACTCTGTTCAAAACGCAATGGTTGGGAATAACACGTCACTTTATGGTGGTATGGCTGCGGCAACAGTACTTTTTACTATTAATTTTATCTTGAAGAAACTGATGTTCAGGTACCCCAAGTTTAGTGATTTTATGCAGGAAAAACCAGAAATTTTAATTCACGATGGAAATCTGGATTTTAAAGCATTAAGTAAATTAAACATTTCTTCGGATGAATTAAAAGAAGCGATGCGCGAGCATGGAATTGAATTTTTTAAAGATGTAAAATTAGCTATGCTTGAGATTGATGGTAATATCAGTATTATATCCGGAGACAAAAAGTTAAAACAAACGCATTACAAACGAAAACGCATTCATAAAAATTTAGCGGGAATAAACTAGATATTAAGCAACTCAAAAAATATTTTTACACGAATATCTCTGCAATCCTGAAATAATTATGCTTGATTCATTCAAAACATATTTTCAATCCAAAACCAATCTGACGGACGAACAATTTCTTTCGATTACGGGTACATTACAATCCAAAAAAGTAGAAAAAGGAACTGTCCTACTACATCAGGGAGCTATTTGTCATCATTCCTTTTTTGTTTCTAAAGGATTGTTGCGTTCGTATACCATTGACGAAGCAGGAAAGGAACACATTATTCAATTTGCATCGGAAAATTGGATTATTTCGGACAGAAGCAGTTCTTATTTCAACGAACCTTCTGAATTATTTATTGATGCCATTGAAGAAACAGAAATTGTTTTAATTGATAAAAATTTCATCGATGCCGCAGCCGAAATTAGTATTTCTTTTCGACAACAGGACAATATTGCTTTACACAATCATATCCGCCAACTTCAAAAACGAGTAAATCTCTTACTGGGAGCTACAGCAGAACAACGTTATTTGGATTTCATAACTATTTATCCGAGCCTTACTTTACGTATTCCACAATGGATGATTGCATCTTATTTAGGTATTACACCAGAAACATTAAGCAGGGTTCGCAAGGAATTAGCCAAAAGAAATTTCAAACCGTATTAATTCATACAAATTCATTTCTTATCCTATATCAATGCATTTAGTTTTAATCCATTGTAAATTTGTAACTATAATTTAAATAAGATACCGAAATGAAAGCAAAAAATATTGAATTAGTATTGGCTCCACCTCCACCACATATGGTAGGTGACGGATTTAGAGTACACAATTTTATTCCGAGTGGTCATAATTTAGACATGAAAAGAATGAGTCCGTTTATTATGATGGATTATAATTCTAAATTTTATTTTCCACCCACAGATCAACCCAGAGGCGTAAGTGTCCATCCGCATAGAGGTTTTGAAACCGTTACGATTGCCTATAAAGGAAAAGTAGCACATCACGACAGCTCAGGAAATAGCGGCATCATTGGCGAAGGTGATGTACAATGGATGACTGCAGCTTCGGGAATTTTGCACAAGGAATACCACGAAGAAGAGTTTAGTAAAAAAGGTGGTGATTTTCAAATGGTACAACTTTGGGTCAACCTTCCTGCAAAGGATAAAATGTCAACACCAAAATACCAAGGAATTACCAACGACCAAATCAACAAATTTGAACTTCCTGATAATGGCGGGGTAATTGAAGTTATAGCGGGACAATACGAAAATGTAAAAGGTACCGCTTCGACTTTCACTCCGGTTAATTTACTAAATGCCAAATTGAATAATGGAGCAAAAGCATCCTTCAATTTTCCTGCAAATTACAATACTGGTTTATTAGTAATTGAAGGAAGTATAAAAGTGAATGATACCGAAAATGTCCCAGCCAACCATTTTACATTGTTTAAAAACGAAGGTGAAGAATTTACCATTCAAGCTACTGAAAACGCAATAGTTTTGATTTTAAGTGGAGAACCAATCAATGAACCCATTGCAGCGCACGGTCCATTTGTAATGAACACTCAAGCCGAAATCATGCAAGCGTTCGATGATGTGAATATGGGAAAATTTGGTTATTTGGAAGAATAATTTCTTTATTTTTATATTTTAAAACAGATAAACATGTCAAATATAAAACTGATAATTGAAGAACGCCCGAGCAATATTGGTAACTTTATGGTTGGGAGATTGCTTCCCTTTCGAGAAAAAAGAATGGTTGGACCATTTGCATTCATCGATCATATGGGACCAACCTGCATGAGCGATTACGAAAATTTAGATGTTCCGCCACATCCACATATTGGGCTTTCTACTTTGACCTATTTGTTTGAAGGGAGCATTATGCACAAAGACAGCTTGGGAACTGAAATGGAAATCAAGCCCGGACAAATCAATTGGATGACTGCAGGAAAAGGGATTGTCCATTCAGAGCGAACACCTCAGTATTTGCGTAGTTCAAATAAAATGCTACATGGCCTTCAAATTTGGGTGGCTTTACCCAAAGAATTGGAAGAAATGGAACCTTCTTTTTTTCATGTACCTGAAAATGAAATTCCAGAATGGAAAGCTGATACTATTGCTTTCAAACTTATAGCTGGAGAAATACTCGGTAAAAAATCACCTGTTCCCGTTTATAGTCCGCTTTATCTTTTGGAACTAAAAAGTACCACGCGTCAAACGGTGACTATTGGTGACCATTTATTTGGCGAAAGCGCTTTATACATTTTAGAAGGCAGTATCGAAAGCGAAGGTAATACTTTCGGACCAAAGCAAATTTTGATTGCCAAAGACAGTAAACTTTGCGCCTTTGACATGGCAGAAAACACAACTATTTATATTTTTGGAGGAGAACCTTTTCCCGAAGAACGCATTATTTATTGGAATTTTGTCGCTTCAACCAAAGAACTGATTGAAAAGGCAAAAGAAAAATGGTTGACACAAACTTTTGATAAAGTTCCAGGCGAAAGCGAATTTGTTCCACTCCCAGAACAAAAATAAAAATAGCAAGTATGATTAAAATAGCAGCGCACATTGGTAAAGAACTTTATAAAACAGAAATTGAATCCGCTAATCATAAAATCATTTCAGATGAGCCTGAAAGTGCAGGAGGAAAAGATTTAGGCTTTGCGCCAAAAGAATTACTGGCTTCGGCATTGGCAGCTTGCACCTGCATCACTTTACGCATGTATGCGAACCGAAAAGGATGGGATTTAACAGATATAAAAGTTGAAGTGACTTTTGAAAAAGATACAACGGAAAATAAATCGAAAATGATGCGCAACATTCAATTATTTGGAAATATTGACGAAGCACAAAAAGCACGATTATTAAACATTGCCGATAGATGTCCGATACACCAAATAGTAACGAATCCTATCGAAATCACAACTGAATTAAATTAAAAATTATGATAATTGAACAAATAAACGAAATAAAAAAAGGCTATTTTAGAGCTTCTGATAATGAAATAGAAGCAGGAAGAATGACCTATACTTGGGCTGGAACTGATAAATTTATTATAAATCATACCGAAGTAAATTCTGGATTTGCAGGGCAAAGCGTGGGCAAAAAACTGGTAATGGAAGCGGTAAAGTACGCAAGGGCAAATAATCTTAAAATCTTGCCTTTATGTCCTTTCGCAAAAAGCGTATTTGACAAAACGGAAGAAATACAGGATCTTTTATATTAAAAAATTGAAAATTGAAAAGGCATAAAAAAACCATTCGGGTTACGAATGGTTTTTTTTATATACCTTAAAATTAATGAATTATAAAAACAAACTTAGGAAATAATAAACCAATGCCGCTAAAAAAGCCGAAATAGGAATGGTCAATACCCAAGCCCATAACAAGCTTACCGTTACCCCCCAACGAACCGCAGAAACACGTTTCGTTAAACCAACTCCAATTATAGATCCTGTAATAGTATGTGTAGTACTTACCGGCACTTTAAAATGCTCCGTAAAATATAAAGTCAATGCACCTGCTGTTTCGGCAGCAACACCTTCAAAAGAGGTTACTTTGGTGATTTTTGACCCCATTGTTTTCACAATTTTCCAACCGCCACTTAAAGTACCTAAGGCAATAGCAGTATAGCAAGCCAAAGGAATCCAACCCGGCATTGCCCCTTTTATATTTTTATCTTCGTTTGGAAGTATTACTTGCAACCAATCTGGAAGACTTACAATGTCAACTCCACTTGCATGAATATAAACGGCAACAGCAGCTGCAATAATACCCATCACTTTTTGCGAATCGTTTCCACCATGGCCCAAACTAAAGGCTGCAGAGGATAATAATTGCATCTTTTTTAACCAAGCTGTAGCTTGATGTAAATTCAGGCTGCTAAATATTAAGCAAAACAAACTCACTGTAAGGATAATAAAGGCAACCAAAAACCATTTTATATTGTGAGATTCAAAAACGACACTCCAAAAATGAGAATCGAAACGCGGTTTTTCAATATCAGCAAAATTCACCATTTGGCCTTGAACAAACCAAATTGTTAAAATCATTAATGACGCTGTAAAAAGTTTTGGATATATACTTTTTCTTGAAGCATTAAGAAGCCAAATCGAAATCAGATAAGAAATCAAAGCGCCTAATAAAGGGGCTAATACTATAAAAGCAATGATAACAACAACTCCAGATGGCATTCCGCCGTCTTTCCCAGCTTTGTACCAACTTACTATATTATACCAATGATGTGTTATACCATCAACTGTATAGTAAGAAAAACCATGTACGGCAATGGCATGAGCAAGCGCTGCGCCTGCGAAACCACCTATTAATGTATGCGAAGAACTCGAAGGAATACCTTGCCACCATGTGATTAAATTCCAAACAATAGCTGCAACAACCCCTGCAAGAATAACCACTAAGTTTATTTCACTGGTTTCGGCTGTTTTGGCAACTGTATTTGCCACACCTAATCCAAAAACCCAATAAGCCAAAAAATTAAAGAAGGCAGCCCAAACTACCGCTTGGAAAGGTGATAAAACTTTTGTTGCCACAACTGTAGCAATAGCGTTGGCGGCATCGTGAAAACCATTAATATAATCAAAAATTAAAGCTAGAACTATAATAACTATTAGTAAAGTAAATTCCATAAAATATTATTTCAGAATAAAACTGATTGAATTAAGAATGTTTTACAGCGATTGATTCTAAAACACTTGCCACGCTCTTGCATTTATCCGTTGCTGATTCTAAAACAGATAAGACCTCTTTATATTTAATAATGTTTTTTACGTCGGTTTCATTTTCAAATATTTCGAAAACTGCTTTATTATAAACAGTATCTGATTTATTTTCCAACTTGCTGATTCGTGCACAAGCATCAGTAATATTCTTGATTTTTTTGAAACTTCTCAATTCTTTTACCGCTACATCAATATTCTGACATGCTTCAAGATTTATTTCTGTCAATTTTCTGATCGATTTTGTAATCTTATCAACCTGATATAATCTCATTCTGCTGGCAGCACCATGAAGATTATCAGCAACATTATCTATTGAAGTAATCAAGGAGTGAATATCTTCTCTATCAAAAGGAGTAATAAAGTTTCTGCTCAATTCCAAATTTGTTTGACGTGTGATGTCTTCTCCTTTTTGTTCCAATGTATCTATTTTTTGAAAAAGAACTTCTCTTTCTTTCAATGGAAGATTTACCGCTTCATGTAAATTTGAAGCCAATTCAATTAAATTACTGGATGCTTCTTCAAAAAGAGGAAAGAATTTTTTGTCTTTTGGAACTAAAAATTGGAAAATACTATTTATTGACATTTTATTAGGTTTTAGAATTGCAAAAATAATTTATTATTCTCTGTAAATGTTAATTTGTTAATAACAAATCGTCTTCTATTTGAAAACTATTCAGAAAAGAAACTGTTTTTTCAATGTCGTAATGCAAAATTCGGTCTTCTTTAACCAAAGGAACTTCCTCACGATACGCATTTAAAAACATTTCGATAAAATCACTGGATTGCAATGGTCTTCTATATTCTATGGCTTGTGAAGCGTTCATCAATTCTATTGCTAAAATTCGCTCCAGATTATCCATAACGCGCAACGCTTTTGTAGCTCCATTTGCCCCCATACTCACATGGTCTTCCTGTCCGTTGCTCGACACGATACTATCGATACTGGCAGGCGTTGCTAATTGTTTATTCTGGCTTGCAATACTTGCAGCAGTATATTGTGGAATCATCAAACCAGAGTTTAAACCTGGATTATCCACTAGAAATGCAGGAAGATTTCGCAAACCTGAAATCAATTGATAGGTTCTGCGCTCCGAAATACTTCCTAATTCTGCCAAAGCAATTGCCATGAAATCCAATGCTAACGCTAATGGTTGTCCATGAAAATTACCTCCGGAAATAATTTGGTCACTTTCAATAAATATATTAGGATTATCCGTCACCGAATTGATTTCTGTTTTAAACACTTTTTTTACATAATCAAAAGCATCTTTTGAGGCACCGTGAACTTGTGGCATGCATCTAAAAGAATACGGATCTTGAACATGTGTTTTTTCTTGCTCAATAATTTCACTTCCTTCCAGAAAACCTTTTATACGATTCGCCGTTACAATTTGACCTTTGTGAGGACGAATAAAATGAATCAATTCATTAAAAGGTTCGATTCTGCCATCAAATCCTTCGAGAGAAATAGTTCCTATCAAATCCGCTAAATAAGAAAACTTATTCGCTTTCATCAAGATATGTGCGCCATAAGCACTCATGAATTGAGTACCATTTAATAAAGCCAAACCTTCTTTGGATTGCAAAATAATTGGTTCCCAATTAAAACGCTTCAAAACTTCACTGGAATGTACTTTTTTACCTTCAAAATATACATCACCTTCTCCTAATAATGGTAAAGATAAATGCGCCAATGGAGCTAAATCACCCGAAGCACCAAGTGAACCTTGTGTATAAATTACTGGTAAAATATCATTATTGTAAAATGCAATCAATCGGTCTACAGTCTGCAATTGAATTCCGGAATGACCATAGCTCAACGATTGAATTTTGAGTAACAACATCAATTTGACAACTTCATTCGGAACTTCCTCACCTGTTCCGCAAGAATGTGATTTCACTAGATTTTCTTGCAATTTTGATAAGTTTTCATTCGAAATTTTCACATTACAAAGCGAACCAAAACCAGTATTAATTCCATAAATAGGTGCTGAATGCGTAGCCATTTTTTTATCCAAATAATCCCTGCATTTTTGGATATTTATTTTTGCTTCGTCGGATAATGCTATCGTTTTATGATGCGCGATAATCTCGTTTAAAACCTCTAATGAAAGTACTTCAGTGCTTATATAATGTGTGTTTTCCATTCCAATTGTATTTAAGTGCCCAAAATTGAATAAATCAATATTAAAAAGCAACATTTTTTAATAATAATTTAAAATTCATATCCAAAAAAAACCAAATAATAGATTTCATGCAAATTACCCTGTATTTAAGGTTATTAAAATTCTTAGTTTAGAATACCGACTGGATTTATACTGTGAACTAATTTATTGTCCTAAAATTAAAGAAATTCAGAGTGTATTGAATGCAAGTAGGCATGAATTTAGAATTTAAGTTTAATCAAAAGTAAGACACAACAAATCAACAGCGTTATAAAATCTCTACAATTATAAGAATCGCATCAACGAAAAGGATATTTATTGAAAAATATTTATTTTTAATCCAAATGTGATTGAATTTTTAAAATATTCGCAAAAACTGAATTTAATGTTTTGGTTTTTATAAAAAACTGTACTTTTGGTGAAACAAAATGGCAAACAACAGATCAACATATCAATCTTCGATAACAACTCAAAATTGGGTTGCAATTTCTGTTACATTTACTGCTACAACAACTACAACTACCCCTTAGGGGTATTCATTTTACATATAATCCTATTTTATTATACTTTTTCCTGAAAGGAGAAAGATTTTGGATGTATAAAAAACATTGCATTTTTAAAATAAAACATATACAATGAAAGTATTAAAATTTGGCGGAACTTCGGTTGCCAATGCACAAAATATAAAACTGGTTCTGGATATCGTCATCAATAAAGCAAAAGAAGAAAAATTAGTAGTAGTAGTTTCTGCTTTTAGCCAAGTTACTGACCTGCTTCAGCTTGCTTCCCAAAAAGCGGCTGCCGGAGATGAAAGCTTCAAAGATATTCTTGCCGAAATAGAGAAAAAACATTTAGATGCCTTAAAAGAATTTATTCCTGTAAGCGAACAAAGCAGTCTGTTAAGTCATATAAAAAGAATTATAAATCATCTTGAAACGTTACTGGACGGTTGTTTTCTTTTGGGGGAATTATCCGCCAGAACTTCCGATACAATTTTAAGTTTTGGTGAATTATTGTCTTCTTACATCATTTCTGAAGCATTAAAACAAAATCTAAAAAATAGCGGTTATAAAGACAGCCGCGAATTAATAAAAACCGATAATCATTTCGGAAAAGCTATCGTAAATTTTGAAGTTTCAAATCAACTAATTGCTGATTTCTTTGCCTCGAATGAGAATCAAGTGGTTGTAATGCCCGGATTTATTGCCGCATCACTTGATGGTATCAACACTACTTTAGGTCGTGGTGGTTCCGATTATACTGCCGCAATTATCGCTGGAGCAGTGAATGCATCTGATTTGGAGATTTGGACCGACGTAAATGGAATGTTTACTGCCAATCCGAAAATTGTAAAACAAGCACAGCCTATCGCCTTCATTTCCTATCAAGAAGCGATGGAGTTATCGCATTTTGGTGCCAAAGTTCTATATCCTCCAACGATTCAACCGGTATTGAGAAAGAATATTCCAATTCATATCAAAAATACTTTTGAACCAGAAGCCGAAGGAACTTATATTTCAAATCAGGAAATGGCTCACACTAATCCTGTAAAAGGGATTAGCCACATCGATAATATTACTTTGATTACACTTGAAGGACCAGGAATGATTGGTGTTACAGGTTCGTCAAAAAGACTTTTTGAAGTATTATCGCATGAAAGCATCAATGTAATTTTCATTACTCAAGCTTCTTCGGAGCATTCAATCTGTATTGGAATTCTAAATTCGGATGCTGATATTGCTGAAGAAGCCATCAATAAAGCTTTTGAAATTGAGATTTTACAAAACAAAATTGATCCATGTATTGTTGAAAAAAACCTTTGCATTATTGCTTTGGTTGGTGAAAACATGAAAAATCATCAAGGTTTAAGCGGAAGAATGTTTAGCACTTTGGGCAAAAATAACGTAAACATCAGAGCGATTGCTCAAGGTGCTTCCGAAAGAAATATTTCGGCGGTTATCAACGAAAGAGATGTAAAAAAAGCATTAAATACGTTACACGAAACCTTTTTTGAAGAAAACACCAAACAATTAAATCTGTTTGTAATGGGTGTTGGAAATGTAGGTGAAAAATTCATCGAACAAATTCACCAGCAAAAGAAATTCCTAAAAGACAATCTGAAAATAAACTTACGCGTTATCGCTTTGTCAAATTCTCGAAAAATGTATTTTGATGAAGATGGAATCTCTTTAAAAGAATGGCAATTTCTACTAGAAACCGGAGAACCTGCTGACAAAGAAAAGTTCATTTCGAATGTAAAAGAACTCAATTTACGTAACAGTATTTTTGTTGATATTACTGCAAATGAAAGCGTATCAAAAACCTACGAACAATATTTAAAACGCAATATTGCCGTAGTAACTTGTAATAAAATTGCCTGTGCTTCTGAGTACGACAATTATAAAAAACTAAAAAAACTATCCAGACAATTCAATGCTCCTTTTCTATTTGAAACTAATGTTGGAGCTGGATTACCAATTATTGATACCGTAAAAAACTTGATTGTCTCAGGTGATAAAGTGAATAAAATTCAGGCTGTTTTATCAGGAAGTTTGAACTTTATCTTTAATAATTTTGATGAAAATAATACTTTTCATGATGTCGTTAAAGAAGCTGGCGTACAAGGATTTACAGAGCCAGACCCTAAGATTGATTTAAGCGGAATTGACGTTGCCAGAAAGATATTAATCTTGATTAGAGAAAGTGGTTATAAAATGGAAATTGACGAGATTGCCAACGAATCTTTCATGCCTGCTGAGTGTCTCGAAACAACTACAAATGAAGCATTTTTTGAATCTTTACTGAAACACGCTTCTCATTTTGAAACTATTTATAAGGAAGCATTGAGTAAAGAATCCAGACTAAAATATGTAGCGCAATTCGAAAACGGAAAAGCAAATGTTGGATTGCGATTCATTCCTAAAGACCATCCTTTTTATAATTTAGAAGGAAAAGACAATATTGTATTATTCTTTACGGATCGTTACGTAGACCAACCTTTATTGATAAAAGGTGCGGGTGCCGGAGCTGCAGTTACGGCTTCAGGAATATTTGCTGATGTAATTAGAATTGGAAACGTATAAGTCGTAGAAATGCGATTTATCGCGTCAAATTTATGTAGAAAGAGACGCGATAAATCACGTCTGTACCACAATAAAAATAAAAAGATATGAATGAAATAAAAATATTTTGCCCCGCCACAATTGCCAATCTATCCTGCGGATTTGATGTCCTTGGTCTTTGTTTAGAAACTGCGGGTGACGAAATGATTATTCGAAAATCAGACATAAAAGGGATTCGTATCACTAAAATTGTAGGTGCCGACTTGCCTTTGGAAACCGAAAAAAATGTTGCTGGAGTATCTGCTTTGGCGATGTTGGAAGCCATTGAAACGGAATTTGGATTTGAAATCGAAATCTACAAACACATCAAAGCCGGAAGCGGAATTGGGAGCAGTGCAGCAAGTTCAGCTGGAGCTGTTTTTGGAATCAATGAATTACTGGGACGCCCATTTACCCGAAAAGAATTGGTTTTATTCGCTATGCAAGGTGAAAAATTAGCCAGTGGAAACGCCCATGCCGATAACGTTGCTCCTGCCCTTTTGGGTGGATTTACATTGGTAAGAAGTTCAAATCCGTTAGATATTATCAAAATAGAAAGTCCTTCCGAATTGTACGCAACCGTGGTTCATCCTCAGATTGAGTTGAAAACATCGGATGCGCGTTCGGTATTAAAACAAACTGTTTCCTTGAAAAGTGCCATCACGCAATGGGGAAATGTGGGCGGATTAGTAGCTGGATTGTACACTAAAGATTACGATTTAATCGGACGTTCGTTGCATGATGAAATCGTGGAACCGTTGCGAAGTGTCTTGATTCCGGGATTTGATTTAATCAAAAAAACAGCATACGAAAACGGAGCTTTAGGTTCAGGAATATCAGGTTCAGGTCCTTCTATTTTTGCTTTAAGCAAAGGAAAGGAAACCGCTGATAAAATCGCCAAAGCCATGAGTGCCGTTTACGACGCCATGAATTTACCGTATGAAATTCACGTTTCTAAAGTGAATGATGAAGGAATGAAAATAATTAGTTAATACAATAATAAGGAGATTGCTTCGTGCCTCGCAATGATAAAAAAATGAAATATTACAGTTTAAACCATAACGCACCCAAAGTTTCTTTTCAAGAAGCCGTAATACAAGGATTAGCAACTGATAAAGGATTGTATTTTCCGGAAACAATTACCCCTTTAACTCCTGCTTTTTTTGACACTATCGAAAATCTAAGTAACGAGGAAATTGCTTTTGAAGCGATTCAGCAATTTGTGGGTGACGAAATCCCGGAAGCCATTTTAAAACAAATCATTGCCGAAACGTTGTGTTTTGATTTCCCTGTGGTGGAAGTCGAAAAAGGTATTTATTCCCTTGAATTGTTCCATGGTCCAACGATGGCTTTTAAGGATGTAGGCGCACGTTTCATGTCGCGTTGTTTGGGTTACTTTAATAAAGACAACAAAGACAGTAAAAACACGGTTCTTGTAGCTACTTCCGGCGATACTGGTGGTGCTGTGGCCAGTGGTTTCCTTGGTGTAAAAGGCGTGGAAGTGATTATCCTGTATCCATCCGGAAAAGTGAGCGATATTCAGGAACGACAATTGACTACTTTAGGACAAAACATCAAAGCACTTGAAGTGGATGGTGTTTTTGATGATTGTCAGGATATGGTCAAAAAAGCGTTCTTGGACGAAAGTCTAAAACATAAAAACTTGACTTCGGCAAATTCGATTAATATTGCGCGCTGGTTGCCACAAATGTTTTATTTCTTCTTTGCGTATAAAGCATTAAAAAAACAGAACAAACCGTTAGTTTTCTCTTGCCCAAGTGGTAATTTTGGAAATATTTGCGCGGGTATCATTGCTAAAAAAATGGGATTACCTATTGAACATTTTGTAGCTTCAACGAATGTAAATGATACGGTTCCGAGATTTTTAGAAAACGGAATTTACGACCCAAAACCTTCTATCGCCACGATTTCGAATGCGATGGATGTTGGGAATCCAAGTAATTTTATCCGAATTCAGGAAATGTACCACAATGATTTGGAGCAGTTCAAAAAAGATTTTTCTTCGTTTACTTTCAATGATGAAGAAACTATTGCAGCAATGAAAACCATTTACAATACAGACGGTTACATTGCAGAACCTCACGGAGCAGTTGGTTATCTTGGATTGAAAAAAGAATTACAAAACCACCCGAATTCGATTGGTATTTTCTTAGAAACCGCCCATCCGATAAAATTTTTGGATACAGTTGAACCAACATTAAACGTAAAACTCCCAATTCCTGCACAGATTGAAAGTGTTTTAGGAAAGGAAAAAGTGAGTACAAAAATTAAAACGTACGAGGAATTGAAAGCGTTTTTGGCATAAATTTTAATATATATTTTCAAATACAAACCGACCGAGAAGTGATTTTTAGTCGGGTTTTTTTATGGGAATTGGCAACAAATAATTCAGCCGCAAGGTTATTAAAAGGACTGTTATCTTCAAAAGAAAATAGCTTTAAAGCCGAATTTTTTTTTGGAATTACTTAAAACACAAACATTCAATTAGTTATAAATAAAATGTATTATCTAAACTTTCTGTCTTTTTCATCAATAGCCAGATCATTGATACTGGCAAAGCGTTTGCGCATCAAACCGTTCTCGTCAAACTCCCAGTTTTCATTTCCGTAAGCTCGAAACCATCGTCCTTCGGCATTATGGTATTCATACTCAAAACGAACAGCTATACGGTTTTCACTAAAGCACCAAAGCTCTTTTTTGAGTTTGTAATCCAATTCCTTTTCCCATTTGTGTTTCAAAAATTCCTTCACCGTTTCCCTACCGTTGATGAATTCGGTTCGGTTACGCCATTCGGTGTCTATGGTATACGCTAATGCAATTCGTTCCGGTTCTTTGCTGTTCCAGGCATCTTCGGCTAATTGCACTTTTTGCAAAGCGGTTTCCATGTTAAATGGCGGAAGGGGCAGTTTCTGTTCCATAAATTCATTTTTAAGGTTTATTATTGTTCTTGATTTCTAGAATAACAAAGTTATCACATAATGATAGTACAATAATGGAGAATGTACGCAAAGCCATGGACAATTTTCTCTAATGCGATTGGTATTTTCTTAGAAACCGCCCACCCTATTAAGTTTTTGGACACGGTTGAACCAACATTAAACGTAAAACTGCCGATTCCTACACAAATTGAAAGTGTTTTAGGAAAGGAAAAAGTGAGTACAAAAATTAAAACGTACGAGGAATTGAAAGCGTTTTTGGCATAACATTTAAATACATATTTTAAAATACAAACCGACTGAGAAGTGATTTTCAGTCGGTTTTTATTATGGGAATTAGTCAGATTTTTTTTATTATTAGATTAGTTTTCTGTAAGCAAAATCATTAATTTTGTTGATTATAAAAAAACAAATTATAGCGCAAAGCCACCCAAATATAGGCAGATATGCGCTATTTTATAGCGAGTTAATACAAGTTAGTAGAAATGCAAAAAAAATGCTGGACAAAACATCATAAATAGAAATGTAATTATGGAAATTATATCAAAAGTAATTTTAAGCCATTTAATTAAAGAAGCGTCCTCCAATTTAAAAACACTTTTTAATTCAAATAAAATTCAACTTATAACAACATCTGAAGATTTGTTGAACGCATTATATGAGCATAGTGTTTTTGTGATTAATTCTACTCAAAATATTTTCTTTAAAGATTTAGGGGGAAGCAGAAAAATAAGTGATGTTTATATAGACTTACATATAGAATTACAAGCTAAGCGTTTACGATTTTCCGACCAAGAGCAAGCTAAGTCTAACATCGAAGAAATCTTATTAAATACCTCCACGCATTTGGTAATTCTTGGAGGTCCAGGAGCTGGAAAAACTACAACAATTAAGCATATTTGTCAAATGCTGTTAAATAATGAAATTACAATCAATTACAAATTCCCAATATTAATTAATTTAAGAGATATAACAGATGGCGAAAGTATTTATTCCAAACTTAAGACAATTTTTGGAATTGAAATATCCTCTAAACAACAGGATAAGACTATTTCTCTAGATAATCTGCAATTACGTGAGAGATATATTAATAGTTATTTAAACAGTTTGAATATAGTATTAATTTTAGATGGACTAGATGAAGTTAGACCTAGTAGAATATCTCAATTCTATCAAGAAATTAAATCTCTAATGCTTAACTTGAATAATAGTCTAGTGATTGTTACATCAAGAAGCGCTTCTTACAATATTTCTATTGATAACTCAACAGAATACGAATTATGTGATTTAAATCAAAATCAAATAGTAGAATTTGTAAACAAATGGTTCGTTAAAAAAAACGAAGCTACAGAATTTATAACAAATTTAAATAGTTCAAAGTTTTTTGATTTTTCACTACGTCCTTTAACTCTTGCGCATTTGTGTGCAATATTTGAAAAGACAAAAAAATTTTACGACAAACCTCGTTCAATTTACAAAAAATTGGTTAGATTACTAATAGACGAATGGGATGAGCAAAGAGGCATCGTAAGGGAATCTAAATATTCAGATTTTGATAATGAACGAAAATTTGATTTTTTATCACATTTCGCCTATGATCTTACAATTTCGTATGCTCATAAAAAATATTCCGAATTCGATTTTATAGAATCTTATAAGCGTATTTATATGTCATATCAGCTCCCTTTAAAAGATGGAGAAAAAGTTGTAAAAGAGCTAGAAGATCATACAGGGATTATAATAAAATCAAGTTACGATTCTTACGAATTTGTACATAAATCTATGCAAGAATATTTAGCTGCAGAATATATTGTAAGACTTGTAAATATTCCCGTTAAATTAATATATGATACGAATATATCAAACGAACTTGCTATAGCAGTTTCACTTTCATCAAACCCAAATGAATATTTATATAAATTAATTTTTGAAATTTTTAAACCTGATAATCTTCATCCACAGTTTGCTATAGAATTTCTTAGTAGATTGGAATATGAACGACCGATTTTTAGAGAATCACTTTTAATTCCTTTTAGCTTCATCTATTTATTCAATTTACTTGCAGAAAATAGCTATATATTTGATCGTGATCAGATTGATGAAGAATTTGATAGTCAATCTAATATAATTTATTCATCGTTCCAATCAGATTTCACGATAAAAAAATCATTTCGTAGATTAAAGCAATATATACAATTGGACAGGGTATCCAAAAACTCAGCTTATATAATCATTGATGAAGCAATTGAAACTGAATTATTAACTGATGAAGACCAATTTTATATGGATAATTCTAAAAAATACATTATAAGCGAAAAATTATATCAAAATTACTTTCAAAACTAGCCCGTGGCTAGCGCGAGCGTCCCGCTCGTGCCACCTAACAAAAGGAAATAAGAAAATTATGATTCAAAATTGTAATAGGCACGAGCGGGACGCTCGCGCTCGCAAAGGGAACTTATTGTAAAATAGTAATTAATCGAAAGTCTAGGCTTCCTTAATCCACCATGTCGCTAAGCGACAAAACGTGTTAACGTATATTCTAAAATCGTAATCACAACTACTATTATTTAAATTTTATCTTATGAAAATTATTTTAACATTACTGGCATTATTCATTTTCCAAACAACATTTTCACAAACAACTATCAATTCTAAAACAAATGGGATATTGGAATTTAAAGAACTTGATTATGGCCTTGCAAAAGTTAAAAAGGGTATAAATGAAAAACTAAGCGAATCTCCAACAGGAAATCATGGTTGGTTGGAAGATTTTGAAATCATCAATAAAACTGATTCTATTCAAACTTTACAAAAAGCAAATTTCGGAGTTATTTATATTGTAAATGCAAAGGACACTGTAGATATTGACGTCGTTATTGAGTGGATTTATCCAGAAAAAATAACAAATGAGAAGGGTGAAAAATTTAAAAGTATTAAATACACAACAAAAAGACCAACTAATATACCATCAGCATCATCTTATAGTTTAGACGAACCATATGAGTTGGTTAAAGGTGATTGGAAAATGAATATTTACATTGATGATAAACGAGTATGTAGCAAAAAATTTATTTTATACTAACATACTTTAAGTCAAATAAAAACATCTGCCAACAACGTCCCCGGCTAGCGCGAGCGTCCCGCTCGTGACAACTAATAAAAGGAAATGAGAGATTACGATTCAAATTGAAATAGGCACGAGCGGGACGCTCGCGCTAGCAAAGTGGAGAAATTAAAATACCTCTAACATAGCATTTCAATATTTATATAAAAAACAAAACGGCTGAGAAAATTTTTCAGCCGTTTTGTTCTTTATCACATTTTATTAAATTTAAACTTCTGTCCACCAATCGAAGCCTCATACATGAGTCCGCCTTTCTGCATGGTGAATACCATTACGCCTTCCGTATATTTCACGTTTGCTGAGGCGCCTTCAGTTACGGCCACTGCAGAAGCTTGAGCGGAAAACTCGAATCGGCTCTGTTTAAACCGTTCCAATTCCTTTTTTGTCTCAAAAAATATTACCTCTCGATACGCTTGGCCACCTGCCTGAAATCCTATGCTTAGTTGCGACAACTTTGCCATACCGATCATCTTGCCATTTTCATAGACCACTCCGTTGCCTGCTGCCCCTCCAATGCCAAGTCCTGCTTTACCCACATTAGGAAAGATAACATAGCCAGATGCTTTTTCAAAAAGTGCTTTCATCAGCGGGTCACTTTTAATGAATTCCGCCTTTGCTGTTTTGCTGTCTGCAATAATTTTATTTTTTTTAGCGGTTGATTGTCCCAATATAGGTGCAATGTTTAGTACACAAGCCATCACTATTACCCAAATAATATTTAAATTTTTCATAATTATAGCTATTAAATTGTTGTAAATTTTCTTTATTCAAAGGTAAAAAAAAAATTCTCACATTAAATACAAAATACTGATTATCAGTTAAATAAATTTACTTCATGTGTGTTTTTTACAATTTTAAAAAGTAACTTTTTTTGGTTATTCACCTATTAAACACTAACAAGACCTGGAACCAAATTCGATAATGTTATCCTTTTTTCTACCTTTGAGAAACACAAAACAATAACCCAAGAATATATATTACGCATGATTACAAAAGCAACAGTAAAAGACGTTTCTCGATTAAACACGTTAATCAATTCAGCTTATCGCGGGGAATCCTCTAAAAAAGGATGGACCACTGAAGCCAACTTATTAGAAGGACTTCGAACTACTGAACAGGAATTGACAGAAACAATTCAAAACAAAAAAAATACCATTCTAAAATTTACAGAGAATGAACAGATTATAGGTTGTGTATTGTTGATGGAGAAAACGCAGCAATTGTATTTAGGAATGCTAACGGTTTCTCCTGAGTTGCAAAATAGCGGCGTTGGAAAAAAATTATTGCAACAGGCTGAAATTCATGCTTCGGGATTGGGTTTACCCAAAATTGTAATGACGGTGATTTCTGTTCGGGAGGAATTGATTGCATGGTACAAACGCAATGGTTATGCAGACACAGGAGCAAGAGAACCTTTTCCGGCTAGTGACGCACATATTCCAATTGCTAACCAATCTTTAGAGTTTATTGTTTTAGAGAAAAAAATGGCGTAATTTCATAATCCATTTCAAGTAAATGGTTAACTGGCGATAAAAAATATTAAATCGAAATAAAAATGGAAAATAATAGCAAAACACTTGTTGTAAAAGATTTAAAAGAAAATTCAATTCTTGTATCCCGAACATTTAATGCTCCGCTTGAAAAAGTTTGGCGAGCGTACACTGAAAGTGAATTACTGGAACAATGGTGGGCACCACAACCTTGGAAAGCAGAAACCAAAACAATGAACTTTTCTGTTGGCGGTTATTGGTTGTATGCGATGGTAGGTCCTGAAAATGAAAAACATTGGGGACGAATGGACTATACTGGTATAACACCACAGATAAGCTTTGAAATCAAAGATAGTTTTTGTGATGAAGAGGGAAATATAAATTCTTCCTTACCGGTTTCTGCAGGAACTATTGCTTTTGCCAAGACAAGCTCTGGCACTTTAGTTGAATTCAAGATGTTTTATTCCAATGAAAAAGAAGTACAAACCATGATTGAAATGGGATTTGAGCAGGGCATTACAGCTTGTCTCGAGCAATTGGAAGCCTTATTTCAAGAAAATAAAATATAATGATGATCGCTTGGATATTTACAATTTATATCCATTTTCGGGCAGTTTGCGTGCACTGTCATTAAGTTAAGCCGTTTTGACCATCACTTCGAGTAATTTTAAACAGTAATGCGACAGCTTTAATGTTTAAAGTTGTATCGAGAAGCCTTTATAATCAAAGAGTTTTCGATACTTCACAGCAATTTTCTATCGAAAATTACTACTCAACTCGAACTGACGGAACCTAACTTAATAACATTGAATGCTCACATGATATTCTCGTGTAAGGCTAACTAACAATCCCATCTATTGCATACAAAGGAACATTTATCAACCAGTTTTCTATTCTAAATTTACTCATAGAAGTTCGTATTGCATTTTTATTTTCAAATTTATCAACAAAAACTTTTAAACTTTTTGACTTTAAATTTTCTTCCGCTTTTACTTCTAAGGGTATAATTTCATTATAATTTTGAAAAATAAAATCTATTTCTGCTGTTGCATTTGGGGCAACCCAATAATAGATGTCGGTTTTAATCTTTAATTGCTGACAAACAAATTGTTCAGTTAATGCTCCTTTATATTCTGTTAAAATTGAATTGTTCTCTAATAGTATTTTTTTGTCCAAATTTCCAATAGCATTTAACAAGCCAATATCTACCAAAAACAATTTAAAAGCATCAAAATCAGCATAAGCATTTAGTGGCATTACGGGTTTTTCAATTCGATTTATTTTTAAAACTAAACCAGCATCTACTAGCCAGTTGATTGCCATTTCAAAATCCTTTGCTCTTGCTCCTTTTTTAATTTGACCATAAATGAATTTCCTATTTTCTTTGGCCAATTGACTAATCAACGAATGCCATACGAGTTTTATTTTTGGAACAATTTCGTTGGGAGCATATTTAGCAAAATCATTTTCATATCCAATTATTATTTTTTGTTGCAATGTTCTTACGATTTCCAAATTTTTGTTTTCCAAATAATTTGCGACAACTTCAGGCATTCCCCCAATGAAATAATACAAGCGTAATTCATATACCAACTTTTCATGAAAGGAACTAATCACCTCCCAATTTTTATTTTTTACTTGTTCTACCAATCGTTGTTCCCCTTTATTTTCTAGAAATTCAATAAAACTCATTGGATACAATTTCATGAAATCAACTTTACCAACGGGAAAAGAATTATTTTTTTGCAACGAAATACCAAGCAACGAACCAGCAGCAACAATATAATAATTTGGTGCTAATTCCTGAAAATATTTCAAGGCCGTCAATCCTTTTTCTACTTCTTGAATTTCATCAAAAATAAGTAAAGTTGTTTCAGGAATAACTTTTTGATTGGTTTCTATTTCTATAACGGTAATAATTCTTTCTATATTAAAATCAACCGAAAACAAATCCCCTAATCGGCTGCTGCTTTCAAAATTGAGGTACACCACTTGTTCAAATTCTCGTTTTCCAAATTCTTTCATCAGCCAAGTTTTTCCCACTTGTCTTGCCCCTTGAATGATTAAAGGCTTTCTATTTTTAGAATTTTTCCAAACGACTAATTCGCTCAACAATAATCGATTCATATTTAAATATTTACAAATTAAACTCATTGCAAATATACATTATTTCATTAGTAAAAAATGTGTAATACTACACTTTTTGAAATGAAAATATGTTTTATTACACATTTTAACAAAGAAATATAGCGCTTTTTCGGATAATGAAGTTCAATACACAGTAAATCCAATCAATCGGATATCGCTGATTTATCTCAATTCAAGGTTCGCGTAAGGGATTGCGGCGGCATCCTTTATTTTTTCTTTAAAAAAATAAAGATAGAGCCAAAAGCCCGACCCGAAAGCTGCAGATTCGTGAATCTGAACCGGGATTTTCTGCTTTGTGGTTACGCCCAAACAATAGCTAATATAAAAACTGATATCCCCATTAATCGACAAAACAAACCGTATTTTTGCGGGGTGAAGAAATCAGTTTCAATTATTGGCGGAGGACCAGCAGCACTTTTGCTCGCTGCATTACTGGATTGCAAGAAGTTTACCGTTACCATCTACGAGAAAAACAAAACACTGGGGAGAAAATTTCTGGTAGCCGGAAAAGGAGGATTTAACCTCACCCATTCGGAACCTATTGCTGAGCTCATAGCGCGCTATACGCCATCCCATTTTCTAGAAAAAGCACTCCTTGATTTTGATAATCATGATTTTCGAAATTGGATTGATACTATTGGGATTCCAACCTACATAGGCAGTAGCAAACGCGTGTATCCTGAAAGTGGCATTAAACCTATAACAGTGCTCAACGCAATCCTTGCCGTTCTAGATAAACAAGGCGTTTCCATACAATACGAACACACTTGGACAGGTTGGACTACTAACAATAATCTTATTTTTAATACTGATACTGAAGTAAAAGCTGACTATACCATTTTTGCCCTGGGTGGAGGCAGCTGGAAAGTAACCGGATCTGATGGCACATGGCTTGATTTATTCAAAACACAAGGTATAGCTGTCATTCCGTTTCAATCTTCAAATTGTGCGTATCGTGTTCACTGGCCGGAAGATTTCATTATGGAACATGAAGGCAGTCCGCTTAAAAACATTTCTATTAGCTGCTTGAATAAAACTCAAAAAGGCGAAGCGGTAATCACGCGTTTTGGTTTAGAAGGCAATGCCATTTATGCGCTCAGTCCACAAATTAGGGAGCAGCTTGAAAGCCAAGAAAAGGCCACTATTTTTCTAGACCTAAAACCAGCATTAAGTTATGATGATTTGCATCAAAAAATCAAAAAATCGACCTTAAAAAAGACGAGCGAAAAATTACAAAAAGAGGTTAAATTGAGTCTTGCGCAGATTGGGCTTTTGAAAAAATATCTTTCAAAAGAAACCTACCTGAATCCGGAACTATTGGCACAAAACATCAAAAAACTGCGTATCGAAATCACAGGTTCTGCCCTATTGAACGATGCGATATCTACAACTGGAGGTGTTCAATTGAATGCCGTGGATAAAAACTTCCAATTGAAAATGATGAAAAACAACTATTGTATTGGCGAAATGCTGGACTGGGATGCACCCACAGGTGGTTATCTCCTTCAAGCTTGCTTTAGCATGGGCATGCATCTTGCGCGCCATCTGAATAGTATTCCTTGATTTTTTTGAAGGTTAATTAGCTGAATTCAAAAGAATATTTTTATCAGAACACTAAAACTTCACAACCGTTTTTCCAATCCAATTCATTACAATACCATTTCCTCAAACAATCTTTGCACCGTTTGTTCTAAATCATCACACAATCCCGGATGCGGTCTTGAGGTTTGAATCGCCGAACTGCGAAGAGCAGTCAACCAACGGAAACGGGATGGAATATCGAATTGCGCTATTGGCCCACCCGATTTTTCCCCATGCCCCACTTTCTCGAATGCCTGTAAGTTTAAATGCAATTGTTCCAAATCTAAATCGGCTGAAAACAATTGAAGTTTCGCTTCGTTAAACGAACAGAGCACTTTTATAAACTTGGCTTTTTTACAAAAGAGAATAATACCCACATTGAGGAATTCTTCGCGTTCTACCCTTGGTACAACCCGGATTACGGCATACTCATATAAGTGTTTCTCTTGCATTTTGGGCTTCATTTATAAAAATTTCGGAATGGTTTAAGCGTATGGATAAAAACTGGAAATAGACTTCCCGAAGCGTTTCGGGAGTTTCATCCGTATCTTCCCATTGGAGCCATTCTATTGGAATAAGATTAACAATGGATTCCAGCACTTCTTCTGTTAGTATTTTTTTGAATATCGCATCGGTTTCTTTTAATAATGAAGCTTGTGGCAACAACACATGGTCTTTTATCAATGCAAAAGGACTTTGTGCATGCGTTTTCCAATTGGTCCACGAATGATGAAAATAAAGACTAGCACCGTGATCAATCAGCCATAATTCCTTGTGCCAAATCAGCATATTCGTATTTCTGAAAGTTCGGTCTACATTGGTAATAAAAGCGTCCAGCCAAACAATTTGGGAAGCTAATTTTGCATCAACCACCGTCACAACAGGATCAAAATTTATGGCACCTGATAGATAATGTAGAGCCAAATTAAGTCCCTGACTCCCTTTAAGTAAGTCCTGGATTTCTTCGTCGCCTTCTGAGCGTCCGAAAGCTTCGTCGAGATTAGCGTAAACGAGTTCCGGCATTTTTAGGTTCAAAACACGGGCAATTTCACCGCCAATTAATTCGGCGATTAAGGCTTTTACACCGTGACCGGCACCTTTGAATTTCAATACATATTTAAAATCATCATCGGCTTCAGCGAGCGCAGGCAAAGAACCGCCTTCTCGCAACGGAGTGATGTATCGTGTAACATTTACGGTTCTAAGATGGGGTATTTTTTCCATAATCAAATTGGATAAAGCTATTTTGCTTACGTACAAACTTACAAATAATGAATTTAATTACAATTTTATAGAATGATGGTTTCAGTGCAAAAGCTTCGATAGTGTTTCTCAAGTGAGATTCCTTCTTCGTCGGAATGACAAACTGGGACGGAATGACGGATGAAAAATAAATTACAAGATGTTGTAATCCTTATTTTCTAAACTCAAATATGCTTTTCCAATGTTCGAAATAACATCAGAAGCGATAAACGATTGATAACCGGTTTCGGGCAGCGCAATATCAGCGGTGAGTCCATGCAGATAAACACCAAGTATGGCAGCGTTTATTGGTTCATAGGATTGTACCAATAAACTGGTGATCATTCCCGTCAAGACATCTCCGGTTCCTGCAGTGGCCAAAGCGGCATTTCCAGTGGTGTTTTCGTAGATTGTTTCTCCATCGACAATACGTGTTGGTGCGCCTTTCATAACAATAATCAGATTGCACTGTTTAGAAAAAGTGCTTGTTTTAGCCATTTTTTCTTCTTCCGAAACCCATTTTCCTATTAAGCGTTCCAATTCTTTGGGGTGTGGCGTGAGGATGGTTTTGGGTTGTAATAAAGGAAGCCATTCTTTGTTTTTGGATAAAATATTCAATGCATCCGCATCAATTACCAAAGGAATTTTATTCGTTTGTAGCAATTTATAAACGGCTTGTTGCGTCTCGATTTCCAGACCTAAACCCGGTCCTATTCCTATGGCTTGTGGTTTGATATCAAAAGTAATATCCGAGATGAATTTTTCCTGATTATCCGTTACCACCATGACTTCGGGAATGGCAATTTGAAGGATCTCGTAGCCACATTTTGGTATAAAAACAGTGACTAATCCACAACCCGTTTTCAAGCAAGCTTTAGACGAAAGACAAACAGCTCCCATTTTCCCATAACTTCCACCGATAATTAAAGCATGTCCTTGAATGCCTTTGTGGGTAAATTTGTCAGGTTGTTTATAGCGTTTGAGAATTTCGTTTTGATTGATATAAATTGGATTCATCATGAAATTTGTTTGTCTAAAATTACAAATTTAAAATGAAACAGATTCCTTAATTGAAATCGAAATTCCCTAGCCCTGATGGCAGTGGAAATCCTTTTTATCCGCCTTTTCGGCTGATAAAAAGATTAAAACGAACAGCAGGAAATAGCTCCTAAAAACTAGGCTTCTTTTTTTATTTTTAATTTATTTACTGAAGCATTCAATTCAAAACCCAGCAGTAATATCATACAGTTGATCCAAATGTAAAACATCAGTATTAATAAGGTTCCAATAGAGCCATATAATTCATTGTATTTTGAAAATCGTACGACCCAAATACCAAAAACATACGAATCCAAAAGAATCAATATCGTAGTAAATACAGAGCCTATCGAGATAAAAGCCCTGTTTTTGTCGTGTTTTGTGCCAAATTTGAAAAGTATCGAAGTTGTCATCAAAAGCATTAAAATTATAAACACATATCTTCCTAAAATGATCAACTGAACCTGATCGTTAAAAACGGTTTTTTGAATAAATACCTCAAAAATTACTATAATTGCTACGGTTACTATCAAAAGTAAAGACAATAATAATGACATCCCCAGAGCGACAATGTATTGGTGCACAAACCCTCTTTTGATGAGGACATGACGCGAGGATTCAAAGCCTCCCAAAATCCCATTTAACCCATTTGCCATCAAGAAAATAGACAATATAAACCCCGAAGACAATAATCCGGAATGGCTGTTATTAAGGATATCATTGATAATTTTATAAATAGCTTCATAGGTATTTGGCGGTACTCCTTCCCTTACAAATTGAAGAAAATCATCTTGAAAACCTAAAATTGGAATGTATGGGATAAGATTTAATATGAACAGCGCAAAGGGAAATAATGCCATGAAAAAACTAAATGCAATCGCACTGGCATGATAGGTCAAGGCGCTTTCGACAATTCCTAATCCATACAATTCCAATAAGTCATACAACGATAATCCCTGTAACCAGGGAAGTTTTATTTTTTTTAACGCACGGGCAAGATTCCGTATTACGGGGATTTTTTCTATTCTCTGTTCAATTTCTTTACTCATATTGCTTTTAAGCTCAAATCCATGTTATAGACAGAATGCGTTAAGGCTCCGGACGAAATATAATCAACACCACATTCCGCATAAAGACCAATTGTTTCTTCATTGATATTCCCTGAAGATTCCGTTTGGCATTTGTCATCTATCAAAGCCACTGCTTTTCGGGTATCTTCATAATTGAAGTTGTCTATCAAAATTCTATAAATGCCTTCGCTTTCTAATATTTCTTTGATTTCATCCAAGTTCCTAGCTTCGACAATGATTTTTAGATCTAGATTATTTTCTTTGAGATAGGCTTTGGTTTTGGCTATGGCCAAAGTAATTCCGCCGGCAAAATCATTGTGATTGTCCTTGAGCATAATCATGTCATACAAAGCAAAACGGTGGTTTTCGCCTCCACCAATTTTCACTGCCCATTTCTCACAAGCTCTAAAACCTGGTGTCGTTTTGCGCGTGTCAAGGATTTTAGTTTTTGTCCCTTCTAAAAGGTAAACATATTCTTTGGTTTTGGTAGCAATTGCAGACATTCTTTGCATCGAATTCAAAACAACCCGTTCCGATTTCAAGATGGATTGTGAACTTCCCGAAACATGAAAAACAACATCCCCCTTTTTTACTGGAGTTCCGTCCTGAATAAATGTATCTATTTGCAAATTAGAATCTACATACTCGAAAACCATTTTGGCGAAAGCTACACCGGCAATAATACCATCTTCTTTTACAAGCAACTTCGCTTTTCCGGTTGCCGTTGTAGGAATACAAGCCAAAGAGCTGTAATCACCAGGGCCAATATCTTCCCGAATGGCGTTTTTTATCAGTATTTGTAACTCGTTTTTGAACTGTGCTTCGCTAATCATTTTATAGGAAATTTATTGGAATGCTAAAGTAAGATTTATTTTGTGGATTTAAAAATATGTGCGCTTTGTTCTTAAGAAAAGTAACAAATTAATCTGTTTTCAATAAAGCATTGTATAGTGTGAAAGATTAGACTGTAATAAAATGCTGTGCTAGAAATTCTGAACATTAACATTTAACTATCAGGAGATTGAATCCATTTAAATCAGATATTTTATTTTGGTATATAGTATTAAAATCCTATATTTGAGTTTAGTAACAACCAAAAAAACTGACTATGAAATCTTTTTTAAGCCTTCTTTTTGTATCCTCAATACTATTGATTTCTTGCAAAAAAGAAATCGAACTTCAAAATAGTACTAGTCCAGCAAACATAGTTCCCTTTACTGAAGTTGGTAAACAAATGCGTAGTCAAGCTTCATTACCTTCTCAAGAACAGCAAAATACTAATGCGGTCGATCAAAATCAAGCTTCGACAACTCCTATTCCTGTTGCCAAAGGAATAAATCCAGCACACAGTCAACCTGGTCATCGTTGCGATATTCCTGTTGGAGCTCCATTAAATTCTCCTGTAGCTTCAGCTAAAAATACTCCCGAAACACAGCAAATAACTTCCCCACAAAATCAGTCTGTTTCTACTAGTCCAGCTGCTACAACACCAATAGTAACAACGCCTACTCCTGAGGGAATGAACCCACCACACGGTCAAACAAACCACAGATGTGATATTGCTGTTGGAGCACCGTTGCCAAAATCATAATTTAAAATAAGGCCAAAAAACATGAAAGATGACTGAAAAAACTAAGCACTATGCAAAAGCAGAAATGCTAATTAGAAAACCCATCGAAGACGTTTTTCAGGCATTTATAAATCCAGAAATTACGACTAAATTTTGGTTCACTAAAAGTTCAGGAAAACTTGAAGAAGGAAAAGAAACACAATGGACTTGGGAAATGTACAACCATTCTATTTCGGTTAGGACCAAAATGATAGAACTGAATAAAAAAATAGTAATAGAATGGGGAAACTATGATGAAATCACTACCGTGGAATGGATATTTAAAAATCTAGGAGAAGCGAGAACTTTTGTAAGCATTGTCAATACTGGATTTCTGGGTGATACAGAAAAAATAATCTCACAAATACAGGATTCAACAGAAGGATATACATTAGTTTTAGCAGGTTTAAAAGCCTATTTAGAACACAATATTGAGTTAAATTTAATTTCAGACCGATTTCCAAAGGAACTTAATGAATAAATATTAAACGGCGCATAACAAAAAGAACAACTACTGCTATCTTCTAACAAAACACTAAAAAAAATCTTAAAAAAAGCTCCTCAAACATTCTGATAAACGGATGCTGAGTAGCTTTTTTTATTAAAACCTAACAACTAAATATTTGATATGTAATTAATTAACACAAAATGCTTTTAGATTAACTTTTTGTTTTCAACTAATTTTGTACTTTTAATATCCTTAAATAATTGCTTCATTTCGAACGATGCAATCTCTTTATTTTTTCCTGTTTTGTAATTTAAAGTCCAATATAAAAACTATTTTATGGAAAGTAAAAAAATAATTACCCAAAAAATAACACCTTGTTTGTGGTTCAATGACAATGCCGATGAAGCAGTAACTTTTTATGCTGCCATTTTTAAAAATTCGACAATTGGAAAAGCAACTCATTACGGAAAAAATGCACCCTTGCCGGAAGGAACTGTTTTAACGATTCCATTTCAATTAGACGGAGAAGATTTTCTTGCTTTGAATGGTGGTCCTCTATTTACGTTTTCGGAAGCTGTTTCATTCATCGTTAATTGTGAAGACCAACCAGAGATTGATTCGTTTTGGGAAAAACTTTCTGAAGGCGGACAAATTCAACAATGTGGTTGGCTGAAAGATAAATTTGGCGTTTCTTGGCAAATTGTGCCTGTTGTATTAGGTGAAATGATGCAAAGCGATGATACTGAAAAATCAAATCGTGTGTTGCAGGCGATTATGCAAATGGTGAAAATTGATATCGAACAGCTAGAAACAGCCTATAATGGCTAGAACATTAGAAGGAAACCTTCATAAAAAGTAAAATAAAGAAATTATATAATTAAAAAAAGATGAAATGGCACGAGTAAGCACGTATCTCAATTTCCCTCGCAACACAGAGGTAGCATTTAATTTTTATAAATCCGTATTTGGAGGAGAATTTAGCGGTGGCGGAATAGCGCGATTCAAAGATATTCCACCTGCAGAAGGAATGCCTCCACTTGATGAGAATGATAAAAATCTAATCATGCACATTGAATTACCAATTGTTGGCGGACATATTTTGATGGGAACTGATGCACCTGAATCAATAGGATTTAAAGTAAATTTCGGAAATAATGTTTATATCAATTTGGAACCGGATACAAGAGCTGAAACGAAAAAATTATTTATTGCATTAGCCGCTGAAGGAACAATAACTATGGAACTTCAAGTTATGTTTTGGGGTGTCTATTATGGAAGCTGCACCGATAAATTTGGTGTTCAATGGATGTTTAACTGTGTTGAAAAAACAAAATAATTTAAGATATGGAAAATAATGATAAAACATTGATAACAGTAGAAACTGTAGTTAATGCACCAATAGAAACCGTTTGGGATAAGTGGACAAATCCTGAAGATATTGTAAAATGGAACAATGCTTCTGACGACTGGCACACAACCAGAGCTGAAAATGATTTGAAAGTTGGAGGTAAATTTGTTTCAAGAATGGAAGCTAAAGACGGCAGTATGGGATTTGACTTCAGTGGAACTTATGACACTATAAAACGAAATGAACTGATTGAATATACCGCTGATGACAATAGAAAAGTAAAAATTAGTTTTTCTGATGCCAATGATATGACCAAAATTATTGAAGTCTTTGAAGCAGAAAACGAAAACCCAATAGCCATGCAAGAATCGGGTTGGCAATCCATATTGAATAACTTCAAAGAATATACCGAATCAAAATTGTAAAAAAATTAAGAGTTAGCGCTAGAAAGTCCATTTACATGGGCTTTTTTTGTTCAACAAATGCAATATCAATTTTCTATCTTTGCGCCTCTGAAATTCCACAAAATGAACATTAAACTTATTGCTATCGGTAAAACTGATAACAAAGCTTTACAAACATTAATAGACGATTACACCAAGCGTTTGTCTTTTTATATCAAATTTGATCTGGATATTATCCCTGATATCAAGAACGTAAAAAACCTGTCGGAAAGTCAACAGAAAGAAAAAGAAGGTGAATTGATTTTGGCAAAAATAACACCAACAGATCAACTTATTTTATTGGACGAAAATGGAAAAAACTTTTCCAGTGTTGGTTTTTCAGAAGAACTACAAAAAAAAATGAACTCAGGTATCAAAACTTTAGTTTTTGTAATTGGCGGCCCTTATGGATTTTCGGAAACGGTGTTTAACAAAGCACAAGGGAAAATCTCGCTTTCACTAATGACTTTTTCTCACCAAATGGTTCGGTTATTTTTTATAGAACAATTGTATCGCGGATTTACAATTTTGAGAAACGAACCGTACCATCATCAGTAAGAAGTTTGTAGCAATAAATCACAGTCTTCAGTTTAAAAATAACATTTTACATTTAGGTTTTAAAAATAAGTACATATACCTTTTTGTCCGAAAATATTTTGGAGATAAAAAATCAGTATAAATATGTCTTTTTAAATTTAAAACCTTATAAATCAATATTTTAATTCATATTTATTTGTATTTTCATTATAAAAAAACTAATTTTATACTTCCTCTCAAAGAGTTTTGTATTAGTCTCCTACTAAATCTAAAACAGTTAACGAGAATTAAATGATTTTTTTAATAACATTGTTTCTATTTTAGTAACCTTTTAAAAAATTTATTATGAAACGTTCCATTCGACTTTTAGTTATTTTTATCACTTTATCAGGTTTAATTTCTTGCAATAATAGTGACGATTCTACTCCATCACCAATCATAGTAACTTTTAATGCGACTTTAAATGGTGTAAGCGAAGTACCTTCCAATAATTCAACAGCTATTGGAACTGCCGTGCTTAAATTTAATAAAACTACAAAAATATTCACATTAACTGTCACATACAGTGGTTTAACCCCCACAGATGGACATATCCATAGAGGTGCTATTGGAGTAGCTCCAGCCAATAATATAATCTTTCCTCTTTCTAGTTTAGTTTCTCCAATAACTTACACAAGTGTTGCTTTAAATGCAACTCAGGAAGCAGATCTTATTGCCAACCTTTATTATGTAAATTTACATACTACAGCATTTCCTACTGGAGAAATAAGAGGGCAGCTTATCACAACAAATCCAGCAGGCACCGGTGGTGGAGGTGGTGGTGGAGGCGGTTATTAAATAACAATTTCTCACCTTATAAAAACTAAAGGCTTTCTTTCGTAAAAAGAAAGCCTTTAGTTTTTAAAATCATAGTATCAACAATAAAATCAGTAGAATTATGCTTTTAATGATTCTTTTAATCTTTTTGAAGGTCTGAAACTATTGTTTTCCTGCTAGTAAATATACTCTAGTTCCTGTTTTAATTTTGAAAATTTTAAACTTTGCAAGAAAATTTTATATTGAATATAACTTCCAAAACTTAAATCTTTATCAAAGCAAAAGACATATATATTAGGTTTATCGCTAGGGACTTTATTTAAATACGCTAGAAGTTCTTCTTTTTTTACCCTAATATTGTCGACTAAAACAACATTATTTTTTGTAAAAAAAACAACAATTCCTGACTTCGGTTTTTCTAATTTGTAATACACATTTGTAAAAGGAATAAAAGCTAAATTCTTGCCAATAGTATCCGCATACGAATAATAATTTTGAGCCTTTTCATTCTTATGTGCTTTTTCTTCCCGCTTTTTTTGTTGCAGTTTCATGACTTCAGGAATTACCAATCGCAAAGGTAAACGCTTGTCAATATTGAAAATCCAATTGGTAGAAATTATACTGTTTTTTCTGTTTACCTCTGCCAACGTATCTTTTTCGTTTGTTCTAAAAAAAATATAGATTGGGGAATGATCTTCTACATTTTTGACGATTGTTGTAGTGGCTTTTGGCAATAAAATGTCTTCTTTATTCCCGCAGGAAAACAAGATAAAAAGGACAATCAGACTGAAATATTTCATGTTATGAATTGATTTTATTAAATAAAGTAACACATTCCATTGCTTCCTTTACATCATGAACACGAAGGATTTTTGCTCCTTTAGACAATGCCAAAGTATTCAAAACAGTGGTTCCGTTTAAGGCCTGTTCTGCATTAGAATTCAGCGTTTTATAAATCATAGATTTTCTTGAAATTCCAACTAAAAGTGGTAATTCAAGCATGTCAAACAATTCCATTTTTTGAAATACTTCGTAGTTTTGTTCTAATTTTTTAGCAAAGCCAAAACCAGGATCTATAATTAAATCATTGATTCCAAAACTTCGCGCTCTGGCAATTCGTTCCGAAAAATAGAACACCATTTCTTTTACAATATCATCATAATTCGTGAGCGTTTGCATCGTCTGAGGATTACCTCGCATATGCATCATGATATAAGGAACATTGTATTTTACAATTACATCAAACATCTTTTCGTCTAGATTTCCTGCAGCAATATCGTTGATGATGGCTGCTCCACTTTCGATGGAGGCTTTCGCTACTTCAGCTCTAAAAGTATCAATTGAAATAATCGTTTCGGGGAAGCTTTTTATAATCAAATCAATGACAGGAACAATTCTTGAAATTTCTTGTTGTTCTGAAACAAATTCGGCACTAGGCTTACTGGAATACGCACCTAAATCAATGAAAGTAGCTCCGTCAAGAAGCATTTTTTCAACCCGAGAAAGTATTTCGTTATCATTTTTGTACTTTCCACCATCAAAAAAAGAGTTGGGTGTAACATTCAAAATTCCCATTACTTTGGGAGTTGATAAGTCGATGAGTTGCCCTTTGCAGTTAATAGTCATTTGTTTACAGTTTTAAAGACTTCAAAATTCTACATTCAAAAAAAATATACTATTTTTGAAAAAATTTTAGACAAATATACACCAATAATGAAGAATACTTCAAAGGAATATGATACTGTGATTGCGCTTTGTCGTTCGCTGTTTATCAACAAAATGAAAGATTACGGATGTGCTTGGCGTATTTTAAGATTGCCATCATTGACAGATCAAATCTATATTAAAGCCCAAAGAATACGAAGTTTACAAGAAAACGAAGTTCGTAAAATTGACGAAGATGAAACCGGTGAATTCATCGGGATTATCAATTATTCCATTATGGCATTAATCCAATTGGAATTAGGCGTTGTTGAGCAACCCGATTTAGAGGTTTCAAGAGCAACCGAATTATACGATGCCAAAGTTAAACTGACCAAAGATTTAATGGAAGCTAAAAATCATGATTACGGGGAAGCTTGGCGCGACATGCGTGTGAGTTCACTTACGGACTTGATTTTACAAAAACTGCTTCGTGTCAAACAAATTGAAGATAATAAAGGAAAAACATTGGTTTCTGAAGGTATTGATGCCAACTATCAGGATATGATTAATTATTCTATTTTTGCGTTGATTTTAATGGGTTTTGGAACTAAAATTTAAAAAATTATGAAAAATATAATCACTCAATTTTCTCGAATTTTCGTTGGACTCTTATTTATCATTTCGGGATTAATAAAGTTGAACGACCCCATTGGTTTTTCATATAAACTGGCTGAATATTTTGGCGAACCTGTTTTCAACATGCCTTTCTTAATACCATTTGCATTAGCGATTGCTTTGTTTTTGGTTATTCTTGAAGTTGTTTTAGGTGTTATGTTACTCATTGGTTACAAATCAAAATTTACGATTAACAGTTTGTTGTTATTGATTGTATTTTTCACTTTCCTTACCTTTTATTCTGCTTATTTTGACGTTGTTAAAGACTGTGGATGTTTTGGCGATGCTTTGCATATTACACCGTGGCAATCCTTCACCAAAGATGTAGTTTTATTATTCTTTATTCTGATTCTATTTTTCAACAGAAAATTGGTCAACCCATTATTTGGAAATACTGTTCAAAACATATTGGCTTTTGCAAGTATCGCTTTATGTGCATTTATGGGCTATTGGGTTATCAATCATTTGCCTATAATCGATTTCCGTCCTTACAAAGTAGGAACCAATATCCAAAAAGGGATGAGAATTCCTGATAATGCGCCAAAAAGTATAGTCGAAATGGTTTTTATCTACAAAGTAAATGGCGTTGACAAAGAATTTAATGAAAAAGATTTAATGGCACTCCCTGAAGGAGCCACTTTTGTAGACAGAAAAGACAAAGTGATTACCGAAGGTTACGTTCCTCCTATTCATGATTTTGCAATGGAAAAAGACGGATCTGATTATAAAGAGGAGTTCTTAGACGAGCCAAAATTAGTCATGATTGTAGCCTATGATCTAGTTCATGCAGATAAAGCCGGTTTAATTAAATTGGAAAAATTGAATCAGGAAGCTAAAGCAAAAGGCTATAAAGTAATAGGAATGACCGCTTCTTCACCGGAAGAAATTGCGACTTCCAAAAAAGAATTCGGGATGACATTCGATTTTTATTTCTGTGATGCCACTGCTTTAAAAACGATTGAAAGAGCCAATCCTAGTATCGTAGTCCTTGAAAAAGGAACCATTTTGCAAAAGGTCCATTATAATGATATTGCAAGTTTGAAGTTATAAATAAAGCTTGAAATTTTAATTTAAAGGTTTAAAGTTACTGAAACAGGTAATTTTAAACCTTTAGCTATTTTATATAGCTACATAGATTCAGTCTTATTTTAGTATTAAATTCTGCTGAAACACGTATTAAATTCGAATAAATTGGTTCGTTTTGAAAATCATACTTTTAATTTATTGCAACAAACGCGCTATTTAACAGCTAACTATTACGATTTCACTGCTTTTAACATTATAAAAAAATCATTTTTGGGGACATAATTGTTGAGTATTCAAAATTCGTCAATCTATATTCCCCAATCAAATTGTTTGTTTAACTTTGTTCCAAATTATAAAAAATGAAAAAAATATTCGTTTTATTCATCGCTTTCGTAACCTTTTCTTGTACGCAAGCTCAAAAATCAGCATTTTCAAAAGAGGCTTTATCAGAAACATTATTGTCAACTGATGGGAGCCAAGTTGCTTTTAAGAATATTTTAAAAAAGCACAAAGGCAAAACTTTAGTAATTGAAGTTTGGGCTTCATGGTGCGGAGATTGCGTAAAAGCAATGCCGAAAATCAAAGAATTACAGGCAAATAATCCTGATGTGGCTTATGTTTTTATTTCTATGGACAAAGCTGCCGATAAATGGAAAGTTGGTATTGAAAAGCACGAATTAAAAGGAGATCATTTCATGGCAAATGACCAAATGAAAGGTGTTTTTGGAAAAGCAATTGATTTGGATTGGATTCCAAGATACATCATCATTGACAAAACAGGAAAAATAGTTTTATATCGTGCGATAGAAACTGATTTTGACTTAATAAATGAAACTTTAAAAAAATTGAAATAATAGCCGTATTCATTTCAAAATAAACTACCTAACTAAAATAAATAACAACAAAATGAGAAAGAAGATTGTAGCAGGAAACTGGAAAATGCATAAAAACGCAGAACAGACTGAAGATTTATTGAATGAATTAATTGCAAAAGTCCCAACAGAAACTGCGGCACAAGTAATTGTAGCCCCAACTTTTGTAAACTTGGCTTCTGCAGTTGATCATTTAGAGTTTACTAACATTGATGTGGCTGCTCAAAATGTACATCAAGCTGAAAGTGGTGCTTTTACAGGCGAAATTTCTGCTGATATGCTTAAAAGTGTTGGTGTAAATATCGTAATTCTTGGACATTCGGAGCGTAGAGCAATTTTTAATGAAACAGATGCTTTAATTGCCAGTAAAGTAAATACTGCTTTAGAACATGACATGACTGTTATTTTCTGTTTTGGTGAAGAATTAAAAGACCGTCAATCTAAAAATCATTTCAATATCGTTGAAAATCAATTGCGTGACGGTTTGTTTCAGATTGAAGCGAAAGACTGGGCAAATGTTGTTTTAGCATACGAGCCAGTTTGGGCAATTGGAACTGGAGAAACAGCTTCTCCGGAACAAGCTCAAGAAATGCACGAATTCATCAGAGAAACTGTACGCAAAGCGTTCGGAAGCGACATCGCAGATGATGTTTCTATTCTTTACGGTGGAAGTGTAAAACCAGAAAATGCAAAAGAAATTTTCTCTAAACCAGATGTAGACGGAGGTCTTATTGGAGGAGCTGCCTTAAAAGCGGACGATTTTGTTGCTATTGTGAACGCAATATAATTTTTTACCCTCAATAGAAAAAAGGTTTGATATTTATCAAGCCTTTTTTTGTTTTAATTCTTCAATAAAAAGAGATAATACTACCTTTGCAAAAAAAATAAACATGTCAAACATTTATATCGGATATCATTTTACCATAGAACCAAAAGAACTAGGTTCAGAAATATTAATTGCCCAATTAGGAGAAAAAGCTTTTGAAAGTTTTACCGAAACCGAAACGGGTGTTTCTGCTTTTGTGCAAAAAGATTTATGGGACGAAATGATTCTTGACAATATTCAAATTTTAGAATCGGAGGAATTTAAAATTGACTATACTTTCGAAGAAATAGAGCAAGTGAACTGGAATGAGGAATGGGAAAAGAATTTTGAACCGATTGATGTAGATGGAAATTGTCATGTACGTGCTCCTTTTCACCCAAAAACGGATGCCGAATTTGATATTGTAATCGAGCCAAAAATGAGTTTTGGAACCGGTCATCATGAGACTACACATATGATGATCCAACATTTATTGGAAATCGATGTAAATGGTTTAAAAACACTTGATATGGGTTGTGGAACAGCAATCTTGGCAATTCTTGCCGAAATGAAAGGAGCGCAACCAATCGACGCCATTGATATTGACAATTGGTGTTATTTGAATTCAATTGAAAATGGGGAACGCAATAATTGTGAACATATTACAGTTTATGAAGGTGATGCAGCTTTGTTGAAAGACAAAAAATATGATTTGATAATTGCTAACATCAATAGAAACATTTTGTTGAACGATATGCAAAGTTACGTGGATTGCTTGAATCCAAAAGGCACGTTACTTTTAAGTGGTTTCTATGTAGAAGACATTCCATTTATTGATGCTTCCTGCACAGAAAAAGGTTTAACTTATGTTAAAAAATTCGAAAGAAACAACTGGGTTTCATTAAAATACGTAAATTAGAGTTTTATTTTTTATTAATAATACAAGTACAAAAAACCTACAAAATGAGTACTAAAGAAAAAGTAAGAGAAAGAGTCAGTGTAAAAGAAATTGTATCGATAGATAACGAAATTATTGTCTATAATGATGATGTAAATACCTTTGACCATGTTATAGAAACTTTAATACGTGTTTGTAATCATACTGCAGAACAAGCGGAACAATGTTCGTTAATTGTTCATTACAATGGAAAATGCACCGTAAAAACAGGTCCCTATAATAAGCTAAAACCGCAGTGTACCCAACTATTGGAAGCTGGTTTAAGCGCTGAAATTATTTAACCGTATTTAAATTCACAGCCTGTTATAGAATTATTACAAATAATTCAAAAAATATATACTTTTATTATATATTTGAACAACACAACAGGCTTTTATGGTAGAATACGGAAAGATTTTAGTTTTTGTAATGCCTATTTTTTTGATATTAATTATAATAGAAAAAATATATGGTCATTATAAAGGAGAAAATACAGCTCCTAATATGGATTCTGTTTCAAGCGTAAGTTCTGGAATGGTCAACTCCGTAAAGGACGTTTTAGGGCTTAGCATCACCCTTGTTTCTTACGATTGGATCGCTTCAAAAATCGCCATTTTTCATTTAGAACCTACCGTTCTTGCCTATATTATTGGTTTCATAGCTATTGATTTTTATGGTTATTGGAGTCATCGTTTTTCGCATCAAATTAATTTTTTATGGAATAAGCATGCGATTCATCATAGTAGTGAAGAGTTTAATTTAGCTTGTGCTTTACGTCAGCCCATATCCAGTTTTGTGAATTTATTTACCTTTTTACTGATTCCTGCAGCGCTGTTAGGAGTTCCCTCAAAAATAATTGCGATAACACTTCCTATTCATTTATTTCTTCAATTTTGGTATCATACCAAGCATATTAAAAAAATTGGTTTTCTGGAGAACATCTTGGTTTCGCCTTCTCACCATAGGGTGCATCATGCTATTAATCCAGAATATATGGATAAAAATCATTCCCAAATATTTATAATTTGGGATAAATTATTTGGAACATTTCAAGAAGAATTAGCATCAGTTCCACCAGTTTTTGGAATCACAAGACCCGCACAAACCTGGAATCCTATTCGCATTAATTTTCAGCATCTTTGCCTACTGATAACCGATGCTTGGCGTGCCGAAAACTTGAAAGACAAATTCACCATTTGGTTTAAACCAACGGGATGGCGCCCAGAAAATTTTGAAGAAAAATATCCTGTATACAAGATTAGAGATGTTTATTCTTTTGAAAAATATGGCACCAAACATTCTAAAAAACTGATGTTTTGGTCGATGATTCAAGCTGTTGTTACTTTGTTGTTTATTAGCTATTTATATAATTTTATTGCCATAATTGGTTTACCCAATGTATTTATATATGGAGCGTTTATTTTTGTAACGGTATATAGCTACACTGAATTAATGGATACCCGAAAAATTTCAATATTTTGGGAAATCCTCCGATTTGCTTTTGGAATAGCAATTATTGCTTATTTTGGGGACTGGTTTTCAATGAATCAACTTTTCCATTATTCAAATTATATCATTATTGGATATCTTACGTTATCCTTAATAGTCACAGTCTACTTTGTAAGTGTAAATTTCGAAAAAGAAAAAGTAGAAGTGGCATAATTTTAAAAACAATTCATGAGAAGTACCTTATCTTTTAAAGCCTATATTGCAATCAGTTTCGTTTATCTTTTATTAATTATTTTAGGAAGAGAAGACATTTCGTGGTTTATAAAACCTTTTTTGATCCCTTTTCTTATCTTGGCTGTTTATTCTTGTGGAGACTTTCCATCAAAAAAATTTCTTTCAATAGCCTTGACTTTTTCTTGGATGGGAGATATCGTTTTAATGTTTGCTTACAAAGCTGAAATCTATTTCATAATTGGATTGGTAGCATTTCTGATTTCGCACATTGCTTATATTATCTTGTTCAGCAAACAATTAAGGATAAATTCATTCAGAAACAAAGCTATTTTCTGGGTAGGTATCACAGCTATTATTGTATATTTAGTAGTAATGTTTTTACTATTATTACCAACTTTAGGCGATTTGAAAATACCGGTTTTGGCTTATGCTATCATTCTATCTACAATGCTTTTATTTGCATTTAAAGGGTATTTAAAATGGAGTAAACCTGCTGGGACTTATATATTACTAGGTGCGACTATTTTTGTAAGTTCAGATAGTATTCTTGCTTTCAATAAATTTTATGAACCCATCATTTTTAGTTCATTTCTTATAATGGCAACGTACCTACTTGCACAATACTTTATTGTAGTTGGTATTTTGAAATTAAACAGAAAAAAATAGCATTTCCTTTTGCAGAAAATGCTATTTAAATTTTAGTGGAATTAATGCGGTAATTTATCTTTTAATAAACCATAAATAAAGGTACCAAACAAAGCTCCAAACAGCACTAAAAGTACACTCCAAAAACCGGCGCCAAGGAGAATAAATATTGGACCTGGACAAGAACCAACAAGTGCCCAACCCAATCCAAAAAATAATCCGCCAATCCAATAACGGAAAGTACCAGCTTCTTTATCCAGAATCTCAATTGGCTGTCCTTTTATGTCTTTTAAATTTTTCCTTTTTATGATTTGGATGCCAATTACTCCTGTCAAAATAGCAACGGAAATAATTCCGTACATGTGAAAGGATTGAAATAGAAACATTTCATAAATGCGATACCATGAAACCGCTTCTGATTTTGTAAGTACAATCCCGAAAACAAATCCAACTAATAAATATTTTAATACGTTCATATTCTAAAAAATTAAGGGTAATAAAAAATGAGCCATAATCAATCCTCCAACAAAAAAACCTATAACCGCTTTCAAAGATGGAAGTTGTAAATTACTTAAGCCCGAGATAGCATGTCCTGAGGTACAGCCTCCAGCATAACGAGAGCCAAAACCTATTAAAATTCCACCAATTATAAGAATAAAAATGCTTTTGGGAGATTGCCAAATTTGCATACCAAAAAGTGCATCTGGCATTAATTTTCCGTTTGGAGCATCTATTCCCAGTTGTGCTAACTGCGCAATAGTTTTTGGATTTATAGCAACATTTGAAGCATCACTCATAAAATGTACCGCTACAAAACCACCTAACATTGCTCCTAAAACCACAACTAAATTCCAACGTTGTGCTTTCCAATCAAAATCAAAAAATGCTACTCGGTTACCCAAGCCAGCTATAGAACATATCGAGCGCAAATTAGAAGACATACCAAAAGTTTTTCCAAAATAAATCAGACAAAGCATAATCATGCCTATCAAAAACCCGGAAACATACCAAGACCATGTTTGAAAAATAATATCCATATTTATAAATTTTATGCAAATATATAAAGCAAATTATTCAATCTATGTGAGAAAAGTTACAATAGTAAAAAACTGCACAATAAATTAATATTTGTTATTGCAATAGGCTATAAAGTTCTGTTTATATTTGTACCTCTTTAAACAGGTAATGGTATTATAATTGTCATAATATTACCAAAAATCAATTAAAAATATGAAAAAGACATTGCTTTTTATCGCTTTATTGCTACTTAGTGTTTCTTGTGTAAGTACAAAATCTACTTTAAAAAACGTAGATGACAATGCACCCGCTCTCACACTTACAACTGAAAATACTTTTGTAATAACGGAATATAGCAAAGACAAAAAATATGGTTACGATCAAGATTATCCCATCAATATATTTTATAGAAATACGGCAAACGAGACGATTAATCAGGAACGTTTTTTGAATGCTTTGGCTGGACCAAAAGGAGAAAAAATCACTTTTACAAAATTAGAAAGTTGCTGTCCTTTTCCAACAAAAAGAACGGATTTAGGCGCTGGTTTCCTGGATGTATATGAACTAAAATGGGATGGGCAAAAAAAACCTATAAAACTCTATTTGAATATTTACGAAAAAGGAATTTTAATGATCCCCGTTGGTCTTAGTTTAAAAAAGAATTAAATAAAACACGACTGTCCTAGCACTAATAATAGTGAAAATTCTTTTCTTAAAAAAAAGAAAAGGATTTTCACAAAGTTTTATTTTTATTGGAGTTCAGTGAATTTTATTTGTAACGAATAGCAGGAAATAGCTTCAAAAAAACACTAAATCATTATTTCTAATTATCTTTGCACTTTCAAAAAATAAATTGTTATGAACATACAACATATTCCACTGATCAAACATACTGAAAGTGGTAATTTCTTTCTTCTTGCTGGTCCTTGCGCCATTGAAGGCGAAGAAATGGCGATGCGTATTGCCGAAAAATTAATTGGTATCACGGATAAACTGGAAATTCCATTTGTATTTAAAGGTTCTTTTAAGAAAGCCAATCGCTCTAGAATTGACAGTTTTTCTGGAATTGGAGACGAAAAAGCATTAAAAATCCTTAGAAAAGTCTCTGAAACTTTTGATGTCCCTACCGTAACTGATATCCATACTAATGAAGATGCCGAAATGGCTGCACAATATGTAGATGTGTTGCAAATTCCTGCTTTTCTGGTTCGTCAAACTGATTTGGTTATGGCTGCTGCCAATACCGGAAAAGTGGTAAACTTGAAGAAAGGACAATTTATGAGTCCTGAAAGCATGAAACATGCCGTACAAAAAGTTTTGGATTGCAATAATCAAAACGTAATGGTTACAGATCGTGGAACTATGTTTGGCTACCAAGATATGATTGTTGATTTTAGAGGTATTCCTACGATGCAACAATATGCAACTACTGTTCTTGATGTTACGCATTCGCTACAACAACCCAACCAAACGGCAGGAGTTACTGGTGGAAGACCTGATATGATTGAAACCGTTGCCAAAGCAGGAATTGCTGTAGGTGTGGATGGGATTTTTATCGAAACTCATTTTGATCCGGCTAACGCTAAAAGTGATGGAGCTAATATGCTACATTTAGATTATTTTGAAGGTTTAATGACCAAATTAGTCGCAATAAGAAAAACTATAAATACATTTTAAACCTTAGCTCCCCCCCAATTCTTTGAAACATTTTTTTTTATATTCCGCATTCTCAATTATAATTTTTTCAATAAACGCATCCGCTCAAGAACAAATTAAATTACAAAATAAATATACGGCTCATAACAAAGGAAAATTCTTTGTGTCATGGGGTGGAAATAGAGATAATTACACTAAATCTGATGTGACTTTTCGAGGTAAAGATTATAATTTCACTCTCGATAATATGGTTGCTCATGACAAACCAAAAGGTTGGCATGTAGATTATATTAATCCTTCGAAAATGACTATTCCTCAAACTAATTTTAGAATGGGGTATTTCATAAATGACCATTATAGCATTGCCATTGGAGTGGATCACATGAAATATGTGATGAAACAAGATCAAACGCTAAACATGACTGGTACAATTACCGGAAACGCTCCTTATGATGGGGTTTACAACAATACGCCTACTGTTATGACTGAAAGTTTCTTGCTTTATGAACATACAGATGGACTAAATTATGTAAATACTGAATTTTCAAGACATGATGACATTTCGTCATTATTCAAAATCAGAAATACAGATAAAATCCAAATTAATTTAACCGAAGGCGCTGGTATTGGTCTATTAT
This sequence comes from Flavobacterium galactosi, assembly GCF_048158585.1. Taxonomy (NCBI): domain Bacteria; kingdom Pseudomonadati; phylum Bacteroidota; class Flavobacteriia; order Flavobacteriales; family Flavobacteriaceae; genus Flavobacterium; species Flavobacterium galactosi. Next base: position 155,761 of record NZ_JBLNKV010000006.1, read on the forward strand.
ATCCAAAAACGAATACGACACTTTTAGGAAAACCACGTCATGACGATTTTCATGTTTCTGGTTATGGAGCTTCTTTGAAAACTGGTTTGAATATTACATTCTTTAAACATTTTTATGTACAAGGGGAATTAAAAGGTGGCTATATCAATATGCAGGATATCAGAACTACTCAAAATCCTGAAGATAGCGCCTCTCAAGATTTTTTCTTTCTACAAAGAATAATCTCTTTTGGAGGTATTTTCAAAATATAAATTGTGTTCAAATAATAAAAAATGAGGCTGTCAGTAAAATGTCGGCCTCGTTTTGTTTAACCCCTATTTTATTTAAATTATGGCGATACATTTAATTATAAATTTGTTTACACCATTGTTTTATTATAAATAATTATTAACTAAATTTGGATATTATGGTTTCTTCCAAAATTAAACAATTCATAAAATTTGTATTTGTCTAAAATCCAAATAACAAATAACTTTTAAACTCAATGACAATAAAAAAAAGAAACCCTGATTCAGATGGGGAATATCACTTCGATAATTTTTTTAATATCTCAGCTGATTTTATTTGTATTGCAGGATTTGATGGCTATTTTAAGAGAATAAATCCCGCTGTTTCAAAATTATTAGGTTATTCAGATGAGGAATTATATGCTAACCCCATAAGTAGTTTTGTTTACGCAGCAGACCTTAAAATCACAATCGAAACTAGAGAACAAGTATATAAAAATAAACCGCTTTTAAATTTTGAAAATCGATATTTAACTAAAAGTGGCGAGATTGTATGGTTGTCTTGGACATCAATGCCTGTTGAAGATGAAAAACTAGTTTATGCCATTGCTAAAAACATTACACATAAAAAAAGAATTGAAGAAGAACGGAACTTACTTCTTGCAAATCTGACAAAAATTAATAAAGACCTCAAGCATTTATCGTATACAACTTCGCATGATTTGAAGTCTCCAGTGAATAATTTACTATCCGTATTTGATCTCATTGATATTTCTAAAATTAATGATGAAGAAACCCTTGAATTTATAACCATTCTAAAAACAACAACGGAGAGTTTAAGACAAACTTTAAAAAAATCAGTAGAAGAATTAATTCATAAAGAGGAATTAAATGCTCCTATTGAAGAATTAAGTTTGAATGAAAATTTAAATGAAGTGCTACTTTCTATAAATTCTTTAATAGGAAATTCAAAAATCATAATTAATATCGATTTTTCAGAGCTTGCTCAAATTAATTTTAATAAAGAATACTTGAAAAGTATATTTTTAAACTTAATCACCAATTCAATAAAATACTCAAAACTGGAAACTTTACCTTCCGTTTCTATTGTTTCTAAAAAAGTAAACGGAATCAGTCAGTTAATTTATTCTGATAATGGATTGGGTTTTGATATGGACAAAGTACGTGACAAAATTTTTGGATTGCACCAAAAATTCCACGATCATATTGATAGTAACGGTATAGGACTTTACCTAATTTATAATCACATCACTAATTTAGGTGGGCGTATTGAAGTAGAAAGTAAAATTAATGAAGGCGCAAAATTCACAATTTCTTTTAAAGATTGAGAACGTTACTCCTTCCTACCTAATTGATTTTGATGTTTTTCAGATTTAGATAATAAAAAAGCTAATTAAAACGAGTACACAATTTCATTTTTTTTGGTAAAAAAACCCTTCGATATAAATACCGAAGGGTCATCACTAAATAAACAAACCACATTTATTTAATCAACTCCAAACTAACTTTCTTCTCTGCATTAGAATCAGGGCCAACAAAAATTTGAAATGCACCCGGCTCAGCAATAAATTGTAAATCAGAATTATAAAACTTCAACTCTTCAACGGATATTTCAAAAGTTACTGTTTGTTTTTCTCCTTTTTTAACAGCTATTTTTTGAAATCCTTTCAACTCTTTTATAGGCCTTGTAACAGAACCCACTAAATCTCTTATGTACAACTCAACCACTTCTTTACCATCATAATTCCCGGTATTTGTAATATCAACGGTAACATTTACTTTTTCGTTGAAATTCATTTTATCCGATGAAATTTTCAGGTTCGAATAATCGAATGTAGTATAACTCAATCCAAAACCAAAAGGAAATAAAGGCTCATTTCTTTCGTCGATGTAATTAGATCTGAATTTTTCAAATTTCCCTTCTTTGTTCCCTAATGGTCTTCCTGTATTTTTTTGATTGTAATAAATAGGTACTTGCCCTACACTTCTAGGGAAAGTAGCCGTCAATTTCCCTGAAGGATTTTCATTTCCAAACAAAACGTCAGCAATAGCACTTCCAGCTTCACTTCCTGCAAACCATGTATTCAATATCGCTGGAACAATTGCATTTTCCTGAACTAAAACTAATGGACGACCAGTAAATAAAACCAAAACTACTGGTTTTCCTATTTTCAATAATTCCTGCAATAAATCTTTTTGAGCCTGTGGAATTTCTAAATTGGTTCGGCTACTGCTTTCTCCACTCATTTCCGCAGATTCACCAAGAGCTGCAATAATTACATCGGATTGATTGGCAATTTTTAAAGCTTCTGCCAATAATTCTTCGTTAGTTCTACTGTCGCGGTGCAAGGTTTTACCAAACATGGTTGCTTTTTCTTCGAAAGCCGCATCATAATCCAGATTACTTCCTTTGGCGTAAAGCACTTTAGATGAATTTCCCACAACTTCATTGATTCCGGCCACTAATGAAATAGACTTTTGCATGTTAGTTGCAACACTCCAAGTACCCGCCATGTTTTCTTTGGCATCAGCCAATGGTCCAATCACGGCGACAGTTCCTGATTTTTTCAAAGGAAGTAGTTGGTTTTGGTTTTTAAGTAAAACCAACGATTGAGCAGCAATTTTTCTGGCTTCAGCTCTATTACTATTTGTGAAAATATCCGTTTTCGCTCTTTTCTCATCACAATATTTATAAGGATCTTGAAACAATCCTAAATCATATTTGGCATTCAAAATAAGACGCGCTGCATTATCTATTTGTTCGATGCTCACTTTTCCTTCCTCCAATGATTTCTTTAAAGTCGTAAGGAAGCCTTCGCCCACCATATCCATTTCAACTCCGGCATTTAGAGCCAACGCAGATACCGTTTGCAAATCACCCATTCCGTGTTCGATCATTTCAGGAATTCCTGTAAAATCAGTAACCACAAAACCTTTAAAACCCCATTGTTTTCTCAACACATCAGTCATTAACCATTTATTTCCAGTTGCTGGAATTCCATCAATTTCATTAAACGATGCCATAACTGAACCAACACCTGCATCAACAGCCGCTTTGTATGGAGGAAAATAATCATTGTACATTTTTATTCTGCTCATATCAACGGTATTGTAATCGCGTCCCGCTTCCGGCGCACCATACAACGCAAAATGTTTCACACAGGATAAAATGGTATTATTCTTTGATAAATCATCTTGTTGGTATCCATTCACCATTGCTTTGGCAATTTGGCTTCCCAAAAACGGATCTTCACCAGAACCTTCAGAAACTCTGCCCCAACGCGGATCACGAGAAATATCAACCATAGGGGAAAAAGTCCAGTTAATTCCATCGGCACTGGCTTCTTGAGCTGCAATTTGAGCGCTTCTTTCAATCAATTTCATGTCCCAGGTACAAGACAGTCCAAGTGGAATAGGAAAAGTCGTTTCATAACCATGAATAACATCCATTCCAAAAAGCAACGGAATTTTCAATCGGCTTTTTTCGACTGCAATCTTTTGTACTTCTTTAATTTTCTGAACGGACTTGATATTGAATAAACCGCCTACTTTACCTTCTTCAATATTTTTAGCTACATTAGAACTATTGGCTGCACCAGTTGTAATATCCCCCGAAGTAGGCAAATTCAATTGCCCTATTTTCTCCTCCAAAGTCATTTTCGACAATAATTCGGATACAAATTCGGTTTTGGTTTTAATTTTAACCGTCTTTTTAGCTGTCTTTTTTTGGCTGTAGCCGAAAAGTGAAAAGCCTAAGAGAAGTATAATTAGTTTAATTTTCATTTTTTATTTTTTTATTTGTTTAAACATCCAATCATAAATTTCTTGGTTGTCATATACTCTTGACCAACTGTCGTGACCTGAATCATCAAATGAGTTTCATGAAAATAAAAAGGCAATTGCTATAATTGTATGTTTCATATTTTCCTAAAAATTATATTTCCCGGAATGAAAACCAAGTTTCACTAAACCTTGTTTTACCTCTGGCGCATTCATAAATAATTTCCATAATAAACCGGTACGATAATTTTCAACCATTGGTGTAATTGTACCTTGATCGATTGCTAAATATCGTGGTGTTACCCAATTATAATGTGGAGAAAAAGCATCATAAGGTCCCGCAATTCCAACTAAAGAACTCTTTTTCTCATCATATAAATAATGTAGAAATTTCATTGATTCTGCTGGCGTATAAGGAAAAGAAGACAATGCTGCTGTTGGTGAAATCACTCCTAAATCATTATTAGGTTGATGCGCTGAATATCCTGTAGATCCATCAGTATTACGAGAATAACTTGCTGTTAATCCCCAACATTTATCAGAATAATCCTTCCATTGACGTGGATTAGCAATACAATATTTGTTCATGATTTTAGCATGATTTTGAGTCAATGCCCAATAATCCGCATATTGATCCGTTAAGTTAGTGGGATCTAAACCTAAATAAGAATAATGTGCCCAAAACATAGGACCTACGTTTCCTGATGCTCCATTATAATTAAATACTACTGGGATTCCGTATTGTGAACTACCATTTACAATTGTGCCATTTCTTGCCCAAGCTTGATGATACGCTGCAGCCGGAATAGGATGCGTAGGAGAAGCTGCACCCATTATATAGGTAATCAAACATTCGTTATATCCTTCCAGTTTAAAATTCATTTCCCAACCGTAAGTAGGTGACCAATGCCAGTATAACGCATTTTCGCCTTTGGTATACCAATCCCACTCTACACCTTTCCATAAATTATCTGCTTTGATGGCAAGTGCCTGTTCTGCCGTAGTTCCGTTTTTGAAATATTCTCTAACGGTTAACAAACCCTGACATAAAAAAGAGGTTTCTACTAAATCCCCTCCATTATCTTTCGTTCCAAAAGGAATTACTTTACCTGTTACTCCATTTATCCAATGTGGCCATGCACCATGAAAACGTTCCGCATTTTCAAGAAAAGTCAAAGCAGTTGTAAGTCGGGAAACAGCTTCAATTCTATTAACAAATCCGCGCTCTACACCAACGACTATTGACATTAACCCAAAACCTGAACCTCCAGTTGTAACTATATTAGCTTCAAAACTTGGATCATCAGTTAAATAACGCTCTCTTGCTAATTTTGAATTGGTTTCAGCATAATCCCAAAAATATTTGATAGCATCTTTTTGAACCTGATCCATAGCTTCAGTATCTGTTAAAACAGGTACAGGAGTTGTAGGAGTTGTTGGTAATGGCGTTCCAGTACCATTATTTCCTCCAGGTGATGAAGATGAACAAAAATTTAAAAAAATTAAAAAAAACATTATGTATAAACCGTTTTTCATCTTTATAAAAATAATAGGATTAATAGTTAAAAAATACACACCTAGTTTTATGCAAACTAGGTGTGTCAATAAATCTTTATCTGTTATCTTTTTCCAATTTATATAAAGCAACAACTTCATTGTCAGAAAGTGCCGTTTTATAAATTCTAAACTCATCCATTAAACCTGTATAATTCAGCATCCAACCATCAGCAGCACCCCAAGGAGTCCCTAAATGTTGTTGAAATCCACCAATAATGAATTTAGAAACATTCGAATTAGCAAGTTCGCCATACCCAACTCCGCCAGTAAGAGGATCACTTGCATATCGTTTTGCTATTGAAGCAGGCAAATCAAGCTTTTTTCCATCAATGTACATACTGTAAGTAGAACTCGTTCCACTGTACGTCCATACTACATGTTTCCAGGTTCCAAACATATTAGCTAAAACGTTGGTACCACTGTGTTCTATAAACTGACCTGACCAAGCAATACTGGGTGTAACATCTTTTTGAAGATGATTTTTCATTAACATAGTAGTTGCTGGACCTGTACCTTCAATCAATGAGAAAATATTTCCCCAAAAATCTGTAGTTTTTGGTAACATAAATAACGATTGTGCTCCTCCTGTATGCGGATTCGTATTGATCCACATAGAAACTGTAATGCTTTTTACATCTACCAAAGAACTTGCTACTGTACTATAAGCAATAAAAGAATTTGAAGATCCTTTATAGGCTTGCCCTTTGATTCCAGTTCCATAAGTCACATTTGTTCCAACTCCACCAGTTATTCCATTTTTTGAATCCGAAATAGTATTCTCAAAACTAAATTTAGCAATCAAATTACTGGCAGCAACATCATCTGAGTTTTCATAACCTCCAATTGACTCATAGGGAATTGGGCTGTTTACTTTATCTATACTGTCCTCATTACAGCTCACAAAAAATTGAGAAGCTAGAACAGAAGCAAATAAGAAAATATATTTATTTTTTTTCATTTTACTGTTTTTTAAAATTAATAACCCAGATTTTGTATTGATAATCCGTTTGCTTGCGTAATGAATGCTTGCGGTAATGGAAACAATTCATGTTTACCGGCAACAAATGTTTTACCATCAATAGCAAACGCAGCAACTGCTTGACCAGTTCTTACTAAATCAAAGAATCTATCATGTTCGAATGCCATTTCAACTCTTCTTTCTTTCCAGATTGCTGTTCTAACAGCTGCTTGAGATACTGCAGTTGTATTCCCTAATCCAGCTCTCGCCCTGATTTGGTTCAACAAAGGAATAGCCGCAGGAGTCTGGTTTAATTCGTTTAATGCTTCCGCTTTCATTAGTATTACTTCAGCATATCTCAAATATTTGATATTCACATCGGTTTCCCAACCATCTGTGAAAGCAGAAGAATACGCTTTAAAATTGTATCTAGGATTTTCAACCGTTGTTGGTACAACTCTACCATCGTATAAAGTGGTTCCTGCAAAAATGATTGTTGCATTTTTTCTAACATCACCAGCTTCATAAGCATTTACTAAACTTTGAGATGGTGTATTGAAACCCCAACCCCATCCACCAGCACCACGAGCACCTTGTGTATTGGAATATCCTGAAATTCCTTTAGCAGGAACTGAGCCAGTACCTTGAATTTCAAAAATAGATTCGGCATCATTTTCTCCAGCTAATCTGAACATAGAAGCATAATTTGGAACAATAGAATATCCTGTAATCAAATTACAGTTGTCCACTACTTTCTGCCAGTTTTTTTGGTATAAATTTACTTTTGCCAGTAATGCATAAGCAGCTCCTTTTGAAGCTCTACCTTTTTCAGCAGCAGCATATTCTGATTTGTTTGGCAATGCCGCAATAGCATCATTCAAATCACTTTCGATAAAAGCATAAACTTCAGCACTTGTTTTGCGTGTTAATTGCATGATTCTGTCTTCATCAGAAGATGGATTTGGCAAATGATCTACAATTGGCACACCACCGTACGTTTTTACCAAAGTAAAATACATAAAAGCTCTTAAAAATTTAGCTTCACCTAATAATCTGGCGCGTAAAGCTGGATTAGCTTGGTCTAATTGCGGAACAATACTTAATGCTTGATTGCATCTGTTAATCCCCTCATAATTAGCTGCAAAAATCTCACTTGTAGATGGAGTTGAAGCATTATAGGTTAAAGCGTCCATTAAATCTTTATCTGAACCAGTATCCCCCGGAGAAGAGCCTTTATCAGCATCATCAGAGGCAATACTTGACAACCCAATCCAAGAAAATGAAGTCATGTTCCAATCTAAAAACTTACTATAGATTGCCGTTACAAAAGTAGCTGCCCCAGCGTCATTGTTGAACAATGCTATATCTTTCGTAGAAATAGATTCGGTTTGATCTGCATCTAAATAGTCGTTTGAACAACCTGAGAAAAAGTATGCGGATAGCGCAAAAATTGATATATATATCTTTTTCATTGTATTAAAATTTTAAATTAGCACCGATAACGAATGATCTTAATGTTGGGTATGCATCCAACTCAATACCTTGTGTTCCATAAGGATCGCCATTACCATTTAATTCAGGAGAAAAACCTGAGAATTTTTGAGTAATAAATGGATTTATTGCATTCACATATACTCTGCAAGAATTCAAAAATTCTCCTTTTAATGGAATTTTGTATCCAAGCGATATATTGTTAATTCTAAAGAAATCACCTGATTCTAAATAATAAGTAGAAGCTACTGGAACTAAATTAAATGGTCCAGGATTTGCAGCCGTAGTATTATTTGCAGTCCAGAAATTGGTAGCCAATGATTCTTCCACATTTTCTCCGCTAAAGCGTTGTGCTTTTTTACCATTGTATACTTTAGCACCAGAAGTACCGTATCCATCCACAGATAAATCAAAGTTTTTATAGTTCAATCCTAAAGTAACACCATACGTAGAATTAGGTAAAATTGAACCAACATATTTTTTATCTTTATTAGCATCTAAAGCATCTTGAGTCACTTTAGCACCTGTTGCAGTGTAATATAACATTTTACCATTTGCAGTATCAAAACCAGCATATTCATACATATAGAAACTACCTAATGGTCTTCCTACAGAGGTATTATCTAATAATTTTGTCCATTGCCCATTTGCTAAATCTCCGCCAGTAATTGGCGCAAGCGTAGCATCTTTCAAACCTGTCAATTCATTTTTGTTATTAGAAAAATTACCTCCAATCCAGTAACTCAAATTGTCAGTTAGTTTATCATCCCAACGTAAAGCAACTTCATACCCTTTATTAGATACTTCCCCAACATGGGCTGGTGAAGAATTACTTATACCTGAAGTCATATAAGGTTTTGTATTTAAAATAACATTTGTTGTTGTTTTATCATACACATCAAATGAACCTTTTAATCTGTTGTTCAACAATTCAAAATCGATACCTCCAGAAGTTTCCTCGGTAATTTCCCATGATAAACTTGGATCTACTTGAGAATTGATAGTAGTACCCTCGTTCAATATAGAACCTCCTAAATAATAACTAAGACCTGAACTATACGCTTGATTATTAAGTGGAACATTTTGGTTTCCTAATTTACCCCAACCTCCTCTTAATTTTAATAAATTGATTCCTTTTACATTAACCATAAAATCTTCTTTGGTAACAACCCAACCTAAACCAAAGGCAGGAAAAGTTCCCCAACGATAGTCTTTACCAAAATTTGATGAACCATCACGTCTAATTGTACCTGTAAACAAGTATCTGTCCATTAATTTATATTGGAAACGACCAAAATAAGACGCTATTTTATTTTCATTGAAAACTTCATCTTTATAACTAGTAACCGTTCCTACATAATCAACGTCTTTTAAAGACCAATAATTAGCATTTGCATTTACATTTTTTCTGGCAACGGTCAATTGTTCTCTTGCTCCTTTGATCGAAGTTTCAATACCTCCAGTTACTTCAATATCATGAATATCTGCAAAAACCTTATTATAAGTCAGGTAATTGGATAGATTCCAATTGAAATATTGATTTCTGCCTTTTGTCAATAAGTTAATATTCTTATCTGCAGGATACATAATTGTAGCTAGCTGACCTGGATTATTATTAGTTTGCCAAATAGCCTTTGTATCTTCAAAATTGTAATTTTTCCAAGTATAATATTCTCCGTTAAACTGTGAAGTGAATTTTAACGATTTTACAATTTCATAATCTAATTTTAAACCACCTTGCAATGTTATACTGCGTTGTTGTTCATCAAAATAGTCTAATTGAGCAACAGGATTACCAACATTATTAAAGGAAGAACCTGCCGTTCCTGCAAAACCATCGCTTCCTACATATGACACACCATATTGTCCATTAGAAAAACGAACAGGAACTATTGGAGATTGCTTGTACGCATTTGTAAAGGCACTCAATGGTTTTGGAGTAGAATTTGTTGAACCAAAACTGAAGTTTTGATTTAAAGTCAGTTTTTTAGAAATTTTGTATTCGTTATTATTTCTAAAAGTAGTACGACTGTAATCTAAACCATTAAGAATTGCTTTCTCCTGATAATTTCCAATACTAAAGAAATATTTTATATTCTCCGTTCCCCCAGAAACCGAAACGTTATTTTGAGTATACGATCCTTTTCTTGTAATGGCATCAAACCAATCCGTATTAACCGGTTGATCTTGTGAAAAAGTAGTCGTTTGTAAGGCTGCATTCGAATAGTGGGAATATTTATTACTTCCCGCCATTTTTACTTTTTTTAAAGGCTCTCTAAAACCTGCAAAGCTTTCAAATTCTACAGAAACTTTATCGCCTTTCCCTTTTTTGGTAGTAATTATGATAACCCCATTTGCAGCTCTGGTTCCATAGATTGCTAGCGAAGAAGCATCTTTCAATATCTCATATGATGTAATATCATTAGTATTGATGTTATTAATGTTCTCTGTAGGCATCCCATCCACAATAAATAAAGGAGTTCTTCCTCCTAATGCAGTTCCTAAACCTCTAATAACTACTGATGGCGTACTTCCCGGCAAGTCTGAAGAAATTACTTGAACACCAGCAGCTTTACCTTGTATGGCTTGTGAAGCATTCAAAACTTTGGTTTTAGATATTTCTTCTGCTTTTAATGAGGTAATTGCGGTCGTATTATCAATCTTTTTTCTGGTTCCGTACCCAATAACAACCACTTCTTTTAATTCAGTGTCTTTGGATTCTTTTAAAGTGATGTTCATAACACCAGACGATGCATTGACTGATATGGCATCAAAACCTACCATGCTAATTTTCAATACCTCTCCTACTTTGGCATTGATATTAAAATTACCGTCAAAATCAGTATCAGCTGAAGTCTTAGAATCAACAGCAAAAATCATTGCTCCAGGAATTCCAATCCCACTCTTATCCAATACTTTTCCCGTAATTACTTGACCAGACATGTACGCCGGAAGTAGAATGAGTGCTAAAAAGCTAAAAATAAAATTTCTCATATATTAATAATTTGTTAAAGTTAGTGGGACCAAATTAGATAATTACAACGTTATAGTAACCATAATGGAGTTACTACATGAATACATCAAAATATTTAAAAATGATAAAAATTCTATGTTTTAAGGCACCTAAGAAAGGTAAAGAGGTACTGTACTACATCGGTATGATGTAGTAATGATGTATTGTAATTTCGTAAAAAATTGATTGAAATAATATAGTATCTATAAAAATACACCTTGTTTTATATCGTTAATAAAAATTTAGAAAGGTTTTCTTCTTGAGTAAGATTTAATTTCTTTCTTAATCGATAGCGATGCAATTCAACACCTCTAAAAGAAATATTCATCAATGGTGCAATTTCTTTGGAGGAAAGATTCATTTTTAGGTAAATGCAAAGCTTAATATCCTTTGAAGTAAGGATTGGAAATTTTTTAGAAAGGCTAATTATAAACTCATTATGGATTTGATTCAAATTTGTTTCAAATGTTTCCCATTCATGCTTGTTGACCGCATTGATTTTTATGGCTTTTTTTATCTCGCTTTTTAGTTTGTTGAAATCGCTTTCGGAATCTAAAATTCCTTGAATATTCTCTATCATTTCACTTTGCTTGGCAATAGAAAGTGATTTACCAGCAACTTCTGATGATTTAGATTGCAATTCCAATTCAAGAATGTGTTTTTCATATTCTTGAACATTCAACTCGTTTTCGGCTTTTAATTCCATTTCCAGGATTTTCTTTTGATGCTTTAACTCTTCTTCCTGCAATTTCAGTTTCTGAATATATTTCATCTTATTCCATTTATAATAAAGATATAGTATTAGACCGATAACAATCAGGTACACCAAAATCATCCACAAAGAGAAATACCATGCCTTTGCCACTATGAATTGAAAACTCGAAACTTTATTATAATGCAAACCATCGTTACTATAAATAGTCACATCGTGAGAACCACTAATAAGGTTATTCAAAATAATCAATCCTTCATTTATAGGAATGAATTCTTTTTTACCATCTATTTTATAAAATAAGTCCGGTTTTGTCGCTCCATAAATTCCGGATATTACATGTATTCTAAGTTCTGAATTATGCTTAATTTTTGATGTATTTTCAACTAAAACACCATCATTGAAAGCTTCAATCTTTATATTGCTTGTTTGCTTGTTTTTATATTTTAATTGAAGTGAAATAAAACCATCATCCAGATTCAAAAGATAGCTATCATTATTCTTAAACACTTTCAAGTTATCATTGATTATTTTTCCTTTATAATATTTCTCTTGAATACTGTTCTTAATGAATTTATTATCATTAGCATAAACATGATACAAAAGTCCCTCTTGAAGTACTATGAAGTTATTTTCATCAATAGCAACAATATCTGAAACGTTTTTGAAATTGGCGTTAAACAATTCATTTCCTTCTAACTGATTGGTGATTGAATTATAGGTATACCAAGATCTATTTATTACAAAAAGGATTTCATTTCTGAACTCAAATATTTTCACGCCAAAATCATTACTTATTTTACTGCGTTGCGTAACATTATCAACACTTATAGTTTCATATGTATCATTATAAAGAATTCGATACAAACCTCTGTTATTATCAGCCGCCCAAATCTCATTTTTCCTGTTTTGGGCAACATATTTTATGGGTTTCAGAATTTTTTTTATAACAATGTTTTGCTTCAAGTCATTACCATCATTATAAATAATTACACCGCTGTATGTTGCTTGCAAATAAGAATTATTAATGCCGCTTTTTGCCAAATTCCAACCGCCGTTAATAGTACTTAATTTATAGAACAATCCGTTATCATAGATAAAAGTTCCTTCATTGTGACCTATAAGGTATTTATTATTTATTTTACTGATATTCCAGGCTTGCCCTTGTGTATTTGGAATCAATGAAAATTGCTTATCCTCATATTTAAAAATACCATGATTAGAAGCCATTAAATAGCCTTTTGGAGTACTCGCAACAGAATAAACAGAACCTAAAACCCCTGAGCTGTCATAAAATATAGAAATAGGAGAATTAACTTCAATATGAGCAATCCCATTATCCAATCCCAACCATAAATCATTCTCTTTGTCCTGACCGATACTTAGAATAGAATTGTTCATCAAGACGTTATTTCTATTGATATTTTTATAAGAACCATCATTTAAATCTAAAACATAAACCCCTTTATTTGCTGTTCCTACTACGAGTTTATTGCTTTTTATAAACTGGGCAACATTGATGTTTACGGCTTTTAAAATATCATTTAATGGATTTTTCCAAGGAGTCAAAACACCATTTTCCAGAACATAAACTCCATTCTTTTTAGTAAAAAAATACGTTTTGTCTTGGTATTTTTGAATGGCATGAATAACATTGTTTTCTAAAACATCCCATCCCTTTACTTTTTCTATATGGCCATTATTCATTTTATAAATTCCTTTCTCGACTGAAGCAATCAACAGTTCATTGTCTATAATAAAACAATAGGAAATAAGAAAAGGAAACTTTATTTCTTTTATGACTTTTCCATCAAATACAAAAACCCCATTAAAGGACTGAAAATAGATGTTGTTATTGAACTTAAATATCTTCCAGATTTCTTCATTGTTATTTTCATCAAAAACCTTATTGCCTTTGGAAATCGAAACATAGTGCATCTTTCCTTCTTTTCGAAACCAATACCCAAATTCTTTATAAGAACCAGAATAAATCTTGTCGCTGTCGACCATTATGGAACGAATGATTGTCTTGTTAGGCAACGTGTATTTTTCCCATTTTACGCCATCATATCGTACCAAATAATAATTATTGGCAAAATACATGGCATCATCATTTCCTTGTGCTACATTCCAAATCTGGTTATCTCCCTGATAATTAGACTTGTTGTAGTTTTCTACAAAAGGAAGTAACTCTTGAGAATAAAGGTGGAACGAAAAAAAATACAATAGGATTATGAATGAAATTCTTGCTTTCAAAATGTGGCGTTTTATGTCCAAATATAAAGAGATTTCTTAAATAAAAAGTATAAAAAAAGCTTCCCTATTGAGAAGCTTTTTTAGAAAAGGACGTTTTTTAATTGGTCAGTAATTCAAATACCTGATTTGCAATTTCAATTTCTTCATTGGTTGGAATAACCAATATTTTAGTTTTGGAATCAGGTGCATTAATTTCTCGAATTTCCTTAGAACGAATTTCATTTTTCGATTCGTCCAATTCAATTCCGAAATAGTCCATATCCGTACAAACTAATTTTCGAATATAAGAGGAATTCTCTCCGATTCCTGCTGTAAAAACAATAGCATCGAGTCCGTTTAAAACTGCTGTGTAGGAACCAATATATTTTTTAATCCGATAGGCATTCATATCTAAAGCCAACTGACAATCAAGATTTCCATTGGCTGCATTCGTTTCAATATCCCTCAAATCGCTATAGCCGGTAAGTCCAAGCATTCCGCTTTGTTTCTGCAACATCGTATTCACCGCTTCAAGCGAATACCCTAACGAATTAACCAGATAAAAAATTACGGATTGATCCACATCACCGCTTCGGGTTCCCATAATCAAACCATTCATTGGACCAAAACCTAATGTATGATCGATACTTTTACCGTCTTTTATAGCTGTCATACTACATCCATTTCCTAAATGTATCGTAATAATTTTCGAGCCTTTATTTTTAGAATTCTGTTTCAAATAATGAATCGCATTTTCCGAAACGTATTTGTGACTCGTTCCATGAAAACCATATACACGTATTTTATTTTCTGTCAAAAGGTAATTTGGCAACGCATATTTGTGCGCCACAACAGGAATCGTTTGATGAAAAGCAGTATCAAAAACAGCCACTTGTTTTGCCGAATTGAAAATTTCCTCAGCCACATTTATTCCTTCTAAATTAGCAGGATTATGTAAAGGTGCCAAATCAAAAAGCTGTCTAATCTTGTCTTTTACCTCACTGGTAATGATTACCGTATTCGAAAAAGCACTTCCGCCATGTACCACGCGATGCCCGATAGCTTCAATCTCATCCGTACTTTTAATTACCCCCACTTTTTCATCCATCAGTAATTTGGCAATTTTTTCCAAACCAATTTTATGGTTCGCAATTGGCAACGTTTCTTCTAATTTAGTGTTATCGGTTATATAGGTGAGATTTGAAGTTTCCAATCCTATTCTGTCAATCATACCCGAACAAATGACGTCATTAGCTGGCATGTCTATTAATTGGTATTTTATGGATGAACTTCCCGAGTTTATAATTACTATTTTCATTTTATAATCCTTGTGCTTGAATAGCCGTAATCACGACTGTATTTATAATATCATCTACCGTGCAACCGCGGCTTAAATCATTTACAGGTTTGTTCAACCCTTGTAACATGGGACCAATTGCCAGAGCGCCCGTTTCTCTTTGCACCGCTTTATAAGTATTATTTCCAGTGTTTAAATCTGGAAAAATCAAAACGCTGGCTTGTCCTGCCACTTCTGAATTTGGCATTTTACTTTTTCCAACAGCCATATCGACTGCAGCATCATATTGAATAGGACCTTCAATTTTTAAATCGGGACGTTTTTTTCTTACTATTTCGGTTGCCGTTCTTACTTTGTCTACTTCGTCCCCTTTTCCAGAAGAACCGGACGAATAGGAAAGCATCGCAATTTTTGGTTCAATTCCAAAAGCTAAACTGGAATCAGCGGAGGAAATTGCTATTTCTGCCAGTTGCTCCGCCGTAGGATTTGGATTGATGGCGCAATCTCCAAAAACAGAAACCCGGTCTTCCAAACACATGAAAAATATTGAGGAAACCACCGATGAGTTTGGTTTTGTTTTAATGAATTGCAAAGCCGGTAAAATGGTCTGTTGTGTCGTGTGCGCCGCTCCGGAAACCATTCCGTCTGCATCTCCTTTATACACCATCATCGTTCCAAAATAAGAAACATCTTCCATTAAATCTTTGGCCATTCCCAGTGTTACGTTTTTTGCCTTTCGCAACTCATAATAGGTATTTACATAGTCCTCATAATTTTCTGATTCTATGGGATTTACAATTTTTATTTTAGAAAAATCAAAATCCAGCCCTAGTTCCGAAACTTTACTTTCGATTTGTTTTTTGCTTCCAATAATTGAAATATCAACCACATCCATCGCTAATAAGCGTGAAGCTGCAATAATAATTCTTTCATCATTTCCTTCGGGTAAAACAATGTGTTTTCTATGTTTTCTGGCTCTTTTTACCAAATTATATTGAAACATTTTTGGCGTCATTCCTTCCGCTTCAAAAGTAATCAGCTTTTCAGCCAAATTATCTAAGTCAACGTATTTTTCAAAAGTATGTATCGAAGTTTCAATCTTCTGTTTGTTGTTGGCGTAAATTTTAGATTTAATGGAACCTATTTTATTGGTAATGTAATACGTCCCTTCCTCTACTGCAAAAATGGGAACAACTGGAGAAAGTCCTTCAATTAATTTTAGAATACTCTGTTCAGGCAATATATTCCCCGTAAGCAGTATTCCTGAAATTGTTGGATAATTCACGGATTCATTCGCCTGAAGCGCACCAAGAATAATATCAGCTCTATCACCTGGAGTTATCACCAGACTATTTTCTTTCAAATGCAATAAATAATTACAAAGCTGCATAGCTCCCACGCTAAAATTCCCCGTTTGATTGTTTAAATAAGCGGCGCCAAATAAAACTTTAGCATCTAATTTGTTTACAATTTCCTGAATTGTGGGATTATTCAAATTAGAAATTAAAGGAATTGAATTCACCAATATGCTTTCTGGCAGACTTTTTTTCAAACCAGTAGTTACTAATTCAATGTTTTCTGGTTGCACTTTATTGGCGATTACAGCCAAAACTTCCACATCTTTTACTTTGAATGAATCGTACGCAAGATAAAGGCTATCAATCAATTCTTCTAATGTTTTCCCTACACCAGAGCCCACAATAATGGTTGGAATCCCTAGATTTTTGGCAATCAAAACATTCATATCCAATTCTATAACAGTTCCTTCTCCCGTAAAACTGGTTCCTTCAACCAAAACAAAATCGAAACGTTCTTCTAATTTCTTATATTTTTCAATAATTAAATCGAGAACCTCCCCAATTTTTCCTTTATTCTTCTTTTTGATTAATTTACTTTTTGTAATGGCAAAAGCATCTTCGAATTGAATATCTAATCCAAAATGACCAATCACCGTTTCAATGTGATTGTCAAATCCACCTTCTTCAAAATCTTCGACAATTGGTCTAAAATAACCTACTTTGGCAGTCTTGCCAATAAGCATGCTCATTAACCCTAAAGTTATAATAGACTTACCACTATTTTGTTCGCTTGTTGCAATGTATATGGCTTTATTCATCTTTTTGTCTTTATATTTATCCAATATCAATTGAATGTACTTTTTGTTATCCGCTGGAGAAGACTCGCTTTTATTTTTAAAACCAACGACGCTTTCTAAAATAAATAATCATTCCAATTACTATTAAAAACATAGCTCCCATAACGGTATGATAGCCATATTGACGTTTAAGTTCCGGCATATTTTCAAAATTCATTCCGTAAACACCTACTATAAATGTTAGTGGAATAAATATTGCTGAAACTATGGTCAGCGTTTTCATTATCTCATTCATCTTATGCGTTTGTGCCGAAAAAAAGAAATTAGAAGCACTTTCCAATGAACCCATATCAGATTCAATTTGTTCTAAGAGCTCTAAACTCTTTTGATGCAATCGTGTAAAAAAACTAAAGTTTTCCATTTCCATTGCATTAAAGACATTGTCATCTTTTATACTTTTTATATCATACAAAGAATCCCGTAGCGGAATAATGGATCGTTTGAGAAAATTAAAATTATCGCGATGCTTTTCAATTCTTTCCAAAATTATTGGATCGGCACTATTTTTAGAAAGATTAATCAGTTCTTCCACTTTATCTTCTTCATTCTCTATGGTTATATAGAAATTTTGCATAACGGAGTCAAGCAATATATACAGAAGGTAATCGGCTTTTTTTGTTCTTACAATTCCCGAATGAGTTCGAATACGCTCCCGAATATGAGTAAAAAAATCACTTCGCTTTTCCTGAAAAGAAATCAAGATTCCATCTTTTATCAGAAAACTAATTTGTTCTACGCTGATGTTATCTGTATCTCCGGCCGGCAATAATGACTTTATATTAAAAAACAGAACATCTGACAACTCCTCTAATTTAGTTCTCCTTGTCGTATTCAAAATATCAGCAAGCATAAAATTATCGATTTTAAAGTAGTTTCCAATAGACTTTACCAATTCGATATTATTTAAACCGTGTAAATTCAACCAATTGGTTTTTTGCGGATTGATATATTTATCTAAGTCTGAAACCTTAAAATCTTCGTATTCAACCAAATCAAAATTGTCAAAAACAAACAATTGCATCTCGGACTCTTGAGTTTTATGAACTCCTGTATATTCAAGGTTATAGGGCTGAAGTTTCCTGCCTTTCTTGTATTTAATTTTTCTCATTCCAACTCATTTATATAGTAATATTACGAAAAACTTTTACAAAAATATTGGTTCTCCTTGCTTTTGATATTTCTAAAATAAAACTCTCTTTTTTATTTATTATTTTGAAAAAACAAAGATAAGTCGAAATAATCATCCGTTTTATGAGATAAATCATGTTTCAATTACAAAATTTCACAAAAAAACCGAGTAGATAAACATTGCAATGCCTCTTTACTCGGTTTATTAATTTCAAAAATTATATTCTTTATTTACCATCAACATAATCCTGTAAATAGCTGAATCTTGGGGTCAATTTTCCATTTTCAGTAATTTTAGCTCTTTGTAAAATCCCGTCTTTGTCTCCGTTGAAAAATGCAGGAATTACATGTTCCATAAACATTTCACCAAAACCTTCACTGGCATCCTTTGGCAATTCGCAAGGTAAATTATCCACTGCCATAACTACAATTGCTGCAGGATGAAAAACATCTACTTCTTTATTGTCACTTGGCCAGTATCCGTATAAAGGTTCAGCAATTGTTGATGATCTTAACGTACAAGCTATTGGACCATTGACATCACAAGAAATATCTGCAACAACTTTTATTTTGCAATCTTTCGACTGTAGCATTTCACTTGTAAGAATTACCGGAGCTTCATTGGCATGAAAATGTCCCGTAATATAGATATCTGAGACTTTAGTAAATCGTTCAAAATCGGATACATAATCTTGCGGATTTTCATAAAAATCGGTAAAATCTAATATTTTTCCGTCTTTACGTTTGTTGTATTCCAATACATCAACTTGAGTATAAACGGGCTGTGCATAATTCTTTGTCAAGTAATTAACAACTGAAACTTCCTTAACTTTCATTGCATCCAAAACTTCTTTTGCGCCATTACCCACTTTTCCTGCACCAGTAATCACAAATTTCAAAGGTGGCAATACCAATCGCTTTAAATTAGCGATTAGTGCCTCTTTACCGGAAAGTGTATCTGCTTTTGGCAATTTGAACAATTCGAATTTTATTCCAAAAGCACGAATACTATTGTAAACACCAACAATTCCCGCATATTTTCCAAAACCAATTAACCTGCGATTATGAGCATCTACGATAGTTTCATGATCATATAAAACAATATTTTTTTCTAAAATTGCTTGCAGCAATTTTCTGTTGTAAGGTTGTTTTTTTATGGTATGCGAAAAAAAGAAATACACTTTATTAGGAATTAGGTCTTCAACAGGAACTTCTTTCACTCCAAATAAAACATCACAATCACTGATGTCATTTGCAACTTCGATTCCTAAATTTTTATATTGTTCATCTGTAAAAATTCGAATATCGGAGCTTTCTACTTTTATAGATACGCCTTGATACATTTGTTTTATTCTCGCTAATTCATTTGGAGAAAAAACGACTCTTCTATCTGGTGGGTTTTTTCTTTCTTTTATGATTCCGAATCTCATTTTCTACGTTTTTATATTGATTTAATATAACTTATTTATATTTATTTGTTACAAATATAACATTTTTAAATAAATTGACTTTCTTTTTAAAATAAATTTACAAGTCTAAAACCAATTAAAAGCTGATGTCCAAAATGATACAAAACAGCAATTATAAAACGTTGATAAAATAGTGTTAAGGTTTCGGAAAAAAGAGGAATCAAAAGGGATTGATTCTATATATTTGTTGTTCTAGTACTATGAAAATGATATTTATAAAAAAAGCAAATATACTACAATTACTCGTCCTGATAATAGTTTTGAGTTCCTGTACCAAAGAGAAAAAGAAAATAGCATTAAGTGACGCTCAACTCCCAAAGAGTACATTGCCTAAAATGAAACCTTTAACGAATGAAAGTCCTAAACTAACTGCGGAATACATCGATTCGAAAAAAAGGTCCATTGAGTCTTTTTATAATAGAACTTGGCCCAATCACAGCGCTAACGGAAGTTTTCTTGTAGCTCAAAATGGACAAATCATTTATGAAAATTATGAAGGCTACGCAAATTTTAGAGAGAAAAGATTAATAACAAGTACAACTCCGCTTCATTTGGCATCTGTGAGTAAAGTATTAACTGCAACTGCCGTACTGAAGTTAATAAATGCCAAAAGAATAGATTTGGACCAAAAGGTTAATACTATTCTAAAAGAATTCCCTTTTCCGGATGTTACTATAAAAACACTGCTAAACCATAGAAGTGGCATGCGTAATTATGCTTATTTTACGGATCGGGATAAAACTGTTTGGGACAGACATAACAGGTTAACCAATCAAGACATATTAATCATTATGGCTACTAAAAATATTGGATTAGAATCTAGAACTGATACAAGATTTAGCTACTGCAATACTAACTATGCCATGTTGGCATTGATAATTGAAAAAACAACTAAACTTTCCTATAAAGAAGCGATGAAACAAATTATTTTCAAGCCACTGGGTATGAAAAACACTTTTGTTTTTGATTATGAAAAAGATAAAGATAGCATAGCTCCTTCTTATAAGGGAAATGGTGTTGAGATCGGCAAAGATTATTTGGATGCTGTTTACGGTGACAAAAATATTTATTCTACCCCTAGGGATTTACTAAAGTTTGACAGAGCAAGAAATTCTCCAGCTTTTTTAAATTCAAAGTTGTTTAAAAAGGTTTTTATAGGATACAGCAACGAACGCAAAGGAGAAAAAAATTACGGTCTTGGCATTCGTATGATCAATTGGGAAACGGGACAAAATTTCTATTTTCATAACGGTTGGTGGCATGGTAACACGTCATCTTATGTCACTTTGCCAAAAGAGAAGGTTACAATAATTGCTTTATCGAATAAGTTTACAACAAAAACGTACAAAGTCAGAAAATTAGCAATGCTATTTGGTGATTATCCGTTTCACTTGGATCAAGGAGAAAAAGAGGACTGATTTTTGTTATTAAGTTAAAAGTTTATCGATAACAATTCAAGTTTTAAATTGTATCTTTGCAAACTGAAAATAAAAGGGGTCGACTGGTTTTGACAGCAAGTCGAATTGAAAAGTAAGCACGTCGAGAACTGGGACAATTCTCGTTAATAAAAGGTCTCAAAACACTTACACGGCGAAGGAAACTACGCTCTTGCTGCATAATCTGAATTATAGTAAGATTAGCCTCGTTCCTATCAGATAGGAAAGCAGGATTTACCTCGAAAGCTTTGGTTTATAGCGGTCGATAAAGGTGAATCGTAAATTTAAACCTAGATTTCCATGAGCTTCGGGTGGATTTCGAAATTAAGAAGATAAGTCTTGCGCGACTGTTTCTGGTCAAACGTAAGATCGAAAATCTAATCAGGAAATAAACGCGTAGAAAGCCTTTTAGTTGCTTGTTTGGACCCGGGTTCGATTCCCGGCGACTCCACAAAGCCTGAAAACCATCGGTTTTCAGGCTTTTTTATGCCTAAACCTCAGTAAAATTAAGGCTTAACGAAGGGTTCGATCGCGAAAATTCAATTTTTTAAACAAAATACAAATAATTAATAATCAGAAAGTTAAATTTTTAAAACCAATTATAGTGGCTGGGAGTGTCGAACACTTTTCACCATATTTATTGAGTTAAAATCTTATAAATACAACTTATATTGTATAAAGCCCCCTACTCTTCATATCTTCTAAATTATATTTTAATGGTTCTACTATGGATTTGGTCAAAAAAAGACCATTACGATAGTATAAATTATTATGAAATAACATCTTTACTAATTATCTTTTCTGTAATAAAGATCCTTGATTAAATATATGTTTTACATCAATAAGTAAATCTATTTTTTGTTCAAGAATACCAATTATTTTGCCCACTATATACTTTAGATTTTCAATAGACATTTTTAGTTTTATTATTTTATCATTGTATTCCAAATACCATTTTTCAAAACTAGTCTTATTGATTTCGCCAACAATCCATTTCTCTTCAAGAGCTGAGAGCTTTCTCTCAGCATCTATCAACTGACTTTATTGTGTTACTATTTTTAATCTTTTAGATTTTACTTCTTTGTTTATTCTCATCTGACAACCCCTTATAATTTCATTAATCATTTTTTCAGTAAGACTGATTAACTCCAATATCGATAAAAACTGGTCATAAGTTTTTATAACGCTAAGATTATTGTGTTTAGAAAACTTACATTTATAGTAATAAAAGTATTTTACCCTACTCACCCCTTGAAGGTGCCCCCGTCAGTGGACTTCCACAATGACATTTTAAAATCCCCCTTAAAGGAAGTTGTTCATCCAAAATAGTCCTTGTCTTTTGGGCTCATTAATTTTATTCTGAACTAAACTCCAAGTATCTTCATCTATAATAGCCTCATGGGTACCAGGAAATAATCCCCCTGGAAATTCTCTAAATGATTCTACTTTAGGCATGCCACAATAAACTGGTTTTTTTAAGATTTTCTCAACAGCAACATTGCTTTTCCGGTCAAATCCCATGTTAAAGATTTCTTTTTTAATGTCTGGAAAAAGCTACTTGGAATCTCATAATCAAACGTAATACCTTCCGTTACACTAACGACTTGTATTCTATATTTTTTCTGAAGATCTTTTATCATAGTCAATGCTTCTCCAGCATTTCTACTGAATCTATCCATTTGATCTACTAATAAATAATCAACTGTTTTATAATATTTAGAAACAAATTTCTGTAATCTCATAAAATCAGGTCTATCAAAAGTTTTGGCACTTTACCTACATCTATAAAGGTATCTATGAGTTCCACATTATTGCATGAAATCCATTGATCAGTACATAATTCATGTGATTCTATAGAACCTTTACTTTGTCCGAGATTACTAAATCGCAAATATCTGATTACTTTCTTCATGGTATTCCTTTAAAATTGACTCAACAAGAATTTCAATTATTAATTCTGTTAACTGCTCCTCTTTTACATTTTCAAATTGTTTGACGTAATTTGATATTTTCAAATCAATTACCTCGTCTTCTATACATTCGCTTATCATAACTTAATTTATATTTTAATTTAGAGATACAAAATTATTCCGATATCTATTTCCACTCAAGAGCATATGCTAAGTATGTATTTCAATAATATTTTTTAAAAAATTATTAAGCAAAAAAACTGATTTATAAACTTTTACGGAAAACCGTAATAATTCTCATAAAATCAATTATGCATTTAGCGGAACATAAAGAGAAAAAAAACTCAACTATGCATCTAACTGAAGATAAAATTTTAAATCAAATCGTATTAAACTAGAATGCTTATTTTTATTCTAATCCTGATGAAGTTAATTTGTCAAGAAATCTTATTACAAAATTTTTCAAGTCAATTTCTTCTGGTAAAATAAGAAACTATCTTTTAAGAGTGATTAATAAAGAGATTATAATTGATTATAAACAAGTTTAAGAAATAGTCTTAATTTAGTTTTATATTACTTCTTAAACTAGATTAAGACTTTACCGTATTACTTTATTTAATTTTGCAAAAAAGTGCCCAAGTTTTCTACCTAATCTTAACCAGCATAGAATCTGCTGTTGCTTCTTATAAATTATAATTATCTTTAACATCCTTTTAAAAAGCAAACTATGACAGAAATTTTCAATATGTTTCGCATTACAGCTGCAGAATCCCAGAAGATAATGCATTCTGTGAATGAGCCCCATGCCCACAATTTTGAAGAACTTATTATAGGCGGGCAGGGTCAGCTGGAACATTTTATAGATTTCAAATCCCGTCTGATGGATGCTCCTTTTATAAGTTTTGTAACCCAAGGAAAAATCCATCGCGTCAAGCCCCTTCTTAAAGATGGTAAATGTGACATGTGGGTATTAAGGTTCAAAAGTGAATTTATCGCCGAAACCACCTTCAGTCTTTACGCATCATTCCATGATAAAGCCAACATCTCAATGCAGAGCAATAAATGTTTTGAAAAGTTAGATACTATATGTAAAATAATTTATGATGAATACCTGCAGGATGCTCCTGATCTTTCTGTAATCAGGCAATTGCTCAGTGCTCTTTTTACCATAATAGAATCTGAACGCCGAAAACTCAATCTAAACGATGATGAGTCTAAAAAAATACAAAGCAGCACTTTTAAAAATTTTCTACGATTATTGGAAGAACATTATAAAGAACCGAAAGATGTAAATTTTTATGCCGCTAAACTTTTTATGACCTCGCGCAACCTAAACCTGATTTGCCAAAATATATTACAGCAGAGCGTCTCGGAAATTATAGAAATCCGTAAACTTACTCAGGCCAAAAATCTTCTGATGTCCACCGATAAAAATGTGGCTGAAATAGGTTATGAACTTGGTTTTAATGAAAAAACATATTTTACCCATGCCTTCAAACGTAAAGCAGGTTTGACTCCAACAGAGTTCAGGGAAGAAATTCAGAAGCAGCTTTCCTAAAAACACAACCTTTCTTCCGAAAAGTGTTACCGCTGTCGTGTCATTAAGTCCCAACTTTGCATTATAAAAAATGATATTTTATGAAAAATTCAATTAAAAGACAAATAGCTGGTGCAATACTAGTTTTTGTAACTCTGAGTACTACAGCTTTTGCACAAAAAAAAGAAGATAAGGCATCTTTGGTAAAACAAATTAAAGAGCTTACCGCTGCTAACGCTCAAGTAGCGAAACATCTTGAAACTTTTGACACTTTAGACTATACGGTTTTCAGTAACCGTGACTGGACACGTCTGCACGAAAGCCATGCAAAAAACATTAAGGTACACTTTCCTGACGGCCATACTGAAGTAGGTCTTGAGCAGCATATCAAAACTCTTGATGCGATGTTTGTATATGCTCCAGATACCCGTATTAAAGAGCATCCTTTTAAAATTGGCTCAAGCAATATTACTGCCGTAATGGGTTATATGGAAGGTACGTTTACACAGCCTATGCCCGCTGGAGATGGTACCTTTATACAGCCTACAGGTAAGAAATTCAAAATTCCAATGGCAACCATCGGAGTTTGGGAAAACGGTGTAATGCAGGAAGAATATCTTTTCTGGGATAATAAATCCTATATGGACCAAATACTAGGAAAATAAAGCATAAAAATGGATAGAAAAAATTTTCTTAAAACCATGGCTATTTTACCACTGGGAGCTGCAGCAATGCAACTCAGCTCCCTTAAGGCAGCAACAGATGCCTTTAGCGCTACTGATCGAATGCCTGTTCTTTTTCTTGGACATGGTAATCCGATGAATGCCCTTGCAGATAACAATTTTACCCAAGGTTTTCAGCAGATGGCTAAAACATTGCCTAAACCAAGGGCTATTCTTTGTATATCAGCTCACTGGGAAACCAAAGGTACTTTTGTAACGGCAATGCAAAAACCAGAAACTATTCATGATTTTGGAGGTTTTCCTCAGGCGCTTTTTGACGTCCAATATCCTGCACCTGGAAGCCCGGAGCTCGCATTGGAAACTCAAAAACTGATCACTTCAACCGCTATCGGGTTAAGCAATGAATGGGGACTGGATCATGGCTGTTGGACAGTTTTGAAATTCCTGTACCCCAATGCCGAAATTCCTATTGTCGAAATGAGCATTGACTATACCAAACCTGCTTCTTATCATTATGAATTGGGAAAAGAGCTGACAGCATTAAGACGTAAAGGCGTTCTAATTGTTGGAAGCGGTAACACCGTACATAATTTACAATTGGCCGCATGGGATAAAATGATGCTACCTGGATATGCTTTCGAGTGGGCTCATATTGCGAATGAAAAAATGAAAAAAATGATTCTTGAGAATGATCACCAGTCTCTTATCAATTTTGATAAACAGGGACGTGAGTTTCAGCTCGCCGTACCAACTCCTGAACACTATATTCCTATGCTTTACACTCTCGCTCTGAGGGAAAAAGACGAAAAGGCTACTGTCTTTAATGACGCCATAGTAGCGGGATCCCTTAATATGCTTTCTATAAAAATAGATAAGGCATGGTAATAAAAAAACATTTTTGGATTTGCTTTAGCATCCTAATTTTAATTTCAATATTTAGTTTTACCATTATGAATTCCAGCAAAGAAAAAACAACACTGCATTACCTTGTAAGACAGCCCAAAACCAAAATAACAAATCCGCCTTTACTGTTACTATTACACGGTGTAGGAGGAAATGAGCAAAATCTTTTTTCTTTTGCCAACGACCTGCCTGACAATTTTTTAGTAGTATCAGCACGTGGGCCACTTAGTCTGGGACCGGCAAGTTTTGCGTGGTTTCAGGTAAATTTCACCAGCGGACACCCCCAGATCAACGAGCAGCAGGCCGAAGCTGCCAGAGTAACTATTCTTGATTTTATTGAAAGTCTTAAAAATGACCTTGATTTTGATGATAAACAGGTTTATTTGATGGGCTTCAGCCAAGGAGGTATAATGAGTTACAGCGTGGCTCTTACTGAACCTGAAAAAATTAAAGGAATCGCTGTAATGAGCAGCAGGCTGCTTCCGGAAGTTAAACCTCTTATTGCGGATGAAAAACGTCTAGAAAAACTTAAAGTTTTCGTTTCTCATGGCAGACAAGATGCGGTACTTCATTATCCTTTTGCAACTGATGCCGTATCGTATCTTCAAACAAAAGGTATAAATCCTGAATTCCATCAATACGATGAAGGTCATACTATCAACAAACAAATGTTTGACGACGTAAATCTTTGGTTAAAAACAAATAGTGCTCACTAATAACTTCCCCTATCTTGACATCTTAAAAAAATACCCGCTTTGTCGTAAAGCGGGTATTTTTTTAAGATGTTTTCTTTGTTTTTATGCAGTATTAGAAACCCAAAGAATTAAAGAGACTTATACTTGCAAGCTAAATATTGTTCAATAGTATATTTGTTCAATAGTGGCTATTCTAGAAAAGTTTTTTTACATATAAAAGTTTTATTTATTTCAATTTCGTTATAAAATCTTTAGCTGCATCAAAAGTCTGTTCGGGAGCTTCTTTGTGAGGGGTATGTCCTATGTCCGGAATGATAAGTTTTTTAGTTTTTCCCCATACATGATTAATGGTTCTGTCTACCTGTTCCATTGTTCCGTACTCATCCGCTTCACCTTGGATAAAAAGCAAAGGACAGGTGATATCTTTCAATAGGTATTCAATATTCCAAACTTTATAATCAGCTTTTGTCCAGGTCTCCGTCCAAGCCTTAAAGATACTATCTACTTTATCTCCATGATATTTTGCCAGACGTTCTGCCAGATTAGTCATTCTGTAGCCTTCCATTGCCTTATAAATTCCTTTAAGCGTCACTTCTTCCACAAAAATATGTGCTGCTTCACAGATTAGGGCCTTAATTCTGTCCGAATACTTGGCCGCTGTAATCAATGCAATGGAACCACCATCACTATGTCCAAAAAGAATAGCGTCTTTCACATCGAGTTGGGTCAATAGTTCGTTTAAGACATCAGCTTCCAATTCAAGGTAATTTACGGGGCGCTCATGAGTCGGCATCGGATCTGATTTCCCGTACCCCAACCGGTCATATACCAGCACATTGCACTTTACAGCTTCTGACAGTTTTTGAGGCAAATCTCTCCATAAGGTAACACAGCCTAAAGAATCGTGCAAAAAAACAATTGTAGGACGATCTTCGAACGTATGGTAATATTCTACGTAAATGTTTTTATCCTCTACTTGGATGACTTTAGCTATTGTATGTTCTGCCATTAAATGGTAAAATTGGAGTTACTATTTTATGTTGTTAAAAGTACGATTGCCTTTTGTTTTTTATCCGTTTTTTATTCTTTTCTAGAATATTGAGTTAAATAAAATAAGTCCGAACTCTAAATGTATTTTAAAAAAAAACCTAACAGTCATGGTCTCAAATACACAAATAAAATAAAAAAATAAAGGAATTAAAAAAAGAGGTTACCTAATGAAAGGCAACCTCCTTAAAATTCTGTTTCAATACTTTTTTAACAACAATTAATCAATAATTAGTATGATATTGCTGAGGTTGTAATTACCTACTCGATAAAGTAGGTACATTGATTAACAATTAAATATCTTATTTAAAACTGTAAGATATTGAAGCCCAAAAACTGCGAGGTAAAATTGTTCTACCAATCATAAGAGTTCCTGGGGTTACTGTTGAAAAGTCTCTAAATTGATCCCCTCTAGTATCTCCTTCGGTAAGAGCTCTAGTATTTGTTAAATTATCAACCCAAAATTTAGCTTCAATTGCCTTTGTTATTTTGTACCCTACACTGGCTCTCATAGTGACATATTCAGGTAATTCATAGCTATTAGATGGAGAAGTATAACGACTTCCTGTATAGATAATACCCCAATTGGTATTGAATCTTTTGTAATCATAGTTTGCAGATAGTTCCGTACTTAAAACAGGAACTCTTTCTGCTCTATTTCCAGTAAAAGTATACTTTTTATCTCCCATTTGTGCTAATACTATAGGATTGGTATTAGTAGATGCTTCATAATCCGTATATTTTGCGTCTTGCAATGTTCCTGTAAGTCTTAGACCTAAGTTATTGGACACTTTATAAGCTACCTCATATTCTGCACTTATTGTTCTTGTAGAACCAAAAGCTAACAATGGTTGTATTCCAACACTTGTAGGTACGAGGATACTTAAAGATACATTTTTGATAGCAGAATAACTAACTGAACTAAACAATGACCAACCATTACTAGCATATTTATATCCTAACTCCGCTAAATATACCGGACGTCTCTTGATAGATGATTCATTATATGTTTGCGCACCGTAATCATTAAATGTTGGAGTATTGTAGGCTCGTGTAAGTCTAGCAAACATAGCAGCATTTTCACTTATTTTATCATTAAGTCCTGCAGAAAATGCCCAATTGGTTTTAGAAACTGAATAATCCATTCTACCAGCGATATCCATAGAAGCTGGAGCCTGAAAATTTGGCGTACCATCTGCATTAACCCCATAATAAGGCCTTTTTCCATCAATACTTTGATTATCTAGACGCAAACCTAAATCAAGTCTGTATTTATCACTTAACGCAATTTCATCATTTATATAACTGGATAAAATGCGAGTATTAGCTATAGCGATAGAACTTGAAGCGGGTATCATACCATTTCCTCCAATTCCGAACGCTGGAATAAGTAAACGACGGGGATTTTCTTTCAATTCTTGGAAGTATACAAAAGCATCATTAGGTTCGTTATTTACATTAAATTGGTGAAGCGATACACCCATACCAAGACTATGTTTGTTTACTTTCTTTTTAAAATCAAGAAAATCCATAACTTGTGTATCTTTATTCTGCTGCAATAGTGCTACTGCAAAAACATTATAATCGTTTGGTGAATATACAGCAGGACTTCCGTCTAAATAAGTATAATCAACTCCAGGAACGTATTGCTGTGTTCCTAATGGGAGTGTTGAGTTAAAACTAGTATTGTTGGTTTGGTAACGAAAATTATTTGTTATCTGCCAATCATTGTCAGTTTTGTAATTAAATTGAAATCCTACTGCACCCAATTTGGTGTGAAAAATATTTCCAAGATCATAATTAGTTGTCTTTCCAGATCCATCGGTATAATCCCATTTTGAATCAATCATTTCCATAGATTGTGTAAAAATGTCATAGTTTGATAATGCTTTTGGTTTACCTGATCCATCATAAGAATAATAACTAGGTAGACGCCAATATACTTTGTCATCAATATATTTTCCTAAAAGGCGAAAGTATCCTTTATTGTTTTTGAAATGATAGGTTACATTTGCTTTTAATTGACCACCTTGACCTGCTGTGTAAGGAGGAGGTACAATTCCTTTATCGGTACGATAAAATCCCCCAATATTGTATTTTATATTATCGCTAAAAGATCCCCCTGTATTCCCATCTACTCTGTATAGGCCTTGAGAAAGACCAGATGTTACTTTGAATTCCCTATAGCTTTTAGCTGCCCCTACATAGCTAATGTTATTTATTACGGCACCAGGAGTGTTCGCTAAAATTATCGATGCATTACCACCACGGATGGCTTCAACATTTTTAGTGGTAAGATCTGACTTATAGTATTGATCAGCCGAAGGAATTGAACTATACCCAGTAGGTAAAACAGGAAGTCCATCTTCTAAAATTCCTAAATATATATAGCCTCCTCCTTGTGGAAATCCACGAACCCATACATTTCCGGGACCATCACCACCGCTACTTTCTACAGTAAGACCTGGAATTGCTTTCAATAAATCGATATTATTAAGTGGAGATCTTTGTTGAATGTCTTTTGCTGACATTGTAGTAATAGCAACACTTGATTCAATTTTTTTCTTTGGGTTACCTCCTGTAACTACTACAGCATCTAATTGCATAGGATCTTCGACCAATTGTCCATTAACCTCGACTTGATTACTTTCTACATTAACTTGGATAGTAGAAGGTAAATGCCCTAACATGGTAAAAAGAAGTTTGTATTTACCGTTTGCTAAGTTTTTAAAATTATAATATGACAAGGAATCAGCCTTGGTACTTCTATCGGCGCCATTAGCAGAAGATAGTTTAACAGTAGCTCCTGAAATTGGGGTGCCGTTTTTGTCTTTTACGAAGCCCGAAATACTTCCGGTATTTTGTGCATAAGCTGCACTTGAAAGAATAAATAAACATAGGAGCCAAAAAGTGCCTAGTTTATAATTAAATGATAATTTTTTCATTTGGTTTTTAATTTAGTTAATATTTGGTTTTAATTATGATTTACAAATTTTCTTTAGTCAATTTTCTAGCTGATTCTCCAGAAAAAAAAGCATAAGTTTAGCACCTATTCGAATAAATTCAAAAGGTTATATGTCCCCATAGAATTTAGGGATAGGTTTTTAAAAATGGTTTGTTGGTGCTTTTATTTCACCATTTAAAGTGAATTAAGGGTACTCCATAAAATTAGTTTCCCCTTTATATTTAACGGATTACTATTTCAAAAATGGAACAATACATGCCCACGTTGCATCAAAATTTTCCAAGAAACAACCATGCCCTGCATTAGGAATAATTGCAATTTGAGATTTTGGGATAAATCTTGCAGCGCTTACTACACGTTCAACAGGATTACCTCCATCTCGATCTCCCGCCATTACTAAAACAGGACATTTTATTGCACTCAATAAGTCTTTACTCACCGTAACATTATTATAACAATTTGCCACTTGTGTAAATAAATCCTCTATTCTATTAGGTTCAGGCATCAATTTCAATTGCTGCTCCCAGAAAGGTTTGTCCATTTCCTGTGCTTGTTTTGCAGTAAATTTAAATTCCCTTAACCCTGGACGTACTTCCCCAGCACCCATCACAATCATTTTTTTTACTCTTTCTGGATACATTGCACCTAATTTATAGGCCGAATAACCCCCATCACTAAAACCCAGTACAACAACACTGTCTTTAGTTACAGCATTGATAACCGCCATAGCATCGGTAGCACGCTGCTCTAGGGTAAGTGGCTCAGTACCTAATTCAGATTTACCGTGACCACGAGTAGAAATAGCAATCACTTGATAGTTTTTCTTGAAATGATTGATGAAATCTGAAAACTCAACAGTTGAGCCAAATAATCCGCCATGCATCAACACTATCGGTTGACCTTTACCATAGACTTCATAATAAATTTTAGCATCATTTGCCTGTACATAATACCCTGCTTTAGGGTTATTCCCATAAGGTACTTTATTCACCACATTAGCGGGTTGAAAAGCTCTTATTAATTTTTTTTGCTGCGCCTCTACATTTGACAGAAAAAACAGAAAAATGAAAGCGGTTACTAATTTTGAATACATATTGATGTTTTTTTAAGTGAATGAAGTTATTTTGATTGGTTTAATTTTTTATAAAAATTATGGAGATGACTGATGAACAGTTTTTATGCCTTGATTAATTCTTTTCTAGAAAATCAAATTCTTTTTTCAAAAATTCGGGCTTAGATTCCATTTTATCGTCTACTACCAGAATAGTCCCCGACTGTTTATTATAACTTTTCCATTCAGGTAAATTATTTCCATTTGGATTGCCCGTTTTTGCAAAATTGACCCAATACGACGAAAAAACAGTTTCTATTTCTTTGTCTAATGGTTGCCATGGACGATTCCAAGTATGCAGATTATGAAATACATACGGAACTTCCGAAGTATGAAAAGCTCCGTAATTAGGAAAATTTGGCTTATCTGGTGCAACATGACCAAATTGATAGAGGTAACTTGCTTTAGTGTTAAAACTTGCCAGTAAATGTGCAGGCTCACCTGCAAAGCCTAATAATGTTAATTTTTGTTTAACTATTTTAACCTCCTCTGCTGTAGCTGCGGGAAAAATACTTAAATACTCCTCGGCTTTATCGCCATATTTTGCTTGGGCTTCTTTTTTATAATCGTCAACGGTCATAGTAGCATCTCCCATAAAGCTTCCATCGCCAGTTACCCAACCAGTTAAAACAGGTGTTTGATTTTGTAACCCTTTTTTGAAATGCTCAATCAAATTTACAGGTAAAACATAGCCGTCCATTGTAGTTCCAAATCTACCTGCTTCTGGATTATTACTCAGTATTTGCAATTCTTCAGCTGATTTTTTTCGCAATTCAGCTAATGAATTTGCGTTTGCTTTTTTCATAAAAACAACACCTTGCTCTTCGGATTTTTCTAAATTTTGACTAAGCATATTAGAAAATAAACCACCACTTTGCGCAATGGCTTTGTGAAATAAACCTTTTGCCAACGGCGAAGCAATCAAAGCTGTTACACTAAACGCTCCTGCGGATTGCCCCGCAATCGTCACGTTATTTACGTCACCACCAAAGGCTGTAATATTTTTTTGAACCCACTTTAATGCGGCTATTTGGTCTAAAAAACCATAGTTACCTGAAGCCTGATGGCCTGACTCTTTGCTTAACTCTGGGTGTGCCATAAAGCCAAAAACTCCAACTCGATAGTTAATGCTAACGAAAATTACGCCTTTTTTTGCCATTTCTTCTCCATCATAGATAGCACAATTTGCCGAGCCACTATTTAGCCCACCGCCATAAATCCATAAAAAAACGGGTTGTTTTTTGGATTTAGCTTTAGCAATAGTCCACACATTTAGATACAAACAATCTTCATTAATAGGTTCGGGTTGAGCAAGAAACTCCTCTGTCCAACAAAAGAAAGGCTGAGGTTTGTTTTGCATAGGACTTGCCGAAAAAGCTTTACATTGTTTTATGCCCTTCCAGTTTTGAACGGGTTGCGGCGCTTTCCATCGTAAATCACCAATTGGTGCCGCAGCAAAAGGAATACCTTTAAAAATGCGAACAGTTTTATCCGTAGTGGCTGTACCTTGAATTTTGCCATTAATAGTTCCTACAATTGGGTTTTGAGCTTTTGCAAAAACCGAAAAGCATAAAAGGACTAATAGGAGGTTGTTCTTCATAATCTTACTATTTAAAAAAAATGTTTATATCGGATTTAAATTATAAAAATGGTTGAGCCTATTTTTTAGCTGCTTGATTAATCTTGTTGGTAATATCCTTGAAAAGTCCAGAATACATTGCTTTGATGAGTTGCACATCATGTGTGAGCAGAATCATATTAGCTCCCGAATTGACATTTTTAACGGCTTCTTCCGGTGTAAGCGCAAGGCGAAGTAAAGATCGGTTAGGAAACGATTTGACTACTGCAGCCATTTCATCTAATACCTGTACTACCTTCGGATCCTTCCAATCGCTAACACCAAGTTCCATCGAAATATCACCCGGACCAATAGCAACACCTGTGACACCTTCAACTGCCAATATTTTAGATAAATTTTCTTTTCCTTTTAGGCTTTCGACAATCATAATGCAAACTACATCTTTGTTCGCTTGCTGACGTCTTTCATATTCATTACCGCTATAACTAATAGAAGCTCTTGCAAAGCCTGAGCCTCGAACACCAAGCGGTTTGTATCGACACCAAGAAACCAATTCGGCAGCTTCTTCGGCTGTTTCTACATGAGGGAATAAAAAGCCACTGGCTCCAGCGTCGAGTATTCGTTCTGTCAGATTTAAGGAACGTTCTCCAAGTCGGACAAGCGTCGGAACTTTATGGAGTTCAGCAGCAATAATAGCTTGACCAATATCGTTGTAGTCGCGTAAACCATGTTCGAAATCCAAGAAAAGGAAATCAGCCCCGGCTTCACAAACTACTTCTACCATTGTCGGATGAGCGATGTTGATTACTGCACCTTTTAAAACTTCCCCATTACTAAGTCGGTATTTTAATTTTTCTTTTCTACTGTTGTTTTTAATCGTATCAGATGATTTTTTACTGATGAAATTACCATTCGTATATTGAGTGAAAACAAATGTATTTATAGAAGTATCCTTTTTGATATTGATATCCTTACAACAAAGTGATTTTGATTCAAATCCAAATAGAAAAAAAACGGATATTAGAAGTATAAAAAAATGTTTCATGATATTTTTGAATGATAAATTTGACTTTTAAACCTTTCTACCTGTGACTTTCCTATTGCTCATAATCATAAAAACCCTTCCCTACTTTTTTCCCCCATTCTCCTTTTGTAAATTTCTCAACAACAGTGGGAGAAGGTCTGTCTGTGGGGTCGCCACTTTCCTTATATTTTTCCATTCCTACATGATAGGCTAAATCTAAACCGGTAAGGTCTAATAACTCAAATGGTCCCATCGGATAGCCTAATCCATTCATGGCGGCTGTGTCTATATCTTCAAAACTTGCAACGCCCATATCAAGTAGTTTTAGGGCTTCCTGTCTTGTGGCTTGCAAGAGACGGTTAACCAGAAAACCGTATATCTCTTTGTAAAGTAAAACAGGTGTTTTATTCATATTTTTTGCAACATTCATTACTGAATCAACTGTTTCCTCTGAAACGTGTGGTCCTTGTACTACTTCAACCAATTTCATCACCAAGGCAGGATTAAAAAAGTGCATATTGCAAACTTTCTCAGGTCGATTAGTTGCATCTGCAATTTTAGAACTTACGATGTACGAGCTATTCGTAGCCAAAATTGTATGAGCAGGACAAATTTTATCTAAGTGAGCAAAGAGTTCTCTTTTTACTTCTAATTTTTCAATAATGGCTTCAATTACAAGATCAGCTTCAACGACCGCTTCTTCAATTGTTGGGACAAAAGCAAGGTTTCCTAGAGCTTTGTTAGCCGCTTCTTCGCTTAACTTTCCTTTTATTACCCTTTCTTTCAGATAATTATCTGCAAACGAAATTGCTTTTGCCAGAATATCAGGATTGGTATCTGTACATTTTACTTGAAATCCAGACATAGCTGCACATAAGGCAATCTGGTGACCCATATTGCCTGCTCCAATGACGGTAATTTTACGTATTTCCATAGTTTTCTTTCATTTAGTGATGAATCATAATTGAGAAATCCTTCAAATCGACTCAGTAGATTTATTTTTATTTAGGATTAATAATTCTTTATTTTCATTATCTTTTTTTCGCCACCAATTTGATAACATTGACCCTGAAATAGTCATCCAAGGCACAGCTATCACTGATGCTAAACCAACGGTTGCTATTTTTCCCATTTGTAAGGCGATTCCAGAAGCAAGCCCTCCATTTTGCATACCTACTTCCAAGGAAATTGTACGACATGATGCTTCGTCCAAACCCATAAACCTCCCACTCCAATAGCCTAGCAGATAACCTATTGTATGGTGAATCATTGCTGATAAAAATAACAATGGCCCAATTTCTAATAAAGAATCTCTACCCGATGAGACAATAACAATCATCATCATCAAAACACCCAACATTGAAATTTTGGGCAACATGGTCTGTAACCTTTTCACACCATTTATAAGGAATCTATTGACAAGCAGACCCAATATTATTGGTAAAATAATGATTTCAGCTACATGCAGCATCATGGCCTGTAAATCAATAGCGACATATTGGCCTGCTAATAATTTCATTAACAAGGGAGTCATAAACGGTGCCACAAGAGTAGAAATCGCAGCAATAGTAACCGATAAAGGCATATTGGCTTTGGCAATAAACGCTAAAACATTTGAGGTTACTCCACTTGGTACCGAACCCATCAATATTACACCAGCAGCTATTTCGGGAGGAAAGCTAAAACTTTTGGCCAAGGTAAAACCGACTAAAGGCATAATAGTGAAGTGACTAACTAGACCAATCAAAACCGCCTTGGGCGTTTTAATAACACCTTCAAAGTCTTTCAGACTCATTTCTGTACCCATCGTAAACATTATCAACTGGATAAGCGGAACTATAAAACCCGTGAACTTAAAATCTCCAATTTTTTGAAAATATTGTGGATAAAAAAAACCGACTGAAACTGCAGCCATAACCCAAATCGTAAACGACATTTGATTTAAAATTGAAACGTTTCGGCCTCCAATTGCTAAACATATAAGTGAGCTCACAAGAAAAGGATCTGTTGCCAATATTCCACCTCCAAAAATCAACATTCCTATCGCTAAAAGCCCTAAAATGGCGGAACTTATAAGTAAGAATTTATATGCTTTTCCCATAAATAATTAGTTAGTTTTATATTTTTTTTCAAATGTCAAAAATCACTCATTGTTTCGTTATTTTCAAGTCTCTAAAATACCCTTCTGTTCCAATTTCTACCCAAAGCCCAATGCCACCTTGGGTATTTTCGCCCAATTTTAAGTCATTGACAATCAAAACAGGGTATTTGCTATTATTTAAAAACAATTGGGCTTCTTTCCCTTTTACCTCGATTCGCATCGTAATCCATTCGTTTAAGCCCATATCTGAGTATGATTCGTACTTTTCAGGGCTTATTTGCCTTAGTTTATCGAATTTGAAATCGGGATAAGCATAATATTGAATGCTATGATTGCGTCTTATCTGATCATCAGAACGACCATTTGTAGGGCGTATATAAATGGATTCGTATTTTGTGTTTTTATCGTCAATTCTGAAAGAGATACCGATGAAACCTCTTGCAAAGGCTGGTGCATTTTTTAACAAACGGCTCAAAACTTTAACTTCGATACTACCATTTTTAAAATTCAAATCTTTTATTCTGACAAAAGTAGGTTCGTCAACAAGTTGCACCGTAGTATCTTTCACCACTTTCAGTACTTCTTTATTATCTAAATTTTCAAATGACATAGCTACTTGTTTAGGCTCAAGCGTCTTATTATTTAAATTGATTTTTTGAGCCGATAAACTTTTACAAACAATTAAAAAACAAACAACAAAAATGTATTTTAAATTTTTCATTTTATTGAATTTAGATTTGCCACAAATAATAAAAATTGAGCCCGTTACTCCACACTTATTTTATCGTAATCTAATTATTTTGTAAACAACCCAGCCCCCAAATTCGAGCCTAATGTACCTGATTTGATATGCAAATAAAATTTATCGGTTTGGTCCTCTATTATTTCTAATTTCCCTTCTTTTTTTAGGATTACATCCTTACTTACTTTTAGTTTTTCTGGATTTGCATTTTCGCCAAATCCATGTGCACCACCACCTTTGTTTACATAAGAATTATAACCTACTATAATTGAATTTTCAATCAAAAAGGATTCTTTTTCATCTTTATCTAAAATCCATAGTACATTGGCATTGCTGATAACATTGCTGTAAAATTTGAAATCGTTTGTGGCAGACCAGGTCCAAACAATACCACCATAACTATTAATTATAAGATTATGGTGCATTGAAGAGTTAGAGACTGGATTTTTCCACATTACTACAGCATCTTTAACACCGTAAAAAACGCAATGATCAACTTCAAGAGCCTTTCCATTTGCTAAAACCCCAAGATGATTTGGAATCGCAAATTTATCTCCCAAAAACAAACATTGGGTTATTCTTAAATCTTCTAAATCTTTTCCTTCCCAAACGATTGGATAATTTCTAATTAGCATGCCTTTTGATGGATTTTCGTGCACTGGTTCGCCTAAAATCCTTAATCCTTGAATAGTGGCATGGCTGTTTTGAATTAGAATACCAAAGTTTTGACTTCCAGTCACTTGTCCTTTGTCATCTTTTTCTACTGAAAAAGACATGGTAGAAATTAATACGGGCATATCTGAAGGATTCCAACTTATGTCATCAGGCAATATTTCAGCACGAATAATAAGTCGGTTGGCTTTAGTGAACTTATAATTTACAGGATTGAAATCAGCAGTCTCATTCATACCATAGATGCCCGATGACAAGTAAACGGTGATAGCACCTCCGTCACTTGCTTTATTTACTCGTTTTGCCGCTTCATTCAAAGTTTTTAGAGGACTTTCCTTTGTTCCTGCATTAGTATCGTTACCCTTATAAGGATTCAAGTAAATATCATACCCCTTAATTATTGAAGTGGTTTGAGCATTCACTAGAAAAGTGAAGTTAAAAAAAAGACAAAACAATAATACTAATTTTGTAAATTTCTTATTTGACATAATTCAATTATTTGCGTTTATATTAGTTATTGCTATTTTTTGACTCAGATTTGACACACATTCTCTTAACATTTCTTCTACCTGCTCATGCGTAAATTGGTTCGTTCCATCAATTCTAGCTAACATAGGAACTGTCATCGCTGCTACTGCATTTCCATTCATATCCAATATAGGAAATGAAATGGCGTGAAGTCCTGCATACTGTTTACTCTTTATGGACGCGAATCCTTTTGAAATTACTTCCTTTAGACCATTACTAAAAGTTTCAATCTCAGTCTCTGATGAATTTGGAAGACTCTCTCGAATTCTGATTTCTTTGATGATCTGGTCTTGAAAAGCCAGCAATACCATACCAGATGCTGAAGGAGCAACCTCAATTTCAGAGCCTACCCGAGTCATAAAACCAAGTCCATTTGGTGGCTGAATTGACGCTATAACAGTTTGAAAACCATTATTGTAAACTCTCAAATCACAAGGAAAAGAAACTGCTCTTGATAAACCCTCCATAATTGGAAGTGCTTCAGTCAACAAACGATAAGTAGGAGGATGAAAATGTGACAAT
Organism: Flavobacterium galactosi; assembly: GCF_048158585.1. Taxonomy (NCBI): domain Bacteria; kingdom Pseudomonadati; phylum Bacteroidota; class Flavobacteriia; order Flavobacteriales; family Flavobacteriaceae; genus Flavobacterium; species Flavobacterium galactosi. The sequence goes on from NZ_JBLNKV010000006.1 coordinate 195,259, forward strand.
TGAAACAACTTAGAAGTAATGGTATAAACATTGCCGTAGTTGGCAACATAATTCCTTTGCACTAAACAGTTCAACATACGATAAATTTCCCCCAATTTTCTCCCAAGTTGAGCAGCAATTTCTTGCTGTGTAAGTCCATTTTCACACGTACTAAGAACTTCTAAAATATCTAAGCCTTTTTCTAATGCTGGGGCTGAATAAGCTCCATTTTCTTCTTTGTCTTTCATACCTTGTTTTTTATTACGTTTATTTTAGATAAATATCCGCTATTTTAAGTAAAATAAACCGTAAATCAAATTACATTCCTATTTGATGTACTTCGATGATATTTCCATCTGGGTCATGAAAGAAGATTTGATACCAACCAGCTAATGCCCATTTACCATAGTCAGCATAGGGAACATTCTGCTCTTCTAATTTCTTTTTAAAAGCTTCTATGTCATCAGTTCTAAAACAGAAATGACCATTTTTGATTGGATTAATCCATTGCTTCATGCGGAATCCTGCATCATTATCTTTCTGTGTGATATGAAATTCTACCTCTCCATCGGTTAGAAATTCAACTTGACCATCATAACGATTCACTGTGTCCTCGGTCGTCAAACCATGTTCTTCGTCTTGAAGGCGATTTAAACCGAATATCGATTGATAAAAATTTGATAATCTTGACACATCTTCTGTGCATAGATTCATGTGATGATACTTAAATTTCATGTTTTGCGAATTTAATATTTGTTGTTTCTTTTGCAAATATGAAATATTATTTTCAAATATGAAAAAATAAATTGTATTTTTGTTGAAATTAATATTAATTCACTTTTTTGTGAGAATTATTGAACAATATGCAAGATTACATTTTAGCATCTAAAACTCAAACAAATGAGCAATGTAGTCCTACTATGGTACGTCGTGTGGCTGCTATGTTAGACTTAGATACTCGTTCTTTTTCAGAAGGAGGTATATTACCAAAAGGATGGCATTTTTTTATGCTAGCTGGTGAAACACCAAAATCCGAATTACGCCAAGATGGATTCCCTGGTTTGGGTGTTCCTATTCCTGACCTTGGGCTGCCAAGATTGCTTTTAGGAGGAAGAACTGCAGCCTACAATGGTGACATTGTAATAGGTTCAGTAGTAGAAAAAACGAGTTTTATTAAAAGCATAGTAGAAAAAACAACTAATTCAGGACCAATGGCAATTGTAACAATCCAACACGAATTACGTCCTGTTACTGCATCAATTCCCGCCATTATTGAAACCCAAACTTACATTTTGCTAAGTGCGAGTACCGCTTCGAAGAATTCTGAAAAAATACTTTCTCAACCTATTGAATCGAAACATCAGAAACAGATAACTCCTGATGAAACAATTTTATTCCAATACTCTGCATTGGGATTTAACTCTCATAAAATTCACTTGGATAGAGGTTATGCTCAAAATATTGAAGGACTTCCAGATTTGGTAGTAAACGGTGGTTTGACTACACTTTTATTAACCGAATTTATGAGAACCAATTTAGCGCTGAAACTAACAGATATAAAAGTAAAACATATTGCACCACTCTATTGTAATAGACCAATGATCCTGACTGCTGAACAAAAAGAAACTAGCTGGGAATTGAAAGTTTATAATGATAATAATGAAATAGCAGTAGAAGCGGAAACTAACATAAAATGATTGGATATGAAGTTTGAACCATTAAAAGGCATCAAAATATTAGATTTAACATCCGTGGTTGTTGGCCCTGTAGCTACTTGGCGATTGGGGCAGTACGGAGCAGAGATTATCAAAGTTGAAAACCCATCGGGAGACCTCATGCGTGGTCTTGGAGGAATGTCACCAACGGGACAACATTCTGGGGCTTACTTGCATCTCAACAGAGGAAAAAAGAATATTTGTCTCGACTTAAAAAAAGAAGTTGGAAAAGAAATCATTCAAAAATTAGTAGAATGGTGTGATGTAATTGTTGCCAATATGCGCCCGGAAGCTTTGGAGCGTTTGGGCTTAGATGCAAATACAATTCGATCGAAATATCCAGAAAAAATATATTGTTTAATAACAGGCTATGGCACAGATGGACCTTATTCAGGATTACCAACTTATGATAGTGTTTTACAAGGTGCTTCAGGTATTGCGGGACTCACGATGGCACGTGATGGAAAACCAGCTTATGTACCTATGTTAATTTGCGATCATGTTGTTGGAGAAATTACAGCAGGTACAATCATGGCAGCCTTGATGCAACGCCAAAATATAGGAATAGGAGCTAGTCTTGAGATTCCAATGTTTGAAACAATGGCATCTTTTGTTTTGCAGGAGCATTTAGCGCAACAAAGTTTTGAACCGCCTGTTGGTCCTCCAGGTGACCTTCGCCTTTTAAGTCCGCATAATCAGCCTGTTAAAACAAAGGATGGATATATTTCCTTTACCATAAATACTGATACTCAGGTACAATCCTTTTTAAAAATAACGGATAGAGCTGAATTACTCCATGATGAACGATTTATAACTGTGGCAAGCAGGGCAAAATATGTTTCAGAATGGTTTGAAATTCGTGGTGCAGCACTTGATAATAAATCCACTGATGAATGGCTTAAAATATTTCGAGAAACGGATCTACCCGCTATGCCTTGTCATACACTAGAAACATTAACTAATGACCCACATTTAAAGGCTGTTGCGCTAATTGATTTTGAAAATCATCCAACCGAAGGGAAAACTGCTGTAATTCGTTCCACGATAAAAGTTGATGGCAATTATCCTTCGGCACGTTCTACTGCAGCGCCCTGTGGATGGGACACTACCGAAATTCTTAGTGAATTGGGATATTCCGAAACGGAAATGGAAAAAATTTTAATAGAAAAGGCAGCCTACAATTATAAAGGCTCAAAGCAATCATAAAACAGCTATGAATTTATTAAGCTATATTACTAACAATTTTTAATCCGATGAAATCGCCATGATTCCAAAACACAAACTGGAGTGAAGAATAGCGATACCATATTCCTTTAAAAAATAAATATTATCTACATATGAAACAATCATATATCATTGATGCTATCCGAACGCCAATAGGTAGTTTAGGAGGCACTTTATCAGCTCTTCGTGCCGATGATCTCGCAGCATTACCAATTAAAGAACTAATCAAAAGAAATCCAAATTTACCAACAGAGCTAATTGACGATGTGATTTTAGGTTGTCATAACCAAGCGGGGGAAGACAATCGAAATGTAGCTCGAATGGCTTTACTATTAGCCGGAATACCACACACCGTTCCAGGCGAAACAGTCAATCGTTTATGTTCTTCAGGAATGTCGGCGATTATTCATGCCAATAGAGCTATTAAAGCTGATGATGGTGCTATTTTTATTGCGGGCGGAATGGAGCACATGACCCGTGGCCCGTGGGTGATTTCTAAAACATCAAAACCTTTTGGCAATGATGCGCAACTGTTTGATAGTAGTTTTGGATGGCGATTTATTAATCCAGAAATGCAAAAATTATACGGTACCGATGCAATGGGCATAACCGCTGAGAATTTGGCAACAATGTATGGAATAAGCCGTGAAGATCAAGATTTGTTTGCATTTCGCTCACAGCAAAAAGCATTTATTGCACAACATAACAGCATTTTAGCAGATGAAATCATGAAAATTGAAATGGCTGATAGAAAAGGTAATATCACTATTTTTGATACAGATGAATTTATTAAGGGCAGTACAACACTAGAAATCCTCTCCAAATTAAACCCCATTTTCAAGAAAGAAGGAGGAACAGTAACCGCAGGAAATGCTTCTGGATTAAATGATGGAGCTGCTGCCATGTTGATTACTTCGGAAGAAGCATTAAAAAGACACCATTTTATTCCAAAAGCAAGAATTGTATCATCGGCGGTAGTAGGTGTAGAACCTCGAATTATGGGAATTGGCCCTGTTGGAGCGACACAAAAAGCATTACAAAAAGCAGGTTTAACCCTCGACCAAATAGATGTATTTGAATTCAATGAAGCTTTTGCCGCTCAATGTTTAGCGGTTACTCGAAATTTGGGAATTGCCGATGATGACGTTAGAGTAAATCCGAATGGTGGAGCAATTGCACTTGGACATCCACTCGGAATGTCGGGTACTCGAATCATACAAGCGGCTATGAATGAGCTACAACGTTCAAAGAAAAAATATGCACTTGCCGCTATGTGCGTTGGCGTTGGGATGGGTTATGCCGTAATAATTGAAAATCTTACTATTTAGAAAACATATGAAAAATATACACTCAAACGAGGATAAAAAATACAATCACCTACTGTTAGAAAACAAAGTCTGTGTGATTGTCGGGGCTGCATCTTTACGCAGTATCGGATATGCTACGGCAGAACTTTTTGCAGCTCATGGGGCTAAATTAGTCCTTCTTGATTTGGTAATGAATGCGAAAATAGCCAATGAGGTTGGTACTTCCATCGCTTCACAAATAGGTCATACACCTGACATTATTTATCATCAATGCGATATACGAGATATCTCAGATTGTGATAAAGTGATAGAAATGGCAGTAGCACATTTTGGGACTATTGACTGCTTAGTGAATTGTGCAGGCATTGTAAAATCAGAAGGAATGTTGTCTATCACTGATGAAGCGTATGATTTGATAATGGATGTAAACCTTAAAGGTACTTTCAATATTTGTAAAAGTGCTTTGAAAATATTTACTGAAAAGCAAGCTGGAGTTATCGTCAATTTATCATCTTTGTCGGCTCAACGTGGTGGCGGATTGGTAGGAGGTACTCACTATGCCGCTTCAAAAGGTGGAGTTATTAGCCTTACTAAAGCTATAGCTCGAGAATTTGCACCCATGAATATTCGAGCGAATGTAATTTGCCCAGCCATGATCGAAACCAGTATGCTGGATGGACTTTCGGAAAAACAATTGAATGATGTGATTTTGGGAATTCCATTAAAACGTGTTGGTAAAACGATAGAGTTAGCAGGTACTTGTCTTTTTCTAGCTTCCGACCTTTCGGGATTCATTACTGGTGCTACAATTGATGTTAATGGTGGAATCCATATTCATTAAAAGGTACAAACAATTTCGGAATGGACATATTATTAAAATACTATGGTTTAGATTGGCTAGCAATGGCTTCAAGTTTGTTAGCCGTTTATCTAATAGGGAATAAAAACCGAATAGGTTTCGCTTCCTTTATGCTTGCTAATGCGCTTTGGATATATTTGGGAATTTTTAGAATGCAAAGTTTTGGCATCAGTATAGGCAATGTATTTTTTCTAATCATGAATTTTAGAGCGTATCTAAAATGGAAAAAAGTTCAAGAGTAAAAATAATTAAACTAAAAAAATGATTGAAGTAGACACACTACCACAAAATGAAATAAAAGAAGGATTCAAAGCAAGGTTTGTTCATACAGAAAATTTCACCTTGGGTTACTGGGATGTCGAAGAAGGGGCGATTTTGCCCATGCACGCACATTTCCATGAACAAGTTACCCAAGTTTTGGAGGGGAAATTTGAATTGACCATTGCCGAGGAAACAAAAATCTATGAAAAGGGACAACTTGCTGTGATACCTCCTAATATTTTACACGGAGGAAAAGCAATTACAAAATGTAAGATATTTGATGTATTTTGTCCCGTTAGAGAAGATTACCAAATTTAATTTTTAGGTGTTTTATCAAATCAATTTTAAACTATCAAAAATGAAAAGCCAAGCTAATTTTACTATAAGATTTGTATTGTATATTGCATTTTTATTAATTTCTAATCTACTTTCTGGGCAGAAAGTAGAGGATAAAAACAAAATAGGCAACTCGACTCTTCATAAACAAACAAGTACTTTGAATACAGAACAACTTCTCGCACGCATTATAGCCACTGAGGACCAACTTGAAATCCTAAACCTTCTTGCAGGTTCTGCTTTTAGTTCTGATGTAGCATCTGAATCGTATTGGACAAAAATGTTTACAGAAGATGCCACCTTTGACCGAGGTGCAGCACGGCAAGATAAAGGTCGATATGAAATCTTGAAAATCGTCAATGCACCTGAACAGAAGGAGGCTATCAAGGGCGGAATGACACATTTAGCAATGCTTCCTCTTATCTCGCTAAATGGTGATACTGCAGTAGCCACAGGTTATTTGCTGATAGTGATTCCAGACACAACAGCCTCTCATGTGCAACTTCCCGGTAAAGGAACTTCTACTGGATTTTCTATTTATCAACTAACAGTGAACCAATGGAAACTCTTGCGAACTACAGATGGCTGGAAAGTCACTAATCGCACAGTAAGACCCATATCAAGCGCCGATTCTCGTGCTATTCTTCAACAAGCAATTGAAGTGAAGAAATAGTTGAATAATTTTAGAAGCAAAAAACGTATCCGCTTTCTGTTAATTTTGTTTTTTCTAAAAAAATTCTATAAAAACACCAGATACCTTTAACTTTTATATTGGTTTCATACAGTCTCTAACTTGGCTCTACTCCTATTTTTCGTTTACTCATTTGCGCCTTAATAAATGGTGCAAACCTATATACTCAACATTGGATTGTAGCGTGAACAACTGAAACTCCCACATTTTTATTATCTACTAAAGACCTCTTTAAATCAACGCAAACCTAAGTTTGAAAAATATTGTCTTAAGAATTATAGATTTTGAAGAACAATGACCTTTAGTATTCAAGAATTGAAGGATTAAAAAAAAATGAAAGGTAAAGGTTATTATTAGATGTGACAGAGCTAAAAACAATCCGCATAGACTTTATTAATTATTAAATTTACCTCTAGATCAATAAAAAATATTCTATGTCTAGAAAAATTTTATTAATGTGTTCCAACCACTGGGTTAATGTGTTCTTTCAAATACTTTAGAGGTTCAAAAAGCGTCATCTAAAAAAAGTATCGATATTTGTTTATTTTTATTTTGTCTTATTTTATTCAGATTAGAACCTTATTCATACCTCGAAGTCTGTAAACTTTGGTAAAACCTAGGTTGCTAATTTCTGCATCGGGCAATCACTATTATTTATAATCTTAATTGTCGTTACAATTAAGTATATAAATTCATAGTTATATTGTAACTACATTCTCTAAAAATAATTAAATAAATTTGAAAAATAGAATTTAACTTTAATAGCTTCCATATAGTCAGTTTATTTAAATCATGTATAAATTGGTTTGGAAATTGTTTTGAGATAGTAACATTACAAAGCAATTTAATTTTATAGTTTTACTTATTATTTTATTACTCTAGTCCTTAAAGTGTTCGACTGTGAATTAGAGTTCGACAGTCGAACTCTAACGTCTCCTTTATGTACTTTTAACTTTAAAAAACTTAGAATTATTAAAAAACGTCAAAAACACTTAGTTAAAAATTTTAAACTTAAAAAGTAATTATCAAAAAATAAATTTTAAACAACTCAAAATCAACATATTAAAATATAATTTTAAGCTATCAAAAAAAATTAAGATCGGTATAAGGTGTTCGATTGTAACCCCAGCGACTCCCATAAAAGGAGATGTATCGAACACCTCTCCTTTTTATTATAAATATATGTAAATCAATTATTTACACACAAAACAATAAGCGTTCGACATCCTTTATTACTAAAAACAACCAAACTTATTAAAAAAATTTGGGTAGTCAGCGGGAATTAAGTACTTAATTAACTAAATTACAGTAAATTAAATATATTTCGACTCTATTTTTTTTATTTTTTTTCATAAAACTCTTTTATAGTTGCTTCAATAATAATTTGAACAAATAAATCAACTGATGCTTTCCTCTGTCAGCATGAGTTTTAGGCTACTTCCATCTTTTCCTAGAAACTTATCAGCCTTTGATTTCATGCTAATATTATTCAATCCTACTTGAGGATATATTTAAACAAAGATCAAATTTAAATTGGAAGTTAAAGCGAGGTAATCTTAAAATTAAATTTAAAATATTACGTCTATTCACTTAAGCCATGTATTTATCAAACTCATTTCATATTAAGAATAGTTTTGTAATATCTCCTTTGATTTATAGTAATAAAATTAGGCTAATTTGAATTTAATCGAGTCTCCAAGATTTAAGAAAATATTTATTTACAAAGTAATTTACTTTATATTAGCGAATGATTTAAAAGCTTATTTATAATTATATAACAATTACAGTAAATAAAAACACTTAATACGGAAAACCGCAAATGTGTAAAATAAATAGAGTATAACTTTACGCAATCAACAAATAAACAGCAATTTATGATAACAATATCAGTCCCAATAAGTACGAAAAAAAGATTAACACCATCGCCAACTCCAAGAAAACATCCTAGTATGTTCAGAAGACACTAATTCACAAAAACTAACAACTGTTGACGAAATGAGAGATTTTTTCCAACAAACAGATAGAATTTATTTTGATGAAGCGCCTTACAAAAAAACAGACTTTGCAACCGACCATGATAAAGAAAATATCGAGGTCTTTAGAACTGAAGCTGGATTGAACAATACTATTTCAAAAGAACAGGTATTTCATAACTTGAGGCTGACTACAAAAGAAGCATATTTTAAAAATGGTGCTGTTTTATTCTTTGCCAAAAAAACCGGAACACTTTTTTGAAAAGCAGTAATACGTTGTATAGCATTTGGTGGAACAGAGAAAACATACATTATTGATGATAAAACAATGATTGGCACACTACTATACCAACAATTTTTAAAAAGTAGGTATTGGCTAAATTCGAAACTAGATGTGAAGGGGGAGTTTCCAAACCAAGAAAAGAGTTATGGAAAATTCCGGAAACTCTTTTCAAAGAAGCAATTATAAACTCCTTAGCACATCGAAATTACTATGATAAAGGAGGTCGAATTACAATAGAATTATTTGACGATAAGGTAGAAATCAATAATCCTGGTGCATTAGTGAATGTCATTACACGAAATGAATTTAGAAAAAGAAGCTTAATCCGTAATCCTTTAATTTCGGGCTTATTTGAAAGAATGCGAATGGTAGAACAAATAGGTTCTGGCATTAGGATGCATGACTTGATGAAAGAAAAAGGATTAACACCCCCAGAATTCAATATAGATGGAATGTTCACCGTAACATTCAGAAAACCTTTCGATTTCGACAAGAGGGTGAATCTTTTATCCGAAAATCGCATGAAAATACTCGTAGTATTACATACTAATCTAGATATTAAGAATTCCGAATTAGAGCAAATCGTTCGTCTGATAAATTCATTAAAATCATAGTGCTGAATAAAATGGCAAATGAGCAGTTCAAAAATTAGCTCAGATGGTTTTAGCTTGGATTCTACGAGATACAAGAATTACTTCTGTAATAATATAGGATCTAGTAAACCAGAACAAATGTTGGATTCAATTAAAGCCCTAGACAATACAAGCTTTACCAAAGAGGAACTAAAAAAGATTGGTACCATATTAAAATGATAAAAAAAAAAATAACCCAAATAAAAATTAGAAAAAAAATGAACTATTTTAAGACAAAACACTCTCAACAGCTAAGATTTACCCTCTTATTTCTCTTTTTAGCCTTAGCTACAAACGTTTTTTCCCAAGCACGCAAAATAATTAATTTTGATAGTGGCTGGCAATTTATAAAAGGAGAAGTCCCTGGTGCAGAAAAACCTTTATTTGATGATGCCCAATGGAGAAAACTAGATGTACCTCATGATTGGAGCATTGAAGGCTCTTATGACAGAGCCAACCCATCAGCTCGTGGCGGTGGCTACCTACCTACCGGAATTGGTTGGTATCGCAAAACATTTAAAATCGATAAGTCTGATGCAAAAAAAATATATTCTATCGAATTTGATGGCGTAATGGCTAATAGTGATGTCTGGATAAATGGTAAACATTTAGGAAAACGGCCTTACGGTTATATCAGCTTTACTTATGACCTTACTCCTTATTTAAACCTTGATAAAACTAACGTTATCGCAGTGAGAGCAGATAATTCAATCCAACCAGCTTCTCGTTATTATGCAGGTGCAGGTATTTATCGCCACGTTCGTTTAGTCTCGGTAAATCCAACACATTTCAAACATTGGGGAACATTTATTACAACACCAATTGCTACAAGCGGTAAAGGAGTAGTGAATTTAAAAGTTGAAATTGAAAATAAAGGAGTCGAAGCTGATTACAAATTGCTAATCGAAATTGTTGATGCTAAAGGAAAAGTAGTAAAAACTGCCGAAAGCATAAAAAACATTTCAGCAACGGGTTTGTTTTCGCAAGACATTGAAATCACGAATCCAAAATTATGGGATATTGACGAACCTAATTTATACACTGCAACAACTAAATTATATTCGGGAAAAACACTCATCGATAATCAAACTGTTCCATTTGGAATTAAAAAATCAGAATTTATTGCCGAATCAGGTTTTTGGTTAAATGGTAAAAATTTAAAACTAAAAGGGGTTTGTTTGCATCACGATGGAGGAGCCGTTGGTGCTGCAGTACCTGTAGGGGTATGGAAAGAACGATTTAAAAAATTAAAAGAAGTGGGTGTAAATGCCATACGTACCTCACACAATCCTGTTGCTCCGGAGTTTCTGGACTTATGTGACCAGATGGGATTTTTGGTTATGGATGAAACTTTTGACACCTGGAATTCTGCTAAGCATAATGGAGAAAAAGGCTATAATTTATATTTCACCAATTGGTGGGAACAAGATACAAAAGACATGATTTTGAGAGATCGAAATCATCCCTCCATCGTGATTTATAGCATTGGAAATGAAATACATGATGATCTAAGTTATCCTGAAGGTTATAAAAAGTATGAAATGCAGGAAGATGTTGTAAAGAAATATGACGACACCAGACCCGTGACAATGGCTCTTTTTAGACCTGCAAATTCTAAAGTCTACCTTAGTGGTTTTGCAGAGCAGATGGATGTTGTAGGGCAAAATTATCGTGAAAATGAACTAATCGCTGCACATGAAGCACACCCAAACTGGAAAGTATTAGGTACCGAAAACACCCATGCCATTAATCAATGGCTTGCTTTGCGCGACAAACCGTACATGGCAGGTCAATTTCTATGGACAGGTTATGACTATTTAGGCGAAGCAGATTGGCCGGAAACAACTAATAACCAAGGTCTATTTGATAGAGCGGGAAACTGGAAACAACAATCACTACAAAGAGATAGTTGGTGGTCTGCAGAACCAGTGGTACACCTTATGAGAAAATCTGAAAATGCTGGAGCAGGAAATTGGGTTGCCGATTGGACACCAAACGATTTTGACACTTATGACAATGCAAAAATTCAAGTTTACAGCAATTGCGAGGAAGTAGAACTTTTCCTAAACGAAAAGTCATTAGGGTTACTAAAAAAGCCCGTTGATGATTCACCAAGAGAATGGAATGTCACTTTTGAAGAAGGCACTATAAAGGCAATTGGTAAAAACAATGGAAAAGCTGCAGTTCAAGAAGCATTTACCTCTGCCGGAAAACCGTCAAAAATTATAATTACTAAAAGTAATCCAACGCTCGCAAACAATTGGGATGATGTCTCTTTTATTACCGCAACTATTGTTGATGATAAAGGAGTACCATGTGCGAATGCAGATAACCTAATAAAATTTACTGTTACCAATTCAGGTAAAATTATTGGAGTTGACAATGGCAATATAATTAGTCATGAAGACTACCTGTCTCCTGAAAGAAGAGCATACAACGGGAAAGCGATCGCAATAATTAAGGCAGCCCAAGATGTTGGTAAAATTGAAATAAAAGCTCATGCAGAAGGTTTAGAAGAAGGATCAATAGTTATTGAGATTGTTCCTGAGAAAAGGAACTAATACAACTATGTATATCACCCAAAAAATTGTCTAAAAAAATAATCTTCGGGGCAAGCCCCGAGGATTATTTTCAAGATTTAATAGTCAAAAATAGTTGGTGAAAATGCTATATAGCGTTATAAAATATCCAATTTATAAAGTTTATTGAAATTCGTTTCAATAAACTTTTTTTATTTATGAAAAACTTAAAAAAACGTTGCAAGTAGTTTTTTAGCCGTATGACAAGCCAAAAAAAATAATCACCAACTATTTTTTACCACATTACCATAAATTATTTATCTGCATTTTATCCAATAATAGCTATGAATTTTGTACGATTTTAATGAGCTATTTAATCCATCATACGTTGTATAACCATTAAAACTATTTAATAGTTTTTACCAGCGAGATATCATCAACATGACAAAAAGAATTTGCTGTACCATCTGCTAGGAAACCAATTTCAATCTTTCCTCCTTCGACAGGTATATTTTCAATACTTACCGTTTTCCATGATGTATTTTCCTCCTTAACACTATATTTTAATGTATTACCATTATTTAAAGCATACATTTCCAAGTGGGCAAAACCATTGCTATTTTTTACTTTTACGGTCAGTGTATAGAATCCATCTTCCAATTTCACATACGGTGAAGAAGCAATTGTCTGGAAAATTTTTCGCTTAAAACTAACCTTGTCGCTAATATTCAGGCTTTTTTCGCCTATTACAATCTTTCTGTCATTTTCGCTATTAAAATAGTTTAAGACTGGCGAATTAATACTGTCAAGTCCAATCTCATTCCCAGCAATAACCTCAGTAGCCCAGCCGGTTAATTGTATTTGTATTGGTTTAAAATGGCTAGGAATATGCCTTCGATCTGCCTCAAAACTACCATTCTTTACATAATTGTTGTCATCGGCTACTTTCCACATACCTGTTCTGGTATCCAAGTTCCATGAACTGAGTGAATTGAAGTAGGGAGTTTTATCATCAAACGAAAGTGGAAACCATTGGTTATAACCTAATCCGTTGCCCGCAAAATTAGCCCATCGATCTCCGCAGTAAACTACTGTTTCCTGTTTGTTACCTTTAACAGAACAGAAAAAACCAGTCTGCGTTACATGTGCGAAGTCATCTGAACTTCCTTTCATAACCAACATCTCGTTGGTAGGCGTATAAGGCCCCCTGATATTATCGGCTACCAGATAATAGGCATAAGAGGAATCCCATCCATATATATTTGACGCAAACATGTAATACTTGTTGTTGTATTTGAACATGCAATTTCCTTCACGACTTTCTCCCTTAAAAACTTCTGTACAATCCAAAAGGTTTACCTTTCCCTCTTTAAGACCGATTTCCGAGACATATATCTTGTTACGTCCTTTTCCATAAGAATAAATGAGGTAAGACTTTCCTGTATCTTCATCGGTAAATACGGTTTGATCTCCAGTGTTGCTAGTCCCAATCATTTGCTCCATATTTATTTTCTGATGCCATGTAAATTCACCTGTTGGCGAATCTGAAACAGTAATCAATACCTCCTTATCATGTTGAACAAACATGGCATATTTATGCAGTTCATTGATGTAAGTTACACCTAAGCGACCCACCCAGGTCTTCCCTGACTTATTTACTTTGTCTTTAGTTAAAACATCACCTTCAAACGTCCAGTTGACTAAATCTAAAGAGCTATAACAGGTTACAGATTCAAAAGTAGAGGTCGTTTGCGTAATAAATGGCGTATTGCGATAGCTGTCGGCCTCAATATAATGAACTCCATACCAGTAATACTTTTTTACACCTGTTACTGGATCATCGAATTTAAATATACCACCACCCTGGCTATTAATCGGACGCCCATCTTTGGTATTCCAAAATACATCATTTTTGATATTAAGTTTCTGAGCATAACTAGTTGAACATATTCCTATACAACAAGCCCACATCAGAATAACAACACTAAAAGAATAACATTTTTTTATTTTCATTACTATTTTCCTATTTCAATTTGATTAATAAATTATTTATCAATCCTATAAACAAATCAATCAATGTAAATAAGTTTTCTAAATTCGCTAATAATTAATAAATGTACCTAATCGCAATTAGCTAACCGTCATGCACTATCCTGCATTATTTTTATCTGTTCTGCCTGCGCAAAAGAATTGGTGCCGAAAGTAATCTCTAAAAATAAAATGTTGTAAACCCGTTGTCTGTAATTATTTGAAGTGAAATAAATGGATTAGATATTAGTCAATATACTGAAATTAAGGGTGTTTATTGCGAAAAACAAACTAACATCTATGTGAAATATGGTGGAAAATTATTTTAGAGTTTTAAAAGTTTTAAGTTCTTTGAATATTGATTTCCTATCATCAAATACACCTTGAATATCATTTAAAATATGGAAATACCAAAAAGGATTAATCTAAAAACTACTTTTCCAATATCAAAAGGAAACTTCCCATTACTTAATTGAAATTCTTATATTTCTGTTGTAGTAGTTTTGTCAAGGCACTTTCTGTTTTAGAATCCAATTGTTTCGAGGCAAAATGTTTCCACATTCCATCGATATAAATCAGTAGCAATTCCGCTTCCAAAGCTGGATTTTCATACTGCAATTTCGAAAAAGCTACTGTTAGTTTTTCGTAACAAGGCTTCATAAAAATGTCGTGGTATTTTTGAGAAAGTGAATTTAATGCAATGATTTTATGTTGCATTTTCCAAAAATCGGGATGCGAATCTACCAAAATTTGAGGAACCTCAACAATTTTCAAAATGTATTGCAATCCGTTTTCGTCATTCAAATAATTGGAAATTATTTTTGCTGCTTCTTGATAGCCATGTTTAATAATTTCTTCCAATAATTTTTCTTTGGTACCAAAATGCCTAAAAATCAATGCTTCTGAAGTTTCCGCCTCAGAAGCTATTGATTTTGTAGAAGTGGCTCGCTCCCCATTTTCTGTAAACAATTTGAGAGCAGCGTCAAGTATATCCTTTTTTTTGCTCATCTGTAAATTATTTAGATTGAGAGCGTTTTTATAATTTTAAACTCTTTCAATGATTACTGCATACCCTTGTCCAACACCAATACACATGGTTGCCAAAGCATATCGCTTTTGTAACCGTTGCAATGATAAAGCAGCGCTGTACACTATTCTGGTTCCTGACATTCCCAGTGGATGTCCCAAGGCAATTGCTCCTCCATTCACATTAACTCTGGAATCATTGTCTTGAAGTCCCATGGCTCTGGTACAGGCCAAACTCTGGGCTGCGAAGGCTTCGTTCAATTCAATAATGTCGATATCATTCAATGTTAATCCGGCTTTCGCCAATGCTTTTTGTGTTGCCGTAACGGGGCCAATTCCCATAATTCTAGGTTCAACACCCACAACGGCCGAACTTACGATTCGGGCTAACGGTTTTAAATTGTATTTTTTTACCGCTTTATCAGAAGCAATAAAAGTAGCTGCTGCACCGTCATTCAATCCCGAAGCATTTCCTGCAGTAACTGTTCCTTCTGCTTTGAAAGCTGGTTTTAATTTAGCCAGTGTTTCGATAGTTGTACTGGCTCTGATGAATTCATCTTCAAAGAAAACAATTGAATCCCCTTTTCGCTGCGGAATGCTAACGGGAATAATTTCTTGCGCCAACACTCCATTTTTTTGGGCTTGAGTTGCTTTCATTTGTGAATTGTAAGCGAAAAAATCTTGGTCTTCCCGACTGATATCATACAAATCCACTAAATTTTCAGCAGTAATTCCCATAGGATCTACGCCGTACATTTGTTTCATTTTTGGGTTTACAAAACGCCATCCAAAACTGGAATCTTCCATTTTTGAATCGGTTCCAAAAGCTTTAGATGCTTTTGAAATCACCAATGGACCATGGGTCATGTGTTCTACTCCACCAGCAATAAAAATATCACCATCTCCAGCTTTAATAGCTCTTGACGCACCAATAATTGCAGACATTCCTGATGCACATAATCTGTTGACCGTTTCTCCCGGAACTGTAACCGGTAGTCCCGCCAGCAATGACGCCATTCGAGCCACATTACGATTGTCTTCTCCAGCCTGATTGTGACACCCTAAAATGACATCATCAATCGCAGCGGGTGGAATATTTGGATTTCTATTTACTAATGCTGTAATGACAATTGCCGCCAAATCATCTGCTCTCAAGGCAGAAAGTGTTCCTCCAAAACTTCCTATTGGCGTTCTGATACCATCAATTATATATGCTTCTGTATTCATTTTTATTACTTTTAAATTATAATTCTTCTTGCGGAAGGTTTGCTTTTTTTCTCCAATAATTAATTACCACCGATGTGATAATGGTAATCGATAATCCAATGAAACATCCGGTAGTCACTGATATAAAACGTTCTACAGCTCCTATCCATGACATTTGCGTCTGTTCATGAATCAATACAATAATGAGTGCTACAATTGCGGTTCGCGCCACATTCATCAGTTTAAATAAATAACAAGTGCTAATGGAAAGAACAATACCCAACAATAGCATATAGACATTTGGGGCATGAATAAAATAACAAAACAATCCAATTCCGGAACCAATTAGGTTCGATTTAAACCGTTCAATCGATAAACGACGCGCATCTTTTGCTTCGGGCGAAATCACCAAAATAATAGAAAGCATCGTCCAATACAGTTCATATTGAGGAAAACCCAAATACAATTGATAGCCAATTAGAAAACCAATGATGCATTTGAACCCATAAATAATTAAATCAGATCCGATACTGTATCGTATTAATTTGTTTACCATTCGATTAGTATTAGATTCATTAGAATTGAAAAACTAAAGGTAATTCTATTCTATCCTTCTTTTTAGGCCAATTGTTCCACGAATTTTGCTTCCGTTTTTTCTCGAATTTCTTCTAATGTTGCTCCCGGCATTAGTTCTATTAAAGTGAGTTTGTTGTCAATATATTTGAAAACGGCCAATTCTGTAATCACCATATCAACAGACCCTAAAGTCGTCAAAGGCAATGTACAAGTAGGTAAAATTTTGGAACTTCCGTCTCTGTTGTTGTGATTCATGGTAATAATCAGCGTTTTTGCTCCTGAGGCCAAATCCATTGCTCCACCAACTCCCAATAAAGGTTGTCCCGGAACAGCCCAATTCGCCAGATTTGCATGCTCATCTACTTCTAAACCGCCCATTACTGCAACATCAACATGTTTTCCACGAATCATGGCAAAAGAATCTGCACTGTCAAAATAACTGCTTCCCGGTACTGCCGTAACTGGAATTTTCCCCGCGTTTACCGGATAATTCATTGCTCCTCCACCATCTACAGGTTCTGGACCAACGCCCAACATTCCGTTTTCAGTATGTAAAATAACACCGTGTTTTGGTGTAATTAAATCGGCAACTAAAGTTGGAATTCCAATTCCTAAATTGACTACATCTCCTTTTTTCAATTCCTGTAATGCGCGTTTGGCAATATTCATACGGTCTTCACTCACTTTTTTCCCTTTACTCACCGATGCCGATGAACCTAAGTCTTCCAAAGTAAGTGTCGCCTGAACCAAGTAATCGACGTAGCACCCCGGTGTGTGAATATAATTGGGATCTAAAGTGCCTTCCGGTACGATTTCTTCCACTTCAGCAACAACCAAATCAGCTGCCGTTGCCATAGCGCGATTGAAATTTTGCTCGGTCATACGATAGATTAAATTTCCTGCTGTATCTGCTTTCCAAGCTCTGATAAAAGCAACGTCTCCACGAATTCCTTTCACAAAAACCTGTTCAACACCATCAATTATTTTAGTCTCTTTCCCTTCTGCAATAGTTGTTCCCGCAGCTGTTGGCGTATAAAAACCTCCTATTCCTGCCCCTCCGGCTCTTAAGGCTTCGGCCAGAGTTCCCTGTGGTATCAATTCATATTCCACAATTCCATCTTGAGCCGCTTTCACCGCTTCGGGATTACTGGTAAAAAAAGAACCAATCATTTTTTTCAATTGTCCGTTTCGCAACAAACGTCCGCCCCCAATTCCCGCTTCGCCTACATTATTTCCAATAAAAGTGATGTTTTTAGTTTCAGTTTTCGATAAAGCATCCATTAAATGGACTGGATTTCCCGTCATCCCAAAACCACCTTGCAATAAGGTATCACCATCCTTTACGAATGCTGCGGCTTGTTCGGTTGTTATTTGTGGAACTGTTTTCATAATTTAATTTTTAATAAATTCTATAAGTAGTTTTGTAAAATCATCGGCTTTTTCAATATTAGAAATATGAGCCGTTTTTAAGCCAGCTAATATCGAATTTGGAATTTTTTCCATTAGAAAATCACCATCTTTTATGGTTGTCACCAAATCCTCTGTACCGGAAATAATTAAGGTTGGTGCTAAAATTTTGGAAACTTCATCTGTAAAATTAGCATCCCGAACGGCAGCACAACAAGAAATATATCCTGCTACTGGCGTTTGCACAAACGTTGCTAAAACCGAATCAACTTCCCCTTTATTTTCGCTGACAAATTCAGTTGTGAACCAGCGTTCCTGCGTTCCAGAAACGATACTGTCCAAACCATTTTTTTGAACCGTTTCAATTCGGGTATTCCAGCCTTCCTTGTTTCCAATTTTTACGCCAGTATTACAAAGTATCAGTTTGTTCAACCGTTTCGACGCATGAATTCCTAACCATTGTCCGGTCAATCCGCCAATAGATAATCCACAGAAATTTACTTTTTCAATCTTCAGAGAATCCAATAAATCCAATACATCGTTCCCTAGCATTTCAATCGAATATTCTCCTTCGGTAGCTTCGCTTTTTCCATGACCGCGAGTATCGTATCGCAGGATATTAAATTCTTTACCAAGCAATTCTACTTGTTTATCCCACATCGTCAAATCAGTTCCTAATGAATTAGAAAAAACAATAGTATGCTGCTTCTTGAAATCATCAAACACATAATTCAGTACTGTGTTCTGCATTTTTATTTTTGACATTATCCTATTTTTTTATTAACCCAAATCACCACCGGCAACCGGAATTGTAATTCCTGTGATATACGACGCTTCATCAGATGCCAGAAAAAGTATGGCTGAAGTTTGTTCTTCAATGGTTCCGTAGCGTTTCATTAAACTCGATTCGGTGGTTTGATCAGCCACTTCTTGTCTCCATATTTTTTCTTGCTCCGAATCTGGAGTTTCATTTCGGAGAATCAAACGTTCCGGAGCTACCGTTCCACCTGGTGCAACCGCATTTACCCGAATGTTTTTTTCAGCATATTCGAAAGCCATAGCAGCCGTGAGGGCATTGACTCCCCCTTTTGCAGCAGCATAAGGAACCCGATTAATTCCTCTGGTGGCAACCGAAGAAACATTCACAATTACACCTCCTTTTTGATCTAGCATAACCGGAAGAACGGCTCTGCATCCCCATAGCGTTGGGAAAAGGGAACGGCGAATTTCTTTTTCTATTTGATCTTCTTCGTAGGTTGCAAAAGGTTTCATCCAGATTGTTCCGCCAACATTGTTAATCAAAATGTCTATTCTTCCAAACTTTGCAACTGCTTGTTCAACTGCCGACTGAAAATCTGAAAACTGTTCCAAATCGGCAACAACAGGAAGTGCTTTATGCTGTTGTTCTTCACTCAATTGTGAAGCTATCTCATTTACTATTGGAGAACGATCAATTAATACAACCGAACCACCTTCGGCTAAAAGTTGCAATGCAACCGTTTTTCCTATTCCTTGCGCGGCACCGGTAACAAGCGCCACTTTTCCTGAAAATCTATTGGGGTGAAGCATTTTTACTGTTTAAAAATTATAATTGTACATTTTCCTGACCCGTTGGAACAAACTTTTCCATGTAAAAATTAACATGTTGAATTGCCTCTTTGTCAAGCGTTGTTTTTACCGCTTCTACCATCGCATTTGGTCCACAGATATAAATATCATAGGCTTTATCGCCCAGAAGCTCTTTGTTAATCCATTGCGTAACAAATCCTTTATTATGACCTTCCGCTTGTTCATCAGAAGTACAAGTGAATAGTTGCAATGGCATAATTTCACTAAACGCTTTCAAACGTTCCAATTCCACTACATTTTCCCCTGTCGTTGCTCCGTAAAACAAATGAATAGGAGTAGTATTTTTTTCTGCTTTTAGCTTTTCAAGCATTGCCATAAAAGGTGCAATACCTGTACCGCCAGCAATAAAGATTAAATCACGTTGCGCCTCTCTTAAATAAAAACTTCCCAAAGGAGTTACAATGTTTAATTCCCCACCTACAGTTGCCTCCTCTTTTAGATACGTACTCATCAATCCTCCTGGAACTAATTTGATTAAAAACTCCCCTTCAGAAGCATCAGGTTGTGAACTGTACGAATACGATCTGGTTTGTGAAGTTCCCGGAACCTCAATATTTACATATTGTCCCGGAAGAAATTGAAAAGAGCTCCCGTCAGCAGCACGCAATTTTAACTGGTAGATTTCGGAAGACAATCGGTTTAATTCCTTGATTTCGGTAGCGACAGCCGTAGATTTAACTTTACAGGCAGTAGAACTTGCCAAAATATCAACCACAAGGTTTGATTTTGGTCTCACTTGACAAGCAAGCGCAAAACCCGCCGCTGCTTCTTCATCTGATAAGGCTTCTTCGATATAGTCTCCCGCATCGAAATTTCCTGATCTCATTTTACATTTACAAGTACCACAAGCGCCATCAGCGCAATCTAACGGAATGTTTATCCCAACACGATACGCAGTTTCTGCTACAGTTTCATTAGGTAAACTATCTATAAATCGGGTAACTCCGTCCTCAAAGTTTAATGCTATTTTTGCCATTACTTTTGTATTAAATATGATATATGTCAAGCACTTGTCGAATGTAATCGTTCTTAAGGATGACTTTTTTATTAGTGATTAAAAATGAATCTTCCACTTTTTTCAAAGTGTAGAAGGAAACACCAAAAAACTGATCCAATTTATTGTATCGAAAGCTTAGTGTATTCCAGTTAAAACGTATTTTAACTTCATCGTTGTTTTCTTCCAGAATTTCAAGATTGGTGCAATTATGACTTGTTCTGGTGTCCGGTAAAGTAGCGCTCGAACGTTCGGTTCTGATTCTAAAAATACGGTCTTCCAAACCATTTCTGTTTGGATAATAAATCAACGAAATTTCAGTTTCGTGATTTGTCGTTAGATTATCCTCGTCATCCCAAGATGGCATCCAAAACGTTACTTTTTCATCGTATAGCTCTAGCCATTCATCCCATTGTTTGTCATCTAAATATCTCGCTTCCTGATAAACAAATGCCTGTATTTTATCGTAATTAGTCATCTTACAAATTGTTTTCTAGATTAATCAATTCCTCTTTTGCTAAAGCTTCTTTCAAGGTTTCTGCCCAATACTGGTGTTGCATCAGGAACAATCCTTCGTCTTCGGTTCTAATTCCGCTTAATTTTGGATTGATTCCCATGGCGGTAGCATGTTCGTCCGGACCATAAACCCAATGTTCTGCTCCACGGCTCACATCGTTCCAAGGCATGGCTTTTGCCAAATAACTTTCCTGACACGATCTGAATTCTTCTAAATCATCAGGAGTTCCCATTCCCGTTACGTTGAAAAAATCTTCGTATTGACGAATACGCAACGCACGGTCTGCTGATGGTTCATTTTTTGGTGCCATACAGTAAATAGTCACTTCCGATTTATCGACAGAGATTGGTCGAACCACACGAATTTGAGTCGAAAACTGATCCATCAAATACACATTTGGATAAATAGCCAAGTTGCGGGTTTCGTTGACAATGAAATTGGTTCTTTCTTCACCAAGAGTGCCATTTAATCTATCCAATTGACTGTAAAGAGGGCGCACTTCCGGATTCAGCATTTTCGTCCAAAGTAACATGTGACCATTTTCGAAACCATAAACACCGCCTACACTTTTCGACCATCCGTTAGGATCTACCGCTTGTACACCGTCTTCTTTACGGTTCCCCATGGTTGCCACATAATTCCAATGCACGGAGCTTACATGGTAGCCATCAGCGCCATTTTCCATTTGCATTTTCCAGTTTGCATCATAGGTATAAGTAGAAGCTCCTCGTACAACTTCCAATCCAAATTCAGCCTGATCTACCATTTGATCAATAATCTTTTTAGTCTCACCCAAATAGTCTTCCAATGAAGAAGAATCTGGATTTAAGCTGCCAAATAAAAATCCTTTGTACGATTCAAATCGTGCCACTTTTTTCAAATCATGAGACCCTTCTGTGTTGAACTGTTCCGGATATCCTGCGCCTTTTACATCTTTTACTTTTAATAATTTCCCCGAATTATTAAAAGTCCAACCGTGAAAAGGACACGTATATGTTGATTTATTTCCTTTTTTATAGCGACAAAGCTGTGCTCCTCTGTGGCTGCACGCATTAATAAAAGCATTCAATTCACCTTCTTTATTGCGAGCGATAAAGATGGGTTGTCTGCCAATATGAGTCGTGAAATAATCATTGGCTTCCGTTATTTGGCTTTCATGAGCCAAATACACCCAATTGTTTTCGAAAATATATTTCATTTCCAATTCGAACAACTCCGGATTGGTAAAGGATTCTCTGTTATGACGATAAAGACCTTCAGAAACGTTGTGTTCCAATAGGCTTTCTACATATTCTTTATTTAATTTTTCCATTAGTGTTGTTGTTTAGTAGTCATAACCTACCCGCTCCGGAGTTATTTTGGGGTAAAACCACCATGAGAATGACTCAAAAAATCAATACGATTTGTTCCTTCTCACGGGGATTCTACAAGTCCAAAAAAGATTCGGGAAATGGCAATAGACCGTTTCTTTTTTTATTATACTACAGATTCAGCTCTCAATCGCTCTACTTCTGCATCGTGAATTCCTTCCACTTCTTTGTGCAAAGTGAAGTCGAAATCGATTGAGGAAAAAGGCTTGTCTAATCCTTTTTCTTTGATTTTTTCCACATCAGTAATAACAGTAAGATCCGGAATCAAACCTTCACGCGTTGCAAAAGCAAAATCATCCCATAAGTAGGGATCACCATCAAAGTTAATTTGTGTCGTTAATTTTCTGCAGCCTGGCGCTGAAACAAAGAAATGAACGTGAGATGGGCGATTTCCGTGACGACCAACGGCATTTAAAAGCACTTCTGTTGATCCACCTGGAGGAACTCCATATCCGGAAGGAAGGATGCTGCGAAATTGATAGTTTCCGTTTTCATCCGTTTCTATCGTTCCGCGTAAATTGAAATCACTTTGTGATTGGTCAAAATAAGAATAATTTCCTTTTAAATTAGCATGCCAAACTTCAACAATTGCATTAGGAATTGGATTGTTATCAGCATCCAAAACTTTTCCCTGCATGAAGAAAATCTCCCCTTGTTCTACTTCAGTTCCGTCGTCAATACGCGCAAATCCTTTTGATTTTGGAGCGCCGGCAACATAAAGTGGCCCTTCAATAGTTCTTGGTGTTCCACCTGTCATTCCTGCTTTTTCTTCTTCTTCATCCATACGTAAGTCTAAGAAATGTTCTATTCCTAAACCTGCAGCGATCAAACCGTATTCTTCATTTTGACCTGCTTGTGTCAAGTAATTTACTGCTGTCCAAACTTCATCCGGTTGGATATCTAAATCTTCGATGGTATAAAACAAGTCACGAAGGATTCTGTTTACAATTGCTTTAGCTCTTTCGCTTCCAGCTTCTATTTTTTCAGTACTTTCAATTTTTTGAAGTAATCCGTCTATTTGTGGTCTAGTCATGATATTGATTTTTTAAATTTATTATAGTTTTTTTTGATTGTTTAAAAGGGTTACAATTCTCCTTCTTTAATGGAAGAATAGTGTTTGCATAATGATTTTACTTCGATTTCCATAAAAGGAAAAAGGGGTAAATTGCTCAGAATCTCATGAAGTTCAGCCGGACTTTCTACATTGAAAATACTGATATTGGAATACTTCCCGACGATTCTCCAAATGGTTACCCATTTTCCGCTGCGTTGCAAATCTTGGGACATTGCTTTTTCTTTTGCTTTTAATTCGTTTACAAAATTCACATCGGAATCATGTGGAATTTTTACGGTCATTTCTACGTGGAATAACATAGTTTTATTTTTATTTGCGTTTATATTGATTGAGTTTTTCTAAATCTAATTCCAAGCCTAAGCCCGGACCTTGTGGGATTTTCATCGAAGCATTCGAAAATGCTACTTTGGTTTTTACAATATCATCCGTTAATAATAATGGACCGAAAAGTTCTGTTCCCCATGACATTGTTTTCAAAGTACTAAAAGCATGCGCCGAAGCCACAGAACCAATTGTTCCTTCCAATAAGGTTCCTCCATACAAACTGATATCAGCAGCTTCTGCAATCGCAGCCACTTTTAAAACATTATGCAATCCACCAGATTTTCCGATTTTTAAAGCAAAAACATCGCCACCTCTTATTTTCGCTAATTTGAAAGCATCCGTACTGTCGTTCAGTGCTTCATCTGCCATAATGGGCACGGTAAACATTTTGGTTAAACGAGCCAAACCTTCAAAATTTTCTTTAATAATAGGCTGTTCAATCAAATCAATTCCTGCTTCTTGAAGTTTAGCAATGCTAATTTTTGCGGTACTTTCGTCCCAAGCCTGATTCACATCTACCGTTACTTTTGCTCTGTCTCCCAACGCTTTTTTGATAGCGGCAACGTGAGCGATTGAAATTTCTGGCGCTTGCCAGCCAATTTTCAATTTGAAAGTAGTGTGTCTTCCAATGGCCAAAAGATGTTCCGCTTCTTCAATATCCTGTTGTGTATTTCCGCTTGCCAAGGTCCATAAAACAGGTAAAGTTTCGGTAATTGCACCTCCTAATAAAGTTCCAATAGAGACACCCAATCGTTTTCCATGCGTATCTAGAAGCGCTGTTTCAATTCCGGATTTTGCAATTCGGTTGCCTTTAATGTTTTTTTCAATCCAAAACATGGCTTTGTGAATATTGGTCGCATCCTGACCCACTAATAAAGGAGCAAAATAAGTATCAATGTTGAGCTTCATGCTTTCCGGAGATTCCTCTCCATAACTCAATCCACCAATTGTTGTCGCTTCTCCAATCCCTTCAATTCCATCACTGCAAAACAAACGGATGATAACCATAGTTTGTTTTTTCATTACGGTCATAGAGAGATGATGCGGGCGAATTGTTGGCAAATCCACCAGAATGGCTTCAATTTTTTCAATAATAGGATTATTCATTTCTTAATATATAATTTTATTTGATTTCAACAGGAGTAAGTACTCACTCACAAACAATTAAGTGCTCACTTACTGTTTGCTTATCACAAATTTATAGCTAAAAGCAGGGTCTAAAATTGGATTAATTTGCTATTAATGAGACAAATCAAACAAATAGACAAAAAACATAACTATTTGTTTACAAAACCTTTAAATAGGAAAACAAAGAAAAACAACCCTGATTTTCTTTAAAAAGCAGGACAAACAAGATTTTTTGTAGTACGATTGGAAATAAGATTGTCATAAACACCTAATTTATAGGGTTTACAACTATCGCATTTTTATAATTGTAGTGGTAAAAGACGAATGAAGTGATTACTTACGTCCTAATTGACTTCTGAATTCTTTGGGAGTCAGCCCTGTTTTTTTCTTAAACAAACGCGTAAAATAAGCGGGATCTTCGATATCTAATTCATACGAGATTTCAGCAATTGACATATCAAAATTGCGTAGGTAAACTTTAGCTTCGTCAATAAAAAAATTAATAACAACATCTTTTGGCGATAAGCCGGAAACATCTTTACAAATTCGGTTGAGATGTCCGCTTGAAATAGCTAAGCGAGCCGCATAGTCTTCAACGCTTATTTTAAAAGATTTTTGTTCCTTAATTAATTGAATAAAACGCCTGTAATACATTTTATTCTTATTATCAGAAAGAGGAACAGCAGCAGAAGTTACAAATATCCGATACAAACGCAACAACATCATCCCCACTAGGTACTGTAAAGCATGCTGTTTACCCGGTAGTTCAGAATAATATTCATCGATACATTTACGAATCGTTGTCAAAGCATCATTGATTAATTTATCATCTTCGGATAATTTTGAAATGTGTATTTCGTCTATCTTATTGATGATATCGGTATCAAGCTTCAACATATTCTCCAAGGATTTGTCATAAAGCGAGATTACCCATCCTTTAGTATCAGGATTCATGCGTAAACCATGACTGATATTTTTTGGAATAGAAAAAAAAGAGACACTATCCACAACTTGACTTTCGCCATTAATTATCAATTCAAGGTATCCGCTTTCTACCACAAAAATTTGAAAAAGATCACTATGTGCATGAGGTTTAATATACCATTCATGGCGTTTACCGGTCATTTCCATTGGAGTAACATGAATAATATCCCTAACCATATCGATAGAGTTATCACCATAAATCCCCTTAAAAAATAATTTACTTCTCATGTATTATTTTAGCTCAAAAACTATTTTGAAACCTATCAAAGATACTACAAATACAACTATATCGTTTAAGTACTATTTGCATTTTTTAGATAAAAGAAAAAAGCTTGGTGGTGTTTTAAGACAGATTGGTAGTATTCAATTTTGAAAGTCGGTATAAAAACAGTGCCACAAAAACCAAATAAATAATGGCCATACTCATCGCAATAGTATACCCGTCTAAACCTTGTTTCAAACTATAAAAAAACACGCTGCCAATAATACTGATTCCAAAAGCAGATGAAAATTGTTGCACGGTTGAGTAAACACCTCCCGCCAATGCGGCATAATCTGTTGGGATTTTTTTAAGCGCATAATTCAAAATCGACGGCAAAAGTGTCCCTTGTCCCAACCCATACAATAAAAGAAACCAAGGAATGTAATCCACATTTGCTTGGTCTCCAAGAGTAAGCATCTGTAAAACCAAAGAAATAATCATTAGACAGCAGCCTATAATCAATAATTTGATCCCATATTTATGCAATAATTTTAAAGCAATAAATGAAGACATCAAAAAACCAATGCCATTAAAAGTAAAATACTGGCTGGCAATATAAGGATCCAGATGTAATGTTTTTTGGAATTGAACCGCACATATTAATAAATAAGAATTATGTGCTCCGAAAAAAAACAACGCTACCAGTAAAACCAAATTGAAACTTTTTATTTTAAAAAGATTCGTGTTCATTAAAGGACTTCTTTGCTGTTGGGTTTTCTTTTTTTGGTTCTTCCAAAATATATATAATAGAATCCCAGATGAAAATAGCAAAAGCAATACTAAAATCGAAAATCCTTGCTCTGGTACTAAAGTGAGCCCGTAAATTAAACTTCCCAAAGCAATGGTTAATAGCAGTACACCAAGCAGGTCAAATTTACCTCCTCTATGCAGACTCGTTTCCTGCAAAAAGAAAAATGAAAGTACAACGGTTACTAAACCAAAAGGAACATTTATCAAAAATATCAATCGCCAACTTTCTTCAATATAATGATGTGCCACAAAATAGCCTCCTAAAAATTGTCCTAAAATAGAAGCAATACCCAACGTAATTCCGAAAAAGCCAAAGGCCAAGTTTCGTTCTTTGGCTTCTCGAAAAGTAACTTGTATAATAGTCAAGGTTTGAGGAATCATAAAGGCCGCGGCCACACCCTGAAAAAATCTGAAAAGTATCAATTGAAAAATGGTACCCGAGTAACCACATAAAGCCGATGTAATTGTAAACGAAAGCATCCCAATAATGAATATTTTCTTTCGTCCAAAAAAATCTCCGGCTCTTCCTCCTGTGACTAAAAAGACACAATATCCCAACAGATAAGAACTAATGACTAATTCTGTATTACTGTCTGATGTCAAATACTGCTGTTTGATTTCCGGCAAAGCCATATTCACAATATACACATCGATTACCGAAAGTAATGGGGCTACAAGTACAATAATTAATGCTAGCCATTTATTGGTTTCTTTCATATTCACAAAAAAACGTTGGATGCAATTCTTTTGAATTACACCCAACGCATTAAAAAAATTAAAATTTAAGAACTGTGGCAAATACAACTCTCCAGGTTCCTATCAAATTCAGATTAGATACTGCTCTACCGCTGTTATCCGCATTCCCCCATTCGGCAGCCGAATATTCTGCTTCCAAACCAAATTTCAGATTTTTAATCGGCACTTCTATTCGTGGTGCCAAACGATAAATATAGTTGATAGTTCTGGTCGTTGTATTTCCTGATGCCGCTATACCTCCTACCATGTTTGAAAATCCATAAGCTACCGCTTTTCCAGAAATTGGATTAGTAGCACCATCATTTTGGCTAAAGCCAGCAAAGAACCCAGGAATTATTTTTTTAGTTTTCCCGGTTAAATCAATCCAAAAAGATTGTGTCGCCATAGTCGAATAGGTTTCTAAACCCGGACCTGAAGCAGGTGTATATCCTACATACCCTCCAAGCATAATGAAAGAAGTGGCGTTTTCGCCATACATTGCTTCTGCTTTTATAGTCATCGGCTTCGTTTCAAAACGGCCATACGCCATAACGGAAACACTGTTGACTCTTTCATTGGAAAAATCATTGGTCAATCCAGAACCTGTTTTAGGACGAATTTGCTCAAAATGACCTGCCAAGCCTACAAGAACATCTTTATTTTTATAATTTACCTGAACGTGTCCGGAAGGAATTGAACTGTTTCTGTACGGAGCCGTATTCGAAGTAAAATCCCTTTGTGAAACGGCTGCTATCATAAGATTAAAATGAGTATTCAACTTTTGGGTAAACCGAATCTGAGGATTTCTGTTGTACGGCATATAAGGTGCACCTCCACTGAAATTTACTACTCCTGGAAACATTTCTGGAATTGTTAGCGGATGCCAAAATTGTCCTATTCCCAACTGGCTTTTTTTCCAGTCCAATGTAATATAGGCATGTCTCAAACGAAATTCATTGATTCCTCCTTCGGCATTACCAAAAAAATCACCTTCAAGAAATCCTACAGTTTTTGCCCCTAAAACATCAGGTGCGTTTACTTTGACTCCCGCTCTGGATAATACATTCAGCATTTGAAACTTGGAAGCGGAATTTCTGTCTTTCCCATTGGCATCAAAGTCAACATCTTTTCCCCAAAGTACCACTGCCGCTTCTCTTACATCAACAGTCTGACGGGAATCAAACACCGCATCATGCCGAATAAAACCAGAAAACTTAACCTCAAAAAGCGGTTCTTTTTTCTCTGGTTTAATAGCGATAACGCTATCCTTTTTTTTAATAGTTTCCTGCGCATTAAGTAGCACTGCCGTAAGGAACAAACCAGTTACTGCAACTATTTTTTTTAACTTCATTTCGTTATTTTTTGTGTTCTATAAATCCTTAACTATTTAGGGTTTATCTTGATTTTAATTGTCTATTCTTCGGTAACAATAGTATTTAGTGCAGCCATTTCCTGTTGCTTTACCTGTGCTTTTTTCTCTTGACTGTGCTTTACATTAATAAAACAAACTGCCAAAGCACCTATAGCTCCCGGAATAGCAAATGCCACAAAATTGAATTGGAATGGCAATTCTAAACCCATTAATGCCCCACCTAAAATAGGCCCAAGTATAGCACCCAATCTACCTATTCCAGATGCCCAGCCAATCCCGGATAATCTAATGTTTATAGGATAAAACTGTGCGACATACGTGTAACACAATATTTGTGTACCAATAGTGGTTGCTCCTGCAATAGCGATTAAAATATACAATACCATCGTTGAACTTTTGAAACCAAGTAAACTCAAAGAAATAGCAGCCACAGCAAAAAATGAAATCAGCACAGTTTTTAAATTAAATCTGTCGCCAAGCCAGCCTCCACCAATAGCTCCTGCCATTGCACCAATATTTAAGACCAATAAAAAAGTAAGGCTGGAACCTAATTCGTAACCTGCTTTAGTCATTAATTTAGGTAGCCAAGAATTTAATCCATAAACCATCAAAAGACAGGTAAAAAAAGCAACCCAGAACATAATTGTACTAACCGTTCTGTTATGTTTAAATAGTTGATTGACACTCGCCCCTGCAGCTTTCGCTTCTCCAGAATCTAAAACATCGCCTTGTTTAGGAACGTAAGTTGGCTCAATGAGGGAAAGTATTTTTTTAGCCTCATCAGTTCTATTTTGTTTCGCTAAAAACCCAACAGAATCCGGTAAAAATTTGATAATCAAAGGCAATAGAAGTATGGGCACTAAGCCAACATAAAATACGGATTGCCATCCAAAATTTGGAATCAAAAATATTCCCAATCCGGCAGAAAGCATCCCTCCTACAGAATAGCCGCTAAACATCAATGTTACTAAAGTACTTCTGACTTTTTTTGGAGCATATTCAGTCATTAAAGCCACTGCATTTGGCATTACCCCACCAATTCCAAGTCCTGCAAGGAAACGCAAAATTCCAAATTGTAAAGGTGTTTGAGCAAATCCATTGATAAAAGTGAATCCGCTGAATAAGAAAATACAAATAATGATAGCTTTTTTTCGTCCAATACGATCGGAAAGTGTTCCAAATATCAGTGCTCCAAACATCATCCCAAAGAGTGCATAACTCCCCAATGTGCCCGCTTCTAATGGAGTTAAATGCCATTTATCCATCAACAAAGGCAAAACTACCCCATAAATAACCAAGTCGTAACCATCAAAAATGATGATTAGTGCACACCAGAATATCACCGTCCAATGAAATCGGTTCAGCTTTGCGTTGTCTATCAAATTATGAATATCTATTTTTCGCATAATTTTTTGTTTTTTTAGTTAAAAATTTAATGGTTATTGGTTAATAGGTATTACAGGCTGTTATATGGTTGAGCCCGTTTTTAACAAATTTCTCCATATAAAAATTTGTATGTTTTCTATGGTTTGAACCCAGGTTTATTTTGGCGTTATCCATCATATGTAATGCATCATTTACGGATGCTCATTTTAAGCACAATCTAATTGGCATTCATTAAGAATTTAGTAGTTAAATGGCATACTTATTCTGTAATACATTTACACTATAATTAAGACATTATTAATAAAAACAAATTTAAATTACACAAAACACAATTATTAACTGTTTTTAATATCGATATGCAAATATTGAAATTATTCAAGGCGAAAAATTGTTCTTTTAAATCAAAAACAGGACAAATCAAATGTTTTATAGTAATTGAAGATAAAAAAAGAATCTTTAAATCTTTTTTTACCAATAACAAAAAGGAAGAATGTAAAAATAGAATCGAAAATAGAAGTTTGTAAATCAGACTTATAAGTATAGTATTAAACACTTTGTCGTCATTGCGATAGCAAAAATGAATACCATTACAAATTGAAAGTAAGAAGAGTTTTTATGTGTTTTTTATAAATGCAAAGATTGTAGCGCAAGATTTACCATTAGAGTTGAACAATGTTGAAGACTCACATCTATCGCTACGCAAATGATTCATGGCTAACTACATTTTACATCTCACAAAAAAAAAGAAATCAGTAGTTTACAATTGTATCAGGATTTAAAAAACACTTAGTAAACATTTTAAACTTAAAAAATAATAATCTAAAAAATAATTGTTTAAATTCAACATGCTAGTCATAATTTGAAGCTGTCAAAAAATGCTAATATTTGGATAAGGTGTTCGATTGTAGTCTCCGCGAATTCACAAAACCCTTAAAATCAATAATTTTAAAAATTTTAATTTGTAAACTACTAGTATACAGACAGATAAAAATATTCGACTCATAAAGTAATGAAAATACAAATTATTAATTATGAGGCTGGTTGGGTTCGCCTATTTAGAATATAATTGATTTAATACTGGTCTAGGATTACTGATTTCAGCCATCAGTGATAAAAGAAAAATAAAAAAGTAAATAGCTCATTAGTTTCTGTGTTTTCTTATGATAATCATGAAGTTTAGTATTAGTAGCGCCTTAAATATACTCCCTTCTAAACAAAAAAACATAGCTATCTGATTTTAAACACTATAAACCTACTGTTTGTAAATTGTCTCGTCAAGTTCACGAAAGTAAACGCAATTATCACATTATTTGATAATTGCGTTTTTTATTTTATCATATTTAGCTTTCATTAATTTAAAAGTAAGTAGTAAATTTATAAAATTTTTATTTCTCCTAAATATACAAAGCATTGGACAAAAATACTTCTTACCTTATATCTTTTTTACTATTATTTATTTGTACTATTCCTATTTTTGGTCAGGTACAAAAAGACACTACAGCACTTTCTGAAATTATTCTACAGGCATCACCTATTAAGACTTCGATTCAAAATACTGCCGCGTCTGTTTCATTTATTGCGAGAAAAGATCTCAACAAAAGTGATGGTGTAATACTCACCTCTGTTTTAAATAAAATTCCTGGGGTATATATGCAACAAGGATCTTTGAACACCAATAGAATTACGATTCGGGGAATTGGGGCTCGATCGCAATATGGAACCAATAATATAAAAGCCTATTTCGAAGATATTCCATTAACCAGTGGCGAAGGCGAAACGGTAATTGAAGATATTGATTTGGAATCCATTGGAAGTATTGAAATAATTAAAGGACCTAATTCCACTAGCTTTGGTTCCGGATTGGGCGGCGTGATTCATTTGTTTGCACGAGAAACTCCTTTGCAGGAATCATTTGGAAAATCGGTAACTACATATGGTAATTTTGGCTTGGTAAAACAAAGTCTTTCTGCCGGCTACAGCAATGCCAAATCAAATCTATTTTCCAGCTACACGCATTTACAAAGTGAAGGCTTTAGATCCAATAGTGCTTACGACAGGAAATCTTTTAACGTACACGGGAAACAAAAATTAAGTATAAAAGGTAGTTTGTCCTATTTAGGGATTTTCACCCATTTTAAAGCTTTTATCCCAAGTTCATTAAATGAAAATGATTTTACTAATCATCCTGAAAAGGCAGCTACTACTTGGGCTGCAGCCAAAGGAAATGAATCCTCTGATAAATTCCTGATGGGAATTGGATACAACCATCAATTTTCTGAGAAATGGTCAGCAAAAACGAGTGTTTTCGCCAATTTTAAAAAGGCAAATGAAGACAGACCCTTTGATATTTTAGAAGAAAAAACAAACTCCTTAGGATTTCGTTCTACAATAAATTACAAATCTAGTTTGTTTTCTCTACCATTTGAAGCAAGCATTGGAACAGAATTTTTATCTGAAAAATATGATTTTTCTCTTTTCAGAAATTTATACTTATCACAACCTGGTCAAGGAAGCATTACAGGAGCGAAATTCAGTGCAATAAACCAGAAACGGAATTACATCAATTATTTTTTACAAATAGAATTGCAACTCTCAAAAGAGCTCTTTTTAGAAAGTGGCCTGGCATTGAATACAACCAAGTATTCTTTAGAAGATGTTTTTAAACACAACACGGTAAACCAAGAGCCACCTTATACTTTTGGAAATGTTTGGTCGCCTAGAATCGGACTTTCTTATAAAGTAGCTGAAGGTACAAACGTCTATTCCTCAATCAGTAAAGGATTCTCAGTTCCCTTAGTTGCCGAAACATTGACTCCAGAAGGACAAATCAATACCCGTTTAAAACCAGAGATAGGATGGAATTATGAATTGGGTTTCAAGGGGAATTGGCTTGGCAATACATTATATACTGAATTGGCACTTTACAGCACACAAATCACAAACTTATTGGTGGCCAGACGCACAGCCGAAGACCAGTATGTGGGGATTAATGCGGGAGAAAGTTCACATGTTGGAATTGAATTTTCTGTGAATTATATGCTTATAAAAACTTCTAAATGGCAAATTACACCCTATTTTTCTGGAACGATTAACAATTTTAAATTCAAGGATTTTGTAGATGGAAATGCAGATTATTCGGGTAAGAGACTAACAGGTGTTCCTAACGTACAATGGAATTTGGGCGTGGATTTGAGTACAGAAAGCGGTTTTACTTTGAATACTTCTTTCAGAAGCGTGGGTGAAATTCCAATGAACGATACAAATTCAAAATATAGTGATGGCTATAAACTATTGGATATTAAAGCGGCTTATACTTTTAAAATACAAAAATTCCTAAAAGCAGAATTGAGTACTGGAATTAATAATGCAACGAATACCCATTATGCAGCTAGCATTTTGCCCAATGCCGTTGGTTTTGGAAGCATACCTCCAAGGTATTATTACCCCGGAAATCCCAGAAATTTTTATGGTGGAATTGCTGTTTCCTATGTTTTTTTATAGACGTATCTTAAAGGATTTACAAAATTCAAAACTTATATAATTTTGGTTTTCTAGTAATTAAAAATCCAGTTTGCTTTCAAATAAGTTGTTTTGACTATCTTTAAAAAACTTTAAATAAAATCATGGAAACACAATCTTATAAAAATCATATTCGGTATTATCCACCCCATCATTTTGTTTATTATCCAATTATAATGACATTTCTGGCCTTCAGCGTTTATTTTAGTTGTACCTCCGAAGACAAATTGATTTGGGCATTCATCAGTGGTATTTTCGTTGTTCTGTTTTGTCTGGCTTTCATGTTGCGTCAACATTATGCATTGACTTTGCAAAACCGAATTGTACGATTAGAGCTTCGGTACCGCTATTTTTCTATTACGGGTAAAAGATTGGAGGATTTTGAACACCAATTAAATGACGACCAATTATTTGCCTTGCGATTTGCGCCAGATGCAGAACTTCCTACACTCATAGAAAGAGCGTTGAATGAAAATCTTTCGAGTACAACAATAAAAAAAGCAATTATTAATTGGAAAGCCGATTTGGACAGAGTTTAAAATTTTAAAAATAATTATTACAAATTCTGAATTGTATAGCTATAGAATTTTGTTTCTTTGCTACGCAAAATAATTACCTTAAACCTGAATTTAAAAGCCATAAATGCCGGAATACTTTTTAGATATTGAATACAACAAAATCATTTATAGCGAAAAAGAAGTCAATTTTAAGGAATTTGAGTGTTGTACTTTTACGAATTGTAATTTCTCCCAATGTATATTTATGGATGTCACTTTTATTGACTGCACTTTCAATGATTGTACTTTTAGCAAAGCAAAAATAAACTATGTCGCCTTTAGAACCGTGACTTTCAATCGTTGTGAAATCAAAGAAGTGAATTTTGCCATGTGCGATAAATTAATTTTCGAAATTGCTTTTACCGACTGTATTTTGGATTTCTCCAAGTTTTATACTTTAAAAATCAAAGGAACATCCTTTACCAATTGTAGTTTAATTGCAGTAGATTTTATGGCCACAGATTTAACCGAAGTCATTTTTGAAAATTGTGATTTATACCGTTCTGAATTTGCAAAAGCAATTGCTAATAAAGTTAATTTCAAGACAAGCTACAACTACACTATTGATCCAAAAGTAACAAAATTAAAAAAAGCCGTTTTCGCCTTAGAAGGATTAAAAGGATTGCTTTACAAACATGATATTATAGTGCAATAATTATAGCTTTTTCCCCATTTTATAGTCTTCCATCAAGTACCCGTTACCAATCTCAATATTTTCTTCGGCAATGATTTTAAAACCTAATTTTTGATAGAAAGCTATTGCTTTATTAAAACGATTTACGTTTAAGGAAAGTGAAGTCGAATTATTTTCGTTGGCTAATTTTTGTACAGCATCAATTAATATTTTACCAATTCCTTTTCCTTGTGCTTCTGGCAAAATATAAATTTTATGAATTCGGGTTACCGCTTCACTCTTATAATTGTGCTCTATTGCTATAAATGCCAAAACTGAAGTTTCCTCATAAGCAATATAAAACAATTGCTCTTGGTTTTGAATTTGTTTTATTAAAGATTCATCTGAATAAATCAAATCCATCATATAGTCTAGTTGTTCTTTTGACAAAATTTCACAATATGTTATCGGCCAAGTTTTATTGGCAACATCTTGAATTGTATTTATATCAGCTATTGAAGCTTCTCTTATTGTAATCATTGTAATTATGTATAAAATTAAAGTAAATCCCCTTTGGGGATAAAAACATAGAATGTAGCCCCTGTTCCAGGCTCTCCTTTTACTTTTATGAATCCTTTGTGGTTCTCTACAATTCTATTGCAAATAGCCAGACCAAGTCCTGTTCCTGAGTATTTAGGATCTGTTTCTAAACGTTTGAACAAAAGAAATATCTTTTCAGAATATTCCTGTTTGAAACCAATTCCGTTATCTTCAATGGCAATTTTATAATAATCCGCTGCATTCGCTATCTTATAATCTACTACTTCTTTTTCAGTGATCTCTTTAGAAGCAATACTTATCTGAGGCGGTACATCGTCTTTACTGTATTTAAGAGAATTAGAAATTAAGTTTATAAAAAGCTGCTTCATCTGAAACGGTATTACTTTGATCGTTGGCAAATTTCCAACTTGAATGGTTGCTTTCTTCTCTTCAATATTTGAAGATAAATCTTGAAGGGTTTCGTCAACCACTTTGTTTAAATCTGTTTCTATAAAAACCTTATCCCCTTTTATTGTTCTGGAATAATCGACTAAATCTATTAATAAGGTCTGCATTCTATTGGCTGCAACCCGAATTTTAGAAAAATAGTCTTTTCCTTGTTGGGTAAGTAAATCCAATTCTTTTTCTTCTAATCTGGAAATAAACATTTGAATCTTACGAAGCGGTTCCTGTAAATCATGACTCACTATATTGTTAAAAGCTTCGAGTTCTTTATTGATATATTTAAGCTCTTTATTATTTTCCTCTAATTCAAGTGTTTTTTTGTATTGGTTTGTAATATCACAATTCACACCTATTTTAATTAAATTTCCATTTCCATCATTAGTAAAACTTCCTACACCCAAAATGTATTTCACTTCTCCTTTTGGAGTTAAAAATCTAAATATCATCGAAGTAGACTGGTGATTTATTAAAGAATCTTTATGCACTTTCGTTACATAAGCTAAATCATCAGGATGAATAAATTTAATTGTATTTTTTATATTGGGTTCAAATTCATTGGGTTCAACCCCCATTAGACGGAACAAATTATCTGAAAAAGTATAGGTATTAGTTTCCAGATTAACCATCCAATGTCCAAAACCTGCAGTCATTTCGGCAGTATTATACGACTCGTTAAGCAGTTTTAATTTATCATTTGCTTTTTTGAGTTCATCAATATCTACATTCATTTTATTGAATGATAACAGCAATATTAAAAGGGAAAGAATGACTAATAAAAAGGCAGTTATAATGGAATCTCGCAATTCAAATTGATGACTGTCATTTTGAAATTTTGTTTTTGCACTTTCCGAAAATATTATTTTAGTGACAAAAGATTTCATCATTTCAGTAACCTCACTACTTTCAAGCAACTTAGCATTTAAGTATAATGGTCCTGAATTTTTACTTTTAGCAATAATTAACGTTTGTCGGAATAGCTTAAATCTGTAATCAATGATTTTTTTAAGTCGGTCAATATCTTTATTTCTGGCCGGATTCTTCGAAGTCAGCTTTTTTAATTTCTCTAAGTTTTCTTCAATTTTACCTCTGCTCAAAAACCGGTCTTCTAAATACGATTCATCTTTTGTGATAATATAACTCCGTAAACTCGTTTCGTAATTACTGATTACCGATAAAAGTTTTTCTAATTCAAGTTGAGTTTGATTAGAATTTGCAATTAATTCAACCGTTGAATCAAGCTTTTTCATTTGGGAATAAAACATCGAGGCTATATAACAAACCACAACAATTGCAATAGCTAACGCTATTTTAAACACTTGAGCGTTTTTATATAGTCCTAGAATTTTCATTTACCCTCTTTTTATATGCTGAAGAAAAAGGTTTCTATATTTAAGCCTGATGTATGAAATTGCCAATTCATATTTACAACTTCCTTAATCACTTTTTTCAACATTGAAAAATCGTTTGGCTTTTTGATATAAATATTAGCGCCCTCTATAAACGTATCCTCAATATCTTTTTCTGATGAAGAAGTAGAATATATGGCAATAGAAACATCTTTAAAACGAATATTTGCTCTTATTTCTTTCAGACAATCTATTCCGGTTTTTCCTGGCATATTTAAATCGAGAAATAAAACATGCGGCAACCTAATATCAGGATGTACTAAATAATCCATTAGATCTTTACCATCTTTAAATAGAGTCAACTTATTATTCATTTTAAGCTCTTGTATAGCTTCACTAAAAAATGTGCGATCATCTTCGTCATCGTCAGCTAAAAGAATATGCATTGAATCTTGGTGTGAGATCATAAAATATCGGGGGTTATTTTGTGTTTTTATTTATTCATTATTAGCTAACTCTCTTCTTTTACCTACAATTCTTTTAAACATGGAAGGTGTTAATCCTGTTACTTTTTTAAATTGAGTTGATAGATAAGCGACGCTGCTATAATTCAGTTCATGAGAAATCTCAGTTAAAGTGAGCTTCTCTTCAATTATTAATTTCTTTGCTCTTTCAATCTTTTGAATAATAATAAAATTCTCAATTGACGTATGCGTATATTCTGAAAAAACATTTGTAATATAACCATATCTAAAGTTCAATTTATCCGATAGATACTGAGATATTGTTATATTAGGAAATTTATCCTTTTCATAGACAATTTCAATTATTGCATCTTTAATTTTTTGAATTAATTGCCCTTTTGGGTTATCTATAATATGAATCGCATACTTCTTTAAACTGTCCTGAAGCGCTGTAAAGCTATCTTCTGAAACATCATCACCGATTTCAATTTGTCCTAGATCTAAAAGTTGATATTTAATATCTAATTTTTCTAATTGATCTTGCAATATCGCCCTGCAAGCAATA
This sequence comes from Flavobacterium galactosi, assembly GCF_048158585.1. Lineage (NCBI taxonomy): Bacteria > Pseudomonadati > Bacteroidota > Flavobacteriia > Flavobacteriales > Flavobacteriaceae > Flavobacterium > Flavobacterium galactosi. The sequence continues at coordinate 233,876 of NZ_JBLNKV010000006.1, forward strand.
TTTCCATCATAATTAAAATTGAGCTTCATAGCAATAAACAATCGTTAAAGTTAAAATTAAACGCTAAAAGTAAATCAAAAATTATTAATCCATAACAAATAATTTAATTTAAATGTTAAACATTGATTTCTTTAAAACACAAATAACATAAAAACCTGATTATTAATACTCTTGAATAAATCAGGCGCATTTTAAATAAAAATCAAAAATACCACAATTAAAGTTATCCATGAATTGTTTCACTTTTACCGTAATTTGTTATAATATTTTCCTCAAATTCAAGCCATTCTTTCCAACGTTTTTCCACATCAATTCCTACTCCATATTTTCGGGCATAAGTTATAAAAGTAGTATAATGACCCGCTTCACTTTCCATCAAATCTCTATAGAAAACAGCTAATTCTTCGTCCTGGATGTTTTCCGAAAGTACTTTGAAACGTTCACAACTTCTAGCTTCTATCATAGCTGAAAACAACAACCGTTCCACTAAACTTGAAACTCGGCTTCCGTTTCCACTTTTTTTCATGTACAAATACAATTCATTGACATAATCATCTTTTCGTTCGCGTCCTAACTTCAAACCACGCTTGATGATAATGTTGTGCACCTGCTCAAAATGGTCAATTTCTTCTTTGGCCAAAGCCAATAAATCCTTCACTAAATCCTGGTGTTCCGAGTTGTTAGTGATAATTGTTATGGCATTTGTAGCAGCTTTTTGTTCGCACCAAGCATGATCCGTCAAGATTTCCTCGATATTTTTCTCTACAATATTCACCCATCTCGGATCGGTTGGCAATTTTAATCTTAGTACAGACATTACAAAATTTGTTTAAAGTTTGAAAAAAATAAGGTTTAAAGTTTCATTAAAAATGAAAAAAGTTTAAAGTTCAAAATTTTGTGATACCTTTTCGAAACACAAAACTTTAAACTTTAAACCTTTAAACTTTAAACTTAAAAAAATTAATATACGAAAATAGCTCTTTCGCTCATCATTTCGTTTACTTCAGCAGCTACTGCTTCGATAACATCTTCGTTAGTATGATCCACTAACACTCTATCAATTAAAGCAACAATAGTTTCCATGTCTTCTTCAACCAGACCACGAGTGGTAATTGCTGCAGTTCCTACACGAATTCCTGAAGTTACAAATGGTGATTTATCATCAAATGGAACCATGTTTTTATTTACCGTAATTTCTGCTTTTACCAATGCGTTTTCAGCATCTTTTCCAGAAATATTTTTGTTTCTTAAATCAATCAACATCATGTGGTTATCTGTACCCCCAGAAATGATTTCATATCCTCTTTTTACAAAAGCATCCGCCATTGCGTTAGCATTTTTTTGCAATTGCAAAGCATAAGTAAAAAATTCATCATTCAATGCTTCACCAAATGCTACTGCTTTTGCAGCAATAATGTGCATTAATGGACCACCTTGATTTCCAGGAAAAACAGCTAAGTCTAATAATGAAGACATCATTCTGATTTCTCCTTTTGGAGTAGTTAGGCCAAATGGGTTTTCGAAATCTTTACCCATTAAAATTAAACCTCCACGAGGACCACGTAATGTTTTGTGTGTTGTAGTCGTTACAATATGACAATGAGGCAATGGATCGTTCATCAATCCTTTTGCAATAAGACCTGCAGGATGAGAAATGTCAGCTAGTAAAATAGCACCAACACTATCAGCAATTACTCTGAAACGTTCAAAATCCATATCACGAGAATAAGCCGAAGCTCCTGCGATAATTAATTTTGGTTGTTCTCTTGTTGCAATTTCTTGAATTTTATCGTAATCTAATCTTCCTGTTTCCTTATCTACACCATAGAATGAAGGTGTGTATAAACGTCCTGAAAAGTTTACTGGAGAACCGTGCGTTAAGTGTCCACCATGTGACAAATCAAAACCTAAAATTTTATCTCCTGGTTTGATACAAGCGTGATAAACTGCAGTATTCGCTTGTGAACCAGAGTGTGGCTGCACATTTGCGTAAGCAGCACCAAATAATTCTTTGGCTCTGTCAATAGCAATTTGTTCAATAACATCAACTACTTCGCAACCGCCGTAGTATCTTTTGCCAGGATATCCTTCTGCATATTTATTGGTTAAAACAGAACCAGCTGCTTCCATTACTTCGTCACTTACGAAGTTTTCCGAAGCGATAAGTTCTAATCCGTGTATTTGTCTTTCTTGTTCTTCTAGAATAAGGTCAAAAATTTGTTCGTCGCGTTGCATTTCTTTGATTTTCGTTAATATGTTGCAAAAATACAAAAAAACGTTTGGTTAATAGTTAGATTATAATATATTTGATGAGTAATTTTCAACAAAATAATTAACATCAATATGCCTATAACAGCCAACAATACTAAAAGAAAATCATGGTTAGAAGTAGCTCCAAACAGCGATTTTCCTATTCAAAACATTCCTTTTGGTGTTTTTCTTACTAAAGAAAACATAGTGACTGTAGGGACTAGAATTGGAGATTTCGCTATTGATTTGGGAGCTTTACAACAATTAAATTATTTTGAAGGTATTGAGCTGACGGATGATATGTTCATGCAAGATACCTTAAATGATTTTATTTCGGATGGCAAAAAAACATGGCGATTGGTTCGAAATCGTATCGCCGAAATTTTTGACGAAAAAAATCCAAAATTAAGAGATAATACAAAAGACAGAGATATTGTCATCTTCAAAATGGAAGATGTAGAAATGCAATTACCAGTACTAATAGGCGATTATACCGACTTCTATTCCAGTAAAGAGCACGCAACTAATGTAGGAAAAATGTTCCGCGACCCAGAAAACGCGTTATTACCCAACTGGCTTCACATCCCTGTAGGGTATCATGGAAGAAGTTCTACTATTGTTCCTTCTGGGATTCCAGTACACAGACCAATGGGACAAACGTTGCCAAATGGCGAAACTACACCCGTCTTTGGTCCTTCCCGTTCCGTCGATTTTGAACTGGAAACTGCTTTTATTACAACCGACGTCAATATTATGGGAGAAAATATTCCTATAAATGAAGCCGAAGATTATATTTTTGGAATGGTTTTATTGAATGACTGGAGCGCCCGCGATATTCAAAAATGGGAATATGTGCCACTAGGCCCCTTCTTATCAAAAAACTTTGCCACTTCAATCTCTCCTTGGATAGTAACTATGGATGCGTTGGAACCGTTTAGAACCAAAGGTCCAAAACAAGAACCTACTCCGTTACCTTATTTACAACAAAAAGGAAAGCATTCGTTCGACATCAATTTAGAAGTGGTAATCCAACCTGAAAACGCGGAGGAAACAATTGTTTCTCATTCTAATTTTAAATATTTATACTGGTCAATGTGCCAACAGTTAGCGCATCATACCTCGAATGGTTGTCGCGTAAATTCGGGTGACATGATGGGATCAGGAACAATCTCAGGACCAACTGAAGATAGTTTTGGTTCCATGTTAGAATTAACTTGGGGAGGAAAAAATCCAATAAAAATGAATGACGGGACAGAACGTAAATTCATCAATGATAACGATACTGTAATCATGAAAGGATTTTGTCAAAATGGACAAGTTCGCATTGGTTTTGGCGAAGTTTCCAGTAAGTTGCTGCCTCCTTTTGTGAGACAATAAAAATTAACAATATACTTTTCAAAACCTAACATTTATTCTATTTTTGTTAGGTTTTTTTGTGGCATTATTTTTGAAATTTGAATTTAAAAAATAGGATTACAGCTTCAAATAAACAACTACTTACTTTTTGCTTATGAAAAAAATTACTCTTCTATTATTCCTGTTTGTATTTATCTCGTCTTGTGGCGTAAAGCAAACTCAAAACTTATTAAGCTCCGGAAATTACGATCCCGCAATTGATAATGCCATTTCTAATTTGCGAACCAATAAAGACAAAAAAGGAAAACAGGAATATGTTTATTTGCTGGAAGAGGCTTTCGCCAAAGCCAAAGAGCGTGATTTGAATGCGATAAACATATTGACAAAAGAGGCAAATCCGGCGCAATTGGAAAAAATGTACACCACCTACATACAATTGAATAACCGTCAGGAAAAAATCAAACCATTGCTTCCTTTAAAATTAATTAAAGAAGGCAGAAACGCCATTTTCCCGTTTGACAATTATAATGACCAAATTGTCGACAGCAAAAATGCCCTGTCAGCTTATTTGTATGCTAATGCAAAAAAGTTAATGCTCACTTCAGACAAGATGAATTTCCGCAAGGGGTATGATGATTTGGATTACTTGAATCAGATAAATCCAAATTACAAGAATGTTTTGCAACTTATGGATGAAGCCAAATTCAAAGGCTCTGATTATGTTTCAGTTTACACCAAAAATGAAACCAACATGATTATTCCGGCTCGTCTGCAAAATGATTTATTGGATTTTAGCACCTATGGATTAAATGATAAATGGACCGTTTATCACAGTAACAAACAAAGAGGAATTGATTATGATTATGGTATGATGATTAATTTTCGCCAAATTTATATTTCACCGGAGCAAATCAAAGAAAGAGAATTCGTAAAAGAACGCATCATAAAAGATGGGGTAAAAAAACTGATTGATGCGAATGGTAAAGAAGTTGTAGATGAAAAAGGAAAAGTCGTTATGGTTGATAATCTTAGAACCGTAAATGCCCGTATTTATGAATCGAGACAATTTAAATCCTGCCAAATTACCGCAAAAGTAGATTATGTAAACCTAAGAAACAATCAACTCCTACAGTCCTTTCCTGTGACAAGTGAGTTTACTTTCGAAAACATCTATTCAACCTATAAAGGAGACCGACGCGCATCTGATGATAATTATTACGCTAATTTTGATAAAAGAGCAGTCGCTTTTCCTAGCAGTGAACAAATGATTTATGACACGGGAGAAGATTTGAAGGCCAAATTAAAAGATATTATCAGTCGCAATAGATTTCGAAATTAATTGGTTAAATCAATACAAAAAGAACGACTCCCTGAAAATAAATTATTTCAGGGAGTTTTTAATTTACAGAAAACAAACATTGTATTAATTTTTTGTTACAAAAAACAAAACAACCCGTGTATTTAAAAAATAATTGTATTTTTGCACCCATGAATAATACAAGTATACATATAACTTCTATATCACGGACAAACAGACCTACGGCTTCTCCCGAAGTACGGATGCTATAATATAGTACCCACAACGTGTTTTGTTTTTGTTTTTTATTCATTTCTCATTTATACCGTTTTGAAATTATCCCAGTTAACCATTGGATTAATATATCCTAAAAAAACTATATTTTCTTGTTCATTAGCCCACACAACGCTATGTTCAGGATCAATGTCTTTTTATGTATCTATTTTAACTGATTGGCATAACTCTTGTTTTTCACAACTTGAATCCAACTCATTTTTTAACTCAAATAATCTCTTGAAATGAACATTTCTATCATTGTAACTCAGGAAGAACATTATAAGTATTCGCAAGAAATATGCGATACTATTGAATCGTCCGCCTTATTGAGAGGTACTGGGATTGCTAAAAGAACTCCTGAATACATCCAAAAAAAGATGGAAAGCAAAGATGCTGTCATTGCATTAGACAATGGTAAATTTGCTGGTTTTTGCTATATCGAAAGTTGGCAACACGGGAAGTTTGTAGCACATTCCGGGTTGATTGTACATCCAGATTACAGAAATTTAGGTTTAGCAAAAAAAATTAAATCATTTGTTTTTGATTATTCATTGGAAAAATATCCAGAAGCTAAGGTTTTTGGAATCACAACTGGTTTAGCTGTAATGAAAATCAATTCAGATTTAGGATACAAACCTGTTCCTTTTTCAGAATTGACCAGCGATCCAAGTTTTTGGAAAGGATGTCAAACGTGTACCAATTATGAAATCCTAAAAAGCAAAGACAACAAAATGTGTTTGTGCACCGGAATGCTTTATGATCCAAAGGAAAAACCTAAAGATCCACCTAAACATCCATTTAATGTCAGAGTGTTAAACAGATTAAAATCAATTAAAGAAGCATTGTTCTTAAAAAAATAATATCATGAAAAAAGTTGTATTAGCTTATAGTGGAGGATTAGATACCTCATATTGCCTAAAATATTTAAAAACCGAAAAAGGATATGAAGTTCATACCGTTCTTATAAATACAGGCGGATTTGATGAAGCTGAACTATCCGCTATTGAAGAAAGAGCCTACGAATTAGGAAGTGCGCAACATGCAAATCTTACTATTGTAGATAAATATTATGACAAAGCCATTAAATATTTGATTTATGGAAATGTATTAAAAAACAATACCTACCCATTATCAGTAAGTGCCGAACGTGTTTTTCAAGCTATCGAAGCGATTAAATATGCAAAATCTGTTGGTGCAGAAGCGATTGCTCACGGAAGTACCGGTGCAGGAAATGACCAAATTCGTTTTGATTTAATTTTCCAAACCATTGCTCCCGAAATTGAAATCATCACTCCAATCAGAGATTTAAAATTATCCAGACAGGAAGAAGTGGATTATTTATCTAAAAACGGAGTTCATTATTCTTGGGAAAAAGCACAATATTCCATTAATAAAGGATTGTGGGGAACAAGCGTAGGCGGTAAAGAGACATTGACCTCAAATCAATCTTTACCAAGTGAAGCGTACCCTTCGCAATTGCAAAAAACGGGTGAAGAGAAAGTAACGCTACAATTTGAAAAAGGACAATTAGTAGGCATCAACGGGACATTGGACACACCGACAAAAAACATCGTTGCATTAGAAAAACTGGCAAACGCTTACGCTATAGGTAGAGACACGCATGTGGGCGATACCATCATCGGAATTAAAGGAAGAGTAGGTTTTGAAGCTGCTGCGCCTTTAATCATCATCAAAGCACACCATTTATTAGAGAAACATACGCTGGGTAAATGGCAACAATACTGGAAAGAACAACTGGGGAACTGGTACGGAATGTTGTTTCATGAAGGACAATTTCTAGACCCTGTAATGAGAAACATCGAGGCTTTCCTAGAAGACACTCAAGCGACTGTAAACGGAACCGTTATCGTTTCGCTAAAACCATATCACTTTACATTGGACGGAATTGAATCTGAAAATGATTTAATGAATACCTCTTTTGGTCAATACGGCGAAATGAACAACGCTTGGACCTCTGACGATGCCAAAGGATTTATCAAAATTCTTGGAAATGCCCAAAACATATTTTCATCTGTAAATAAACTGACACATGATTAATATTGGAATAATTGGTGGTTCTGGTTATACAGCCGGAGAACTCATCAGAATATTGATGTTTCATCCCAACGCTACACTTGATTTTGTGTACAGCACAACAAACGCCGGAAAACCACTTTCGGTTGCGCATCATGATTTGATGGGCGATATCGAAATGAATTTTACCGATACTGTAAATCCAAATGTGAATGTTGTTTTCTTATGTTTAGGACACGGTAAATCAAAATCGTTTTTAGAGCAAAATCAATTTGCAAGCCATACCAAAATCATCGATTTAGGAAATGATTTCAGATTGACAAAAGACAAAGACTTCGATAATAAATCTTTCATTTACGGTTTGCCCGAATTGAATAAAACGGTTATCAAAAATGCTCAATTTATCGCTAATCCAGGTTGTTTTGCAACAGCGATTCAACTGGCATTATTGCCTTTAGCCAAAAACGAAATGCTTACGACCGACGTTCATATTAATGCCACAACCGGAAGCACGGGAGCTGGAGTTTCCCCTTCGGAAACGACGCATTTTAGCTGGAGATCGAACAATATGTCGCATTACAAAGCTTTTGAACACCAACATTTGGGAGAAATAAACCAAAGTGTCAACCAATTGCAAGCGGATTATACAAACGAATTGATTTTTGTACCTAACAGAGGCGATTTTGCAAGAGGAATTTTCGCAACATTATACACAACAATCGAAGAAAATCTGGAAGATATAGTGGCCAAATATGAGGCTTTTTATAAAGACCAACCTTTCGTAACCGTAACGACTACTGGAATCAATATGAAACAAGTGGTTCAAACGAACAAGTGTATTATTAGTTTAATGAAAAAAGGAAACCGGTTATTGATTACTTCAGTAATTGATAATTTAACAAAAGGAGCCTCAGGACAAGCCATACAAAACATGAATTTAATGTTTGGATTGGATGAAACTACAGGATTGCATTTGAAACCAAGCGGATTTTAATTTTCTGTTTTAAATGATAAATTTTAAATTCTAAATTTAAAAATCGATTCATTTAAAATTTAAAATTCAACATTTAAAATAATTAAAAATGAACTTATTTGACGTTTACCCATTATACAACATCACTCCTGTAAAAGCATTGGATTGTACTATTACAGATGAAAAAGGAGTGGAATATTTAGATTTATATGGTGGTCATGGAGTAATTTCCATTGGACACACCCAACCGGATTATGTTGCCAAATTAAAAAATCAATTGGATAATATTGGTTTTTATTCGAATGCGATTCAGAATCCATTGCAAGTAGAATTAGCAGAAAAACTAGGGAAACTTTCCGGATTGGAAGACTATACTTTATTCTTATGCAGTTCTGGAGCCGAAGCCAATGAAAATGCATTGAAATTAGCGTCATTTCATAACAATAAAACGAGAGTAATTGCTTTTGATAATTCCTTTCATGGAAGAACTTCGGCGGCAGTTGCAGTTACAGATAATAAAAAAATTGTTGCGCCAATCAATGCACAACAAATTGTTACTTTTTCACCCTTGAATAACATCGAGTTGGTAGAAAATGAATTGAAAAAAGGAGATGTTTCTTCTGTTATCATCGAAGGAATTCAAGGAGTTGGCGGTTTAGACCAAGGAACAACTGAATTTTTCCAGGCATTAGAAAAAGTATGTGCAGCATATGATGCCGTTTTGATTTTGGACGAAGTGCAATCAGGATACGGAAGAAGTGGAAAGTTTTTCGCTCACCAACATCATGACATCAAAGCAGATATTATTTGTCTGGCGAAAGGAATGGGTAACGGATTTCCTATTGGCGGAATCTTGATTTCTCCAAAATTCACAGCGAGTTATGGATTATTGGGAACTACTTTTGGTGGCAACCATTTGGCTTGTGCTGCTGGAATTGCGGTTTTGGATGTGATTGAAAGCCAAAAATTAATGGATAACGTAAATAACGTTTACGCCTATTTTTTAGAAGCAATCAAACAAGTTCCTGAAGTGATCAAAGTCAAAGGAAGAGGATTAATGCTCGGTGTAGAATTTGATTTTGATGTAAGTGATCTTCGTAAAAAAATGATTCTTGACAAACATATTTTTACAGGAAATGCAAATAATAAAAACTTATTAAGAATTCTTCCTCCATTGACAATCAATAAGGAAGCAATTGATATCTTTATTATAGCTTTAAAAGAAACATTGGCGGAATTGAAATAGTTTTTTTAAACATATAAGCCATATAAGCTCTTAAACTTATATGACTTATATGTTTAGATTTTTTTCTAAAATAGTAAAACCAAAAACTAATGAACCACTTATTACCAATAGAAAAACGAAATTTAGTTTTAAGTCGCATGGCCGAACTTCTTGAACAAGAAAGAGCCATTCTTAAGACTATAAATCAACAAGATTTAAATAATTATTCTGGGGATGATTTGGCCATGGAAAAACGTTTATTGGTTGATGATGCCAAAATTGACGGTATGATTTTATCCATGCAACAATTAGCAAGTCAAGAAGATCCTATTGGTGTGGAGCGTTTTAATTTCGACCATGAAAACGGAATGAAAATCATCAATAAAACAGCGGCTTTTGGAACCATAATGATTATTTATGAATCCAGACCTGATGTTACTGTTGAAGCTGGTGGAATCGCTTTTAAATCCGGAAATAAAATTCTATTGAAAGGCGGAAAAGAATCCTTACTATCCAACTTAAAAATTGTGGAATTGTGGCATCAAGCTTTAAAAGAAAATAATGTTGCCACAGAATGGGTGGAATACTTGAATTACAATCGGGAAGAAACGCAGGCATTTTTAGAGAAACCAACACAAAAAGTGGACTTAATCGTTCCTCGTGGTGGGGAGAAATTGATTGCTTTTGTAAAAAAACACGCCACTTGCCCAGTGATTATAAGTGGCCGAGGAAATAATTTTGTATATGTAAATAAGGAAGCCGATTTAAAAAAAGCGCTTGACATTATTATTAACGGAAAAACCTCAAACATATCAGTTTGCAATGCTTTAGATAAAGTTTTAATTGATACAAATCTTGAAAATTGGGAAGCTTTTGCTACCAATATAGTTCAGGAATTACAACAAAGAAACGTAACCGTTTTAGGAGATGAAACAATTTCCAGAGCAACAGATGTTCCTCAGATTGAATCTGATTTAATTTGGTACGAAGAGTTTTTAGATTATAAAATTGTTATTGGAACAACCAATTCGGATCAAGAAGCGATTGACAAAATAAATAAATATTGTGGCGGACACTCCGCTTCAATAATCACAAAAAATGATGCAATTGCCCAAGAATTCATGGAAAATGTAGATACGGCCGCCGTATATCAAAACGCCTCTACCCGATTCACTGATGGAGGACAATTTGGTTTAGGAGGAGAGTTGGCGATAAGCACGGACAAATTACACCAACGTGGACCAATTGGTTTGCAACATTTAGTTACTAATAAGTGGTATATTTACGGAAATGGACAAATCAGGTAAAAAAAGAATTTTATTAAAGTTAGGAAGTAATACGTTAACCAAAGAAACCAATCACATTTCGAGAGGAAAGATTGAGGATATTGGAATTCAAATAGCGGCATTAAAAGATGATTATGAGTTTATTATTGTAAGTTCCGGTGCGATTGCTGCGGCCAAACAATTTGTAAAACTGGATAACCACGATAAAGATGTTTTTGTAAAACAAGCGTTAGCGTCTATTGGCCAGCCTCATCTGATGCGGATTTACCACGAAAACTTTAGCGATTTAGGTTTGCATACCTCGCAGTGTTTGCTTTCGTATTCTGATTTTGAAAAAAAACAAACCAAGCTCAATATCGTCAACACGATCAATGTGTTGGTCAAAAACAGTTATATTCCAATTATCAATGAAAATGATACTGTGGCAACGGATGAGATTCAGTTTGGAGACAACGATAAATTAGCCGCTTTAACCGCTGTTTTATTAAATGTTGACATTCTTATCATTGCAACTAATACGAACGGGATTTACACCAAATCATCCATCCATGATGCCGTTCCTGAAACGATTTCTTTGGTAACCGATTTAAAATTATTGGAAAAAGAGATTGGCGATTCTAAATCGTCGCACGGAACCGGTGGAATGCAATCTAAAATAGAAGCTTCGGCAATTGCCAAAGCCGCCAATATAGAAACCTGGATTGTCAATGGATTGGAAGACAACTTTATTTTGAAAGCTTTAAAAAACCAAATACCTTTTACTAAAATTCTATAAATGTTGATGCGGTTAATCGTTAATTCGGTTAATCGATTAAACAAATTAACGATTAAATAAATACGACAATGAACTACATCTCCATACAAAACATAGATTCGCTCAACAAATGGGTGAAAGAAGCATTAAAGATCAAGAAAAAACCATTAAAAAACAAAAAACTGGGTAAAAACAAAACTTTAGGAATGTTGTTTTTTAATTCCAGTTTGAGAACGCGTTTGAGTACCCAAAAAGCAGCTTTGAATTTAGGAATGAACGTCATGGTAATGAATTTTACCAGTGAAGGTTGGACGCTTGAATTTGAAGACGGAGCTATCATGAACTCTGGTGCTTCGGAACACATCAAAGAAGCGGCAGCAGTTGTTTCTCAATATTGCGATATTATTGCCATCAGAGCTTTTGCCGGTCTTGCTGACAAGGAAAAAGACAATGCCGAAATCGTTCTTATGGGTTTCTTAAAATACGCCACTGTGCCAATTGTTAATATGGAAAGTGCCACAGGACATCCGTTACAATCCCTAGCCGATGCCATTACTATGGCAGAACATAAAACAAAACACAGACCAAAAGTAGTTTTGACTTGGGCACCACATCCCAGAGCATTGCCTCAGGCTGTTCCCAATTCCTTTGTGCAAATGATGCAATTACAAGATGCCGATTTTGTCATTACGCATCCGGAAGGATACGAATTGAATCCTGAAATCACGAAAGATTCCAAGATTGAATACGACCAAGATAAAGCTTTCGCAAACGCCGATTTTATCTATGCCAAAAACTGGAGCAATTATAACGATTATGGTCAGATTACAAATTCCGACCCAAATTGGACCGTAACTGCCGATAAAATGAAACTGACTAATAATGCTAAATTTATGCATTGTTTGCCGGTAAGACGTAATGTAATCGTTACCGATGAAGTGATTGACAGCCAAAATTCAATTGTTATCGAACAAGCCAATAATAGAACCTATGCCGCACAATTAGTGTTGCAAAAAATATTGGAAAATGGAAAATAAAAAACCGGTAACGCTACTAAAAATTGGAGGAAACATTATTGATAATCCAACGGAATTAGCACAATTTTTAGCTGATTTTTCTAAAATTGAAGGCTACAAAGTACTCGTTCACGGCGGAGGAAAATCAGCTACCAAAATGGCAGAAAGTATTGGTTTAGTTCCTCAAATGATTGATGGAAGACGCATTACCGATGCCGCTATGCTTGATGTAGTTGTGATGATTTATGCAGGTCAAATCAACAAAAATATGGTTGCCCAATTACAAGCAAATTCCACCAATGCGATGGGATTTTCCGGTGCGGATGGAAATTTAATTCAATCGGATAAAAGAAACCACCCAACAATCAATTATGGCTTTGTGGGCGATGTGAAAAAAGTGAACACGCAATTATTGGAAACGTTGCTTTCAACGGGTATAGTCCCTGTATTTTGTGCGATTACGCATGATGGAAAAGGACAATTATTAAACACGAATGCCGATACCATTGCCAGTGAATTGGCAATTGCTCTATCCGAAGTTTTTGATGTCACTTTGAACTATTGTTTCGAAAAACCGGGTGTTTTATATGACGCCGAAGATGATGCATCCGTAATTGAGAACATCAATCAAGAATTATATTCCAAATTAAAAGCCGAAAAAGCGATACATTCCGGCATGATTCCTAAATTAGACAACTGTTTCAACAGTTTGTCCAAAGGAGTTCAAAAAATAAAAATTGGCCATCACAGGATGTTGCAAGATAAAACGGCATTGTACACTACAATTACACTATGAAGAGTATAGAAATCCTTACACAAGAAGCCATTGCGCTATTAAAAGCACTGATTGAAACACCTTCCTTTTCAAGTGAAGAAGACCAAACAGCACTTTTAATCGAAAATTGGTTTACACAAAATAATATTCCTTTCGAAAGAGAAAATAATAACATTTGGGCTTTCAATAAACATTTTGATAAAACCAAACCCACACTATTACTGAATTCACACCACGATACCGTAAAACCAAACCAAGGCTATACCAACGATCCTTTTGAAGCTATCGTAAAAGACGGGAAGTTATTTGGATTGGGAAGTAATGATGCGGGTGGTTGTTTGGTTTCGCTTTTAGCCACTTTTGTTCATTTTTATTCGAATGAAAAGCTGCCTTACAATATTGTGATGGTCGCTTCAGCCGAGGAAGAAAGCAGCGGAAAAAATGGATTAAACAGCGTATTGAAACATTTACCGGAACTGGAATGTGCCATTGTGGGAGAACCTACTTTGATGCAATTGGCAGTAGCCGAAAAAGGGTTATTGGTACTCGATGTCATCGTAAAAGGTACAGCCAGTCACGCCGCACACAACAATCCGGACAATCCCATTTACAATGCAATACCTGTTATAGAATGGTTGAACAGCTATCAATTCGAAAAAATATCAGCCGTTTTAGGACCCGTAAAAATGACGGTAACCCAAATCAACGCTGGAAAACAACACAATGTAGTTCCGGCCGAATGTCATCTGGTTGTCGATATTCGGGTGAATGATTGTTACAGCAATCCCGAAATTTTAGAAACCGTAAAAAGACATTTGACCGCCGAAGTCAATCCGCGTTCCATGCATTTGAATGCGTCATCGATTCCCGTTGCACATGGATTAGTACAAGCAGGAATCGCACTGGGAAGAACAACGTACGGCTCGCCTACCCTTTCGGATCAATCCGTTTTGAGTTGTAAATCCTTAAAATTAGGACCTGGAGAAACCCTGCGGTCTCATTCAGCAGACGAATTTATATTTATAAACGAAATAGAAGAAGGAATTCAATTGTATATCAAAATACTAACTGATTTTTTCAAACAATAAAATAATTTGGAGCTAATCCCGCTATTCGCTTTATCTTTTTCTGGCTAAAGAAGCCAGAAAAAGGATATCGCTCCTATCGGGGCTAAAAATCTAACAGTCTAAAAATCTAATTATTCATATATGAAACTTTGGGAAAAAGGAATACCAACCGATAAACAAATCGAACATTTCACCGTTGGAAACGACAGGGAACTAGATTTAGTTCTGGCCAAATATGATGCTTTAGGCTCTATCGCTCACGCCAAAATGTTGCAACAAATCGGGCTTTTGACAACTTCTGAAACGGATTCTTTAGTGCTGGCCTTAGAAGATATTATTATTGATGCCGAAAAAGGGCATTTCGAAATTGAAGACAGTTTTGAAGACGTACATTCTAAAATCGAATATCTTTTAACGGTAAAATTAGGCGATGCCGGAAAAAAAATCCATACTGCCCGTTCCCGTAACGACCAAGTTTTAGTAGACGTTAATTTGTATCTAAAAGACGTAGTTAAAGAACTTAAGGAACAAGTAAAAACATTGTTCGATCTGCTTATGGAATCAGCAGAAAAACATCAAAATATTTTGTTGCCCGGGTACACACACCTTCAAATTGCAATGCCGTCTTCTTTTGGAATGTGGTTTTCCGCTTACGCCGAAACTTTGATTGATGATATAACGATGTTGAATGCGGCTTTGAAAATAGTAGACCAAAACCCTTTGGGTTCGGCTGCAGGTTATGGAAGTTCCTTCCCTATCAACAGAACATTCACCACAGCCGAATTGGGTTTTGAAACCTTAAAATTCAATTCGGTTGCGGCACAAATGAGCCGTGGAAAATCGGAAAAAACGGTTGCTTTTGCAATGAGCAGTGTTGCTGCTACTTTGGCGAAGTTTTCTATGGACGTTTGTTTGTATATGAGCCAGAATTTTGATTTCATCAGTTTGCCTGCTCATCTTACAACAGGTTCCAGCATTATGCCACACAAGAAAAACCCAGATGTTTTTGAGCTGATCCGTGGAAAATGCAACAAAATTCAGGCGTTGCCATACGAAATCACTTTAATTACCAACAACTTACCAAGCGGGTATCACAGGGATTTACAACTTTTGAAAGAAGGCTTGTTTCCTGCGATTCAAAACCTGAAAGCCTGTTTGGATATTGCTATTTTCGCTATAAAAGACATCAAAGTAAAAGAACATATATTAGACGATCCTAAATACAATTATCTGTTCACTGTGGATACCCTGAACGAAATGGTTCTTGCCGGAATGCCATTTAGAGATGCTTATAAAGCGGTGGCAGAACAACTGGAAAATGGTACTTTCAAATCGCCAAAAGAAACAAAACATACGCACGAAGGAAGTATTAATAACTTGTGTTTAAAGGAAATAAAAAGGAAAATGAGGGATTCTTATTAATTCAAAACCAAA
Source organism: Flavobacterium galactosi (assembly GCF_048158585.1). Lineage (NCBI taxonomy): Bacteria > Pseudomonadati > Bacteroidota > Flavobacteriia > Flavobacteriales > Flavobacteriaceae > Flavobacterium > Flavobacterium galactosi. The sequence continues at coordinate 249,619 of NZ_JBLNKV010000006.1, forward strand.
ATAGTTGCTGCAAAAAAATCCATTCGTTGAAGCGAATGGATTTTTTTATATTTTAAAATTAAACTATTGACTATTAAACCTTTTTTCCTAACTCTTCCGCATCAATATCACTATGCGAAACATTGTAAACAGCTTTTCCGTCTTTAATTACTATCAATTGCGGGGACTGATGGGTTACTCCAAATTGATACGCAATAGCATTAGAAATATCGCGATGCGCTATTAAATCTAAAAAATAAGGCGTAACTTTATCTGCGCTATTAAACTCATTTTCAAACTGTTTCAGCGCCATCCTACTTACGCTGCATCGGGTACTGTGTTTAAAAATGGCTACCGGTTTTTCATTCGAAATGAAGATAATTTCATTCAATTGTCCTAAATCGGTTAGTTCATTCCAGTTGATTTTGTTTTCTTTTAAATCCTTGTCTTCTGAACTATTAAATATATTTTGAAAAAAACTCATAATTGTCTTATTTTAAGACATTTTGACTTTATAATATGATAAAAATCATGAAATTTCCGTCAATTTGTCTGTATTATTGTATTGGAATATATATTGAATATAATTCGCAAAGTTAGTCAAATAACAACAAAACAATATACCATCATGAACATAAATAAATTTACCATCAAATCTCAAGAGGCCATTCAGCTTTCCCAACAATTGGCGCAAAGCAACGGGCAACAACAGATAGAAAACGAACATATTTTCAAGGCCATTTTTGAAGTCGATGAAAATGTGGCGCCTTTTCTATTGAAGAAACTGAACGTAAATGTGAGTTTATTGGAACAAATAATAGACAGCACGATTCAAAGCTTTCCAAAAGTTTCCGGTGGCGAAATTATGCTTTCCAGAACCGCAAACTCAACATTAAACGAAGCCGAGATTATTGCAAAAAAAATGAATGATGAATTCGTTTCTGTAGAGCATTTAATTTTAGCCATATTTGGTTCCAAAAGTAAAGTTGCCCAAATCCTGAAAGACCAAGGCGTTACCGAAAAGGGACTAAAAGCCGCTATCGACGAATTACGAAAAGGAGAACGAGTGACTTCGGCCTCTGCCGAAGAAACCTATAATTCCTTGAATAAATATGCGAAAAATCTAAACGAATTGGCTCGTAACGGTAAACTCGATCCCGTAATTGGTCGTGACGAGGAAATTCGCAGGGTATTACAAATTCTTACCCGTAGAACTAAAAATAACCCAATGCTCGTGGGAGAACCCGGTGTTGGGAAAACAGCCATCGCCGAAGGATTAGCCCACCGAATTGTAGATGGAGACGTTCCTGATAATTTGAAAGATAAAATCGTGTATTCCCTTGATATGGGAGCCTTGATTGCCGGAGCCAAATACAAAGGGGAATTTGAAGAACGATTAAAATCAGTCGTAAAAGAGGTCACTTCTGCCGAAGGCGATATTGTTTTATTCATAGACGAAATCCATACGCTTGTGGGAGCCGGCGGTGGCGAAGGTGCTATGGATGCGGCTAATATTCTGAAACCGGCATTGGCTCGTGGGGAACTGCGCGCCATTGGAGCCACAACATTGGATGAATACCAAAAATATTTCGAAAAAGACAAAGCACTCGAAAGACGTTTCCAAAAAATAATGGTCGAAGAACCGGATACCGAAAGTGCCATTTCGATTTTGCGTGGAATCAAGGAAAAATACGAAACGCACCATAAAGTTCAAATCAAAGACGACGCTATTATTGCTGCTGTCGAATTATCGCAACGGTATATCACGAACCGCTTTCTTCCGGACAAAGCGATTGATTTAATGGATGAAGCCGCTTCCAAACTGCGTATGGAAATCAATTCGAAACCCGAAGAACTGGATGTTTTGGATCGAAAAATCATGCAGTTGGAAATTGAAATTGAAGCCATTAAACGAGAAAAAGACGAAAGCAAACTCAAAATTCTGGGCATGGATTTGGCCAATCTCAAAGAAGATCGCAACGAAATTTATGCCAAATGGAAATCAGAGAAAGATGTAGTCGATAACATTCAAGCGGTAAAAACAGAGATAGAGGACTTCAAATACGAAGCCGAACGTGCCGAACGTGATGGTGATTATGGAAAAGTAGCCGAAATTCGGTATGGTAAAATCAAGGAAGCGCAAGAACGTTTAGCCATTTTACTAAAAGAATTACAAGAAAACCAATCGGGAACTTCGTTGATAAAAGAAGAGGTAACTCGTGAAGATATCGCCGAAGTCGTAGCCAAATGGACTGGAATTCCAGTGATGAAAATGCTTCAGGGTGAACGAGAAAAACTATTGAAACTGGAAGATGAATTGCATCACAGAGTGGTAGGACAGGAAGAAGCCATTCAGGCCGTGAGCGATGCGGTGCGCAGAAGCCGTGCCGGATTGCAGGATATGAAAAAACCGGTGGGAACCTTTCTTTTCCTCGGTACAACGGGAGTTGGTAAAACAGAATTGGCGAAAGCCTTGGCCGAATACCTGTTTGATGATGAAAATGCGATGACCCGTATCGACATGAGCGAGTACCAAGAACGCCACAGCGTAAGTCGTTTGGTGGGGGCGCCTCCGGGATATGTGGGCTATGATGAAGGCGGACAATTGACCGAAGCCGTACGTAGAAAACCCTATTCCGTAATTTTATTGGATGAGATTGAAAAAGCGCATCCAGACACGTTTAATATCTTGCTACAAGTCTTAGACGAAGGACGTTTGACAGATAACAAAGGGCGTTTGGCCGATTTTAAAAACACGATTATCATCATGACTTCTAATATGGGGAGCCAGATTATTCAGGAGAAATTCGAGAATTTAAAAGGAAGCGTGGAAGCCGCAACCAAACTCGCCAAAGTGGAAGTACTGGGATTATTGAAACAAACGGTGCGCCCGGAATTCATCAATCGTATTGATGAAATCGTGATGTTCACGCCATTGACCAATGAAAATATTGCTCAAATTGTTGGGTTGCAACTGAAAAATGTGACAAAAATGCTGGCACAACAAGGCATTACGATGGACGCGACTCCGGAAGCCATTGCTTATTTATCCGAGAAGGGATATGATCCACAATTTGGAGCCAGACCCGTGAAAAGAGTGATTCAAAGAGACGTTCTCAATGAATTATCCAAAGAAATTCTATCCGGAAAAATAACTACAGACAGCATCGTTTTGATTGATGCGTTTGATGGAAAACTGGTTTTTAGAAATCAAAGCGAATTGGTGAACTAAATAGTTCCTTATATAAAAAATTCCAAAGTTTTCAACTTTGGTAAAGCAGATAAAAACACTAGTCGAAAGGCTGGTGTTTTTTTATGCTGCTTTTTTAGTAGCAGCACAGTTGTAGATTTTCATCACGAGTTGTCCCGCTGTCCGCAATATCTTTTTTTAAACGCAACCCTATCATTGTTCAGAACTCTGAAAGGTTAAAAGCGTTTAAAAAAGGATACTTGCTCCCATCGGGGCTAATTGATAACAACCTTTTTTCAGTAGAATATTTTGAAAAACAAACTCTTTGGCAACCATTTAAATCTTTTATCAACCCTTCTGAATGACAAAGTAATATAATAATTTGTAGTATATTATTTATATCTTAGCGAAACTATAAAAAGCTAATTGTGGAGGAGTAATGATATGTACCGAGCCGATGGCTCTTTGTGATGCGGGAGTTCCGTTGTTAACTGGACTAAAGTCCAGCCTTACAAAATGGATCGAGCCGATGGCTCTGAGAAGTCTATAAAAGTACCATAGGAACGATACATATGGTAGCAACGGATTTTAATCCGTTGGTATCAAAAACAAAACGCATGCAAAAGTTCCATAGGAACGATACATATGGTAGCAACGGATTTTAATCCGTTGGTATCAAAAACAAAACGCATGCAAAAGTTCCATAGGAACGATACATATTGTAGCAACGGATTTTAATGCGTTGATTTAAATAAAAACGAATAAAGATTCATCTAAAATATAAAATGGCAAATACCTATCATCAAGTTTACATTCAAGCAGTTTTTGCAGTAAAGTATCGAGAAGCCGTTATTAGTAAGGAATGGAAATCTATACTAATGGGTGTAATTGGTAATTTGATAAATGAAACTGGGTGCAAAACCATTATTATTAATGGTGTTGAAGATCACGTGCATTGTTTCTTGGGATTGAAACCAGTGGTTTCTATTTCAGAATTGATGAAAACCGTTAAAGCAAAATCCTCCAAATATATCAATGACCATCAATTGACAAAATCAAGATTTGAATGGCAGGAAGGTTATGGTGTTTTTTCGTATAGCCATTCCCAAGTTGATACTGTTTATAAATACATTACCAATCAAGAAGAGCATCATAAGAAACAAACCTTCAAAGAGGAATATTTGGCGTTTTTAGAAAAGTTTGAAGTGCCGTTTGATGAAAGGTATATTTTTGAACATCTGATATGCCCCAGTACGAAGTCGGGAGGATTCTAAGGGTGTCCTCAGAAACTCAGTACCCATCACAAAATACCGTTCGCTACCAACTCAATCAAATTGTATAATCCTACTATTAGCTTAACTTTGCATCACTGTTTAATCCTATTACAACCGTTTAAAAAACACAACCATGAATATTTTAGAATTAATAAAAAAAAGATATACAGCAAAGAAATACAACGCTGACAAAGCCATACCTCAAGAAAAAATTGAAGATTTGAAAGAGGTTTTACGGCTCACTCCTTCTTCCATAAATATTCAACCTTGGAAATTTACATTTGTACAAAATCCAGAAATTAAAGCAAAATTAGCTTCCGTTTCCATGCATAATGAAGAAAAAATAAATCAAGCGCAACTATTGGTTGTATTTAGTGTTGCGGATGATTTGGATGCTTTTCAAAAAGTGGTAGACAACGAATTACCGCAGGCCAGAAGGGATTGGTATAACCAAATGAAAGCAAGTATGCCCGAAGCCGATTTGAAAATATGGCTGTCGAAACAAGTGTATATCGCCTTGGGAGTTGGTTTGACCGCTAGTGTTGCATTGGGTCTGGATTCAACAGCAATGGAAGGTATCGAATCGGATAAATACAGGGATATTCTTAGTATGGCAGCATATAAACCATTATTTGCAATGGCGGTAGGTTACGGTTCGGAAGATGATTTCAACCGAATTGAAGTAACACCAAAATCCAGGAGATTACAAGAGAGTGTAATTGAAACTATTTAACAAAAACGGGTCAGACCAGTTCTACCTTTTAAGATAAAAAACAATATCCCTATCTTTGGGTATGATATCCAAACAAGAATCGAAATGCTGAATTTTTCGATTCCTATAAAAATAAAAAATGAAATTTAAAGGAATTATTTTTGATTTAGACGGAACACTAGTGAATTCATTGGAAGACATTGCCGATGCGATGAACAGTGTTCTTCAAGGCCTCAATTTCCCTACTCACAGTTATGATGCTTATCAATATTTCATTGGCAGCGGCCTTAGAAATTTGGTCAGTAAAGCCTTGCCGGTAACACATAATGATGAAACACAAATTGATCAGTGTTACCAGTTGATGGTTGGAGTATATCGTAATAATTGTACGCATAAAACAAAAGCCTATGATGGGATTTTCGAATTATTAGACGAATTAAAATCACGCAATATAAAACTAAGCGTGTTCTCGAATAAAGCAGATGACCTGACAAAAGAAATTACAGCAACGCTATTTCCTGATTATTTTAATCCAATATTGGGTTTGACGACAGAATCACTAAAAAAACCAAATCCATTTAAAACAGTGGAAATAAGTGAACACTTTGGACTAAAAGCCGAAGAAATCCTTTTCATAGGGGATTCCGGTATTGATATGCAAACGGCAACGAATGCTAATATGTATGCCGTAGGGGTTTCATGGGGCTATAGACCCGAGGCAGAATTGCTTTCAAATGGAGCAAAATATGTATTAAACCAACCGGCTGATTTAATTGCTATTTTGTAATTAATCCAAAAAAATAAAATGCGGAATCCCTTTAGTTTGTAGCTGCAATTTCGCAAGTTGGAACATGTACAATTGGAAAATTACACGAATTGGCTATAAAACAGAGTTGGTTTGCTTTTTTATGCAAGCTAATTGCCTCCGCAATTTTTTCTTTGTTGCTGATACGCACTTTAGGATTGAGTTTAATTGCAATAAAACGGCCGCTACCGTCGGCCAAAACTTCAAGAGTTGCTTCCGCTTCATCTGTATACGACACCACATCGATACCATTTTGTTCACAAACATATAAATACGACATCATGTGACAGGAAACCACACTGCTCAATAAAAGGTCTTCTGGATTGTACAAAGCAGGATCTCCTTTGAAAGCTTTAGCCGCCGAAATATTTAAAACGGCCTTACCGTCAATCGTTATGGTATGACTTTTAGTAAACGTCGCCGCTTCCTTTTTAGAAAAAAGCCAATCTAATTTGGCTTTAAATACATGTTTGAATCCCATACTTATTTTTATTTCAAAAGTAATTAAAAACAGCCCTGCTAATACCGAAAGGTTTTGGGTGAATATTAACTAAAAATTCACCCGTTTTATAAATAGAGTAAATAAAAAAGTTTTAGCTTCGCATCAATAAACAATCAAAACGCGTTAATCAAATTTTGGCAAAGCAATTCCAAAAGCAACGCAGTTTCTAAAACAATCAAAATGGCATCAGGTTTTTTCGCACTATTAGATGATATCGCAGCAATTATGGATGATGTTGCAGTAATGAGTAAATTTGCAGCCAAAAAAACGGCTGGTATTTTAGGCGATGATTTGGCCGTAAATGCCGAGAAAGCTTCCGGATTTATCTCCTCAAGAGAGCTCCCCGTATTATGGGCAATCGCAAAAGGTTCTTTCATAAACAAGGTAATCATTTTACCCATCGCCTTTCTGCTGAGTGCTTTTTTTCCTGTAGCTGTAATCATAATCTTAGTGCTTGGCGGACTTTATTTAGCCTATGAAGGTGCCGAAAAAATATACGAATACTTCTTTCCGCACGAACATGCAAAGCACGAAATTTCGTTGGAACCGATGACCGAAGAGCAAATTTTAGCTTTCGAAAAAGGAAAAATAAAATCAGCCATCGTAACCGATTTTATTTTATCAGTAGAAATCGTAATTATTGCGCTGGGCACCGTTATTGGAAAACCCATTTTGTCGCAGATTCTTGTTGTTTCCATCATTGCAATAATAGCAACCGTAGGTGTTTACGGGATTGTAGCCCTAATTGTACGAATGGATGAAGCAGGTTTAAAACTGATTCAACTGAGTTCCAAGGAAGGAAGTTTTACAAAAACGGTAGGCAACATTCTGGTACAAGCGTTGCCAAAAGTCATCAAAAGTTTATCTGTCATAGGTACTATCGCCTTGATATTAGTGGCAGGCGGCATATTTGTACACAATATCGATTTCTTACATCATGTATTACCGCAATTACCGGCCATCGTAACCGAATTTATAATCGGACTTCTAATCGGGGGAATTGTTTTGGGAATTGTAACGCTGTTCAAAAAGATCATTGGCAAAAAGTAAACAACAGTTGAATACACTTTAGCCGTATACATAATTTAAAAATAAGGAGAACATCAGTCGAAAGGCTGGTGTTTTTTTATGCTTTTTTAGGAGCAGAACATTTCTAATTTTTCAACACGAGCTGTCCCGCTGTCCACAGTATCTTTTTATAAACGCAACCCTATCGGGTTGCGTTTATAAAAAGGATACTTGCTCCCATCGGGGCTATTTGACAACGCGTTTTTTCCAGAATAAAGTTTTCGAGAAAAGTGCTTTATTAAAGTTTAAAATCTGTTATAAATAGTATTTGAATAAAAAAAATGATTACTAATTTGTAAGAAAAATTTAATATATTTGAGAAAATATATTGCTACGCAGTAGCGTCTATCTACCCAAAATGAGATGTATATACGCTACTTTGTAGCACATATATACAAGTTAGTAGCTATTTAACAAAACTCACCGCTAAAAAATAAAATATGCATTTTCTTTATATTGATGAAACTGGAGACACTGGAAATGATTTACTAAATGTAGAACAACCAATTTTTGTTATCGGCGGCTTAACTGTTAGTGATGAGAAATGGAATCCGACTCAACAAAAATTTGTTACAATCATTAACAGATACTTTGGAGGAGCAGTTCCAGCAAATTTTGAATTGCATGCACATGAACTTCTATCCCCCAATGGTGATGGACATTTTGCAGGTCATGTGCGAGCTATGCGAAATCAGCTAGCATTTGATGTCTTGAATATTCTTGTAGATCACACACACAATGTTCATATTATTGCTTTCTCAAAGTCATTAATTCACGCTAACACTTGCATGGTTGCTACAGCTTTCAATTCTAAATCTCCATATTTATTAGGATTTGACTATTTAATAACTCAATTTAATGACCATATTAAAAGAAAACTTGGTAGTTCCGCAAGAGGATTAATGATATTAGATAAGAAGGAAAATCATCATGCAGACATCGAAACTATACTTCATGATAGAAGATTTTTAACTGTTGCCACACATAGAGTTAAAAGAGTTGTCGAATTTAGTTACCCTATAGATTCTACTAAGAATCCAATGATACAAATTTCTGATCTAGTCATTTTCTGCATTAGAAAATTTTTAGAATGTGAACATGGTCATGGCGTTGCATGGCCACAAGCTGCTAAAGATTTCTTTGCATCTTGCTATAACATTATTGACGGACGATTAACTTTTAAAACAGGTATTATAGCAAGATCAGAACCTAGACTTAGACTTTTAAATGACTACATTTCAACTGTTAATCTTCGTCCAAGAACTAGGTGGAAATCTCATTATACAATAACATAAACGGCTACTAACAGCGGTTTCGCAAGATTTGGGTTTTAGGCTTAATTTAAAGTCGGTCTTGTGTCTGGAAAATTTGTGTTTAACCGAAAAATAAATCTTAATTTAGTCCCAAACCTCGCGAAGTCGCGGGACGTTAGCAGATATTTTATGAAAAACTACGAAAATGAAATATTAGTAATTGAGAACATAACTTCTGATTATGAAAAACTAAGCGATAAAGAATTGATTAGTTTTTTATATGAATGTTGTGGAATTATATTAATTGAAGTCCAAAAAGTAGAATTTATTATTCACGGTTTAGTTGCTCATTTTAATAAAAACATATTACGAACAAATAAGCAATTTGAAAAATTAACTCCGAGAATCTTTTTAGACAATGATGAGAAATCTAGAAAAAACAGAAAGCAAACTCTCGGAAATATTATAAATATTCTACTTAAAAATAATGATTTTTTCAATGATTCTGAATTAAATGAATATGTAAAAAATAGAAATATTTTTGTACACTCATTTTGGAGAGATTTCCTTTCTGGAAATAAAATTGAAAATCGTGAAGAAATTTTAAACGCTATGAAGTTCTTAATGGAATTTAGCAAAGAAAACATAAAATGGAAATCTTTGTTTAAAGGTTTATTATACTTATTTGCAGTTGTTTGTGCAGAAAAAGAAAACAAAGATGTTGAGTTATTTAAAAAACACAAACCTAACTATGATGATTTAATAAATTACATAAATGAACAAAAAAACATCTGTTAACAGCCACTACAACGGATTTGGGCAATAGACTTAATGGGAAGTTGGTTTTGTATTTGGAATGATTTCGCATCCTCTTTGCAAAGTCTCCCGACTTCGGAGCCATCATAAGGAAACCCAAATAAGAAATATCCACAGACTATTTAAAAACCTAACCGCTCGTGAACAAACAAAAGCAAGCAACTTATTGACAAATATCAAAAGGACTATTGATTATTATAATTTAAACTTCAACACAATAGATATGAAAACATTTAAACCAACCCATAAATTGCTGGCTGCAATAATCACTTTATTTATACTTTCCTTTAGTACAAATACTGTGGCTCAGGAAAAAATTCAAATGGTAAGATTGGCAAAAATTAAAGTTGATCCATTGCAATTGGACAAATATAATAATGCATTAAAAGAACAAATGACTACTGCAGTTCGTCTTGAACCAGGGGTATTAACTTATTACGCCGTTGCGGACAAAACCGAACCATCACACATCACAATACTTGAAATATATGCTGATACAACGGCATACAAATTACACATAGAAACAACTCATTTTAAAAAATACAAGGAGACTGTTAAAGATATGGTCAAATGTTTGGAACTTGTAGATGTTACCTTAATTGGCTCGGCAAATAAAATGGATAAATAATCCGTAAAAAAACAACTCTTAGCTATACAGCTATTTGTGAAAAGAACCGCTCCAAATAATTAAAAAATACGATACACTAAAACAACTTATATATCCTGTGAATTGGAATCATCACCCCTTGCTTTAGCATAACATTTTTATCTGTAACACCCCAAACCGTAGTATCTACTATTTTTTTGGATTCGATATCTTCAAAGAAAATTTTAATTTTTGAATGCTCTAAATTACCCAATGATAAAGCCCTATTGATATCACTTATTCTAGTTTTTATTTCATCAACATCGTCAAGAACATCTGTTGCCGGAAATTTAAGAAGAGCTATGTCTTCTTTATCGATGATTTTGAATTCTTCTGTCATAATTTTAAAATTTAATGAATTATAAAATATAGTATTCTTGCAAAACAAAAACTTACTCATTTTGTTAGCTATAATACTATATACAAAAATAAAGCCTCCTTAACTTTGTTAATGCCAATTTTATATTAATTTTTTCTCCAGCTTAAAGTCATTATACAATTGGGAAATGTTCCAACGGGTAGCTTCTACCGCCAACTTATTATGAATAGTGCGATTATACCGCTTAAAATCAGATAGTACCTGTTTTTAATCGAAATTAATTTGTAAATACTCATTTATTAGATACATTTGAGTAATCGATTACATTGTAGTCCTTGAGTTTTAAAGAGACGCTTTTTTTATAAAATGACACCGAATTATTAAATCAAATTAAATAGAATGAAAACGAAACCAATTAACCTATTATGCATCGCTTTGACAGTTTTAATAACAAGCTGGTCGAAAAATAGCGTTGCCCAAAATTCAAAGCCCAATGAAACGTATAAAGGCATTGAATTCAAAATGGCAAAAGTCAAAGAACCCATAATCCCGAACAATACCGTAAACATAAAAGATTTTGGCGCTGTAAATGGGGGAACTGTTTTAAATACCAAGGCTTTTGCCGATGCCATAGCTGCCGTATCCAAAAAAGGAGGTGGAAAAGTGATTATCCCTCCCGGAATTTGGCTTACTGGTCCCATCATTTTGAAAAGCAACATCGAATTGTACGCCGAAACTGGCGCGTTAATAAAATTTTCAACGGATAAAAGTTTATATCCGCTAATCGAAACCAGTTTTGAAGGATTAAATACGTGGCGTTGCATCTCCCCTATTTATGGAAAAAACCTAGAAAACGTAGCTTTTACTGGAAAAGGAGTTTGGGACGGTTCAGGAGAAGTTTGGAGACAAGTCAAAAAGAGCAAACTTACCGAAAGTCAATGGAAAAAATTTGTTGCTTCCGGCGGAGTACTCAATGATAAAAAAGACAGCTGGTATCCCTCAGAAACGTTTATGAATGCTTCTAAAGGTGCCGACCAAAATGTACGCCTAGATTTAAAAACAAAAGAAGAATTTGAAGCCATTCATGATTTTCTTCGTCCGGTAATGGTCAGTATTCAAAACAGTAAAAGAGTATTATTTGACGGGCCTGTATTTCAAAATTCTCCTGCTTGGAATATTCATCCCTTAATGGTGGAAGATTTAATTGTTCGTAATGTATCCGTTCGTAATCCTTGGTTTTCTCAAAACGGGGACGGTCTTGATGTAGAATCGTGTAAAAATGTACTTATTGAAAATTCAAGTTTTGATGTGGGCGACGATGCGATTTGCATCAAATCAGGAAAAGACAAAGATGGTCGTGATCGTGCTGTTCCCTGCGAAAATATTATTATAAGAAACAATATCGTTTATCATGGACACGGTGGCGTAACGGTAGGTAGCGAAATGTCTAGCGGAGTAAAAAATATGCACGTATCGAATTGTTCTTTTATGGGAACTGACGTTGGATTGCGTTTTAAAAGTAACCGTGGACGTGGCGGTGTTGTCGAAAACATCTTTATCTCGGATATTTTCATGACCGATATTCCTTCACAGGCGATTTCTTTCGACCTTTATTACGGCGGGAAATCCATTGCAGAAACTTTGGCTGAAGGAGGAAATAAAATTAGCACGAAGATGGTTCCTGTTGATGAAAAAACGCCACAGTTCAAAAACATTTCTATCAAAAACATAACCATTGCAGGAGCGTATCAAGCCGTATTTTTACAAGGTTTGCCTGAAATGAACCTTGAAAACATCGAAATCTCCAATTTGACTGCAAAAGCAGAAAAAGGCTTTTCAATCATTGATGCCAAAGGAATCAAACTTAACAATATCAAACTGGACATAAAAGAAAGTACTGTATTTGACATTTATAATGGTAAAAACATGTCCTTAAAAAATATTGAATTTAATTCGGCTTCACCACAAGCAGTTACTATCAATGGACCTGCTTCTGAGAATATAGAATTGGTTTCTTCTCCTAAGTTGGATTATTCCAAAAAAACGAGCATTGGCGATACCGTTCCAAAAGGAGCAGTAAAATTATAACCAAAAAACACCATATCGCTATTTTCTAATCTTTATAAAATTCACTATTTTTGCACTCTAAAATTTTTAGTCATGCCAAACAAGAAATACAAAATAGCGGTCATACAATTGAATCTTAATGATATTGCCGAAAATAACCTAAAAAAATGTATCAGTTGGGTTCGTGACGCCGCTAACCTTGGTGCCGAAGTCATTTCGTTGCCGGAATTATACAGCAGTCATTATTTTTGTCAAAGCGAAGATGTAGATAATTTTGCTTTGGCAGAGCCGTTATACAGCACTTCATTTATTGCTTTTAGCGCTTTGGCAAAAGAATTAGGCGTGGTAATTATTGTTCCTTTCTTCGAAAAAAGAATGGCAGGAATTTACCACAATAGCGCATACATCATTGACACGGATGGCTCAGAAGCGGGATTGTACCGTAAAATGCACATTCCGGATGATCCGCATTTTTATGAAAAATTCTATTTTACGCCCGGTGATTTGGGTTTCAAAACTATCCCAACGCAAAAAGGAAAAATTGGAACGCTAATTTGTTGGGATCAATGGTATCCTGAAGCAGCTCGTTTGACCGCGTTACAAGGAGCAGAAGTGCTGTTTTACCCAACAGCAATTGGATGGCATCCACAAGAAAAAGAGCAATACGGTGAAAACCAACATGGGGCTTGGATGAGTGTAATGAAAGGGCATGCAGTTGCAAATGGCGTATATGTTGCAGCAGCAAACAGAATTGGATTAGAACAATACTTGCCTGACACGGCAGGAATCCAGTTTTGGGGATCTTCGTTTATTGCGGGACCACAAGGCGAAATTTTGGCGCAAGCCTCACACGATAAAGAAGAAATTCTGATTGCCGAAGTAGATTTAGACTTACAAGAAAATGTACGTCAGAACTGGCCCTTTTTTAGAGACAGAAGAATTGATGCTTTTGGTGATATTACAAAAAGAGCGATTGACTAAATAATCTTTCTACAATAGAAAATCCCTGCTGAGAAATAATTCTAAGCAGGGATTTATATTTAAAATAAACTTCTATACCTAATTCAAATCCGGTTGGAATATTTTAACGGTTCCATCCCCTTCACTACTCACCACCACTAAACTTCTTTTGGTTGGACTTTTCGAAGCTGGAATAAAAAGTAATCCTTCGGGCGCATCACCCGTTTTTAAAATTTGTAAAAATTTTGGTGCAGCTGGATTGGTCACATCATATACCATCAGCGCATCTGCTCTTTCCAATCCAACGAAAAGAATCGTTTTATCTCCCATCTTAGTAACAACAACGGATTCTGGCTCTACCGATTTATCATCACTTCTGGCGTCATCATATACCCCAAACTCTTGCGCTTTCTTATCCAATTCATTTTTACTGTCGAATACTATTTCTCCTGTGTTTCCATTCCAAATTGAGAAAGAGCGGGCTCCAAAAGAAACTAATTCGTCAAAATCACCATCACCATCGGTATCGCCCATTTTCGTGTTGATATTTAATCTTCCCATACTTGTCTCTGCTTTTAAGGCAGCCGCATTAGGAAATGCTATTGGATCAAGAATAACAGTAGAAGCGCTGATCCTTTTTACATCTGTAAAAACACTATATTCTCTGGCATCTCCTTCATTTGCAGTAACAAAATAAGGGATATTATTGATTTCAAAATTAGTGATGGCATCCGGTTGAAACATTCCTTTGGCTTTCCACATATTCATAAATACACCGCCGTCTTTATCACTGATATCGATTGCATTTTCGGCAAGATTGTACTCTTTGTAACCTAATGGAAAAATAGTCGTGATTTTTTTTGTAGTCAAATCAATTTTAGCCACTCCGTTGTTTTCCTGTAAAGTAACCCAAGCCGTTTTAGAATCAGCAGAAATAGTAATATATTCTGGTTCAATATCGGAGGCAAAATTATTTGTTGGACTTGCAATTCGGAATCCTTTTGTTTTCAAAGTACTCAATTGAGTGCTAAAACTTTCGAAAGTTAACGTTGTCACTGCATAATTATTGTTGACCGCAATAATAGAAACGGATCCGTCTGGGTCTATGGAATAGGTATCATTTGGTTCCCCTTCATTAGCAGTCATGATATAATTTCCGTCAGGAGAGAATGTGATCATATCCGGTAAAGCACCAACCGTAATTTCTTTAATGACACTGTAATTAGCCGTATCGAAAACAACCACTTTTCCGGCATCTTGTTTATTTGGTTTTGCTTCTAATGCAACTGCTAATTTACCATTATAGGTTGCCACACTATTTGAAGCTCCATTAAATGGCGTTAAATCGATACTTGCAACAAAAACCGGACTGGATGGATTAGATAAATCGATTACATCTATTCTATTCGTATTACTGTTGTTAACCGTAAATAATTTTTTAGAAACTTCATCATAAGCACTTATTTCAGCAGCTCCGACACCCCCAATAGTTAGCGAACCAATCTCTTTGAAAGTTGCTGCATTTTCATTTACAACCAACTCAGATTCCCCTTTATTCGAGTCATTTTCGCAACTTGACAATACCAATATTGCCGCTAGAAAAGTAATACCATATTTTTTCATAATTGTATTTTTAATTTTTTTTCAAAAATAACTAGCTGCAACCCGACAAGAATTAACTCAATATTATATAATCATTACCAAAACTATTCTTATAAAATAGTGAATCTCTCAAAAATGAACCTATGCTGCCTATTTCAAAATCCTCCTGAATGTTTATATTTGTACGCTGTATAATTAGAACGCTGTATGACGACAAATAATAGACGATTTCCTGCAGAGTGGGAAAAACAACAAGGTATTTTACTCTGTTTTCCACACAATGGAAAAGATTGGCCTGGGAAATATGAAGCTGTAAAATGGGCTTTTGTAGAATTTATAAAAAAAATAGCCACTTTCGAGCCCGTTTTTTTAGTTGTTGCCGATGAAAACCAAAAGGAAAAAGTCAATACAATGCTGGAAACAGCTGATGTTAAACTCGCAAATATTTCCTATATCATTCATAAAACCAATAGAAGTTGGATGCGGGATTCGGGTCCAATTCTTGTAAAAAATGGAGACGAAAGAGAAGCATTAAACTTTAATTTTAATGGTTGGGCGAAATATAAAAACATTCAATTAGATAAATTTGTTCCTGCCAAAATAGGTGAATTTCTAAAGATTCCTGTTACCCAAGTTTTATATAAAGGAAAACCGGTTATTGTAGAAGGAGGCGCAATCGATACCAATGGAAGAGGAACTTTATTGACTTCGGAAGAATGCTTGATGCATCCTGATATTCAGGTTCGGAATCCAAATTTCACCAAAGCAGATTACGAAGCAGTTTTTAAGGAATACCTTGGAATTACAAATGTGATTTGGTTAGGTGACGGAATTGAAGGGGATGATACACACGGTCATATAGATGATTTATGCCGATTTGTGAACGAAGATACTATTGTGACTATTGTAGAAACTAATCCTAAAGACAATAACTACAAACCGTTGCAGGATAATTTAAAACGATTGCAAAATGCTAAACTAGAAAACGGAAAATCACCTATAATTGTTGCTTTGCCAATGCCAAAACGTTTGGAATTTGATGGTTTGCGATTGCCTGCCAGTTATGCTAATTTCCTGATTTTGAATAATTGTGTTTTAGTTCCTACCTTTAACGACAGTAATGACCGCATCGCCTTAAATATACTGTCAGAATGTTTTCCGGATAGAGAAATAATCGGAATTAGCGCTACTGATTTTATTTGGGGTTTTGGAACATTACATTGCCTGAGTCAACAAATTCCAAAATAAAAAATTCAAGATTTTACTTTTGCAAAAAAAAACACCAACATTATGCTGGTGTTTTTTAGTATTCAAAATTGTTTAATTACTCTTTCCTGAAAGGTATTTTTCTACCATCACTCAAAATCATTTCTAGGCTATTTTTACTTTCATTGAATTGAAATTTAAGTCCAGCTTGTTTAGACTCGAACGTATCTTTTGCAATTCGTTCTACAGTAAACTTTGGATAATCCGTTATTGCAACATTTAAAACACTGTTCTTTTCTGTAAACACAATTTTCGTTGGGGAATTTTTATTGGAATAAGTTCCTAAATATTCATCTAAGACAATGTCAACATCAATCATTCCATTGGCAGAAGTCCAACTATTATTGCTGTCATTACTGTCCGGAAGTACATGATCCGGATCAATTGTAATGCTTTCAATTTCTTCGGTAGAGTTATGTTTAAATGACCATTCCACATTTTTTTGCCAAACTTCTACAGGTAATTTAACCCGAGTTACGTTTCCATTTTTAGTTTTTATATCTAAAACTACAGGCATTGCCATTTTTTCGAAGTTTTCAATTGAAATTATAACTCCTTGTTTAGGATCATTTTTTATATATTTAATGGAGTTAATTCCTTGGTCTAAACGCCAGTTGTATTGAAACCAACCTCTCCAAAACCAACTTAAATCTTCTCCCGCAACATTTTCAATAGTTCTAAAGAAATCATCAGGAGTTGGATGTTTAAATGCCCAACGTTCTACATACGTGCGAAAAGCCAAATCAAAACGCTCCGGACCTAAAACTTGCTCACGCAAAATCACTAATCCCGAACTAGGTTTAAAATAACATAAAAGGCCAATATTTGCCTCTTTCATATTATCTGGTGAACTCATAATCGTTTCTAAATTTGGATTAGTAAACGTTTCTGCCCTGTCGTGTAAATCCGTTACTTTCTCTTTGTATTCCCCATTATTAAAATCAACGGAACTTAGTGAATTAATAAAGGTATTGAAACCTTCATCCATCCAGGCAAACAAGCGTTCGTTTGAACCTACGACCATTGGGAACCAGTTGTGACCAAATTCATGATCTGTAACTCCCCATAAATCCTCGCCTTTTGATTCCCATCCACAAAAAACGATTCCTGGATATTCCATTCCACCTTCATTTCCAGCCACATTTGTAGCTACAGGATAAGGATATTCTAACCATCTTTTAGAATAATTTTCGATAGATGATTTTGTATATTCTGTTGATCGTCCCCAAGCATCGTTACCGGCACTTTCTATAGGATATGCTGAAAGCGCCAATGATTTTTTACCACTTGGCAAATTAATTTTTGCACCATCTAAAATGAAAGCCGCAGAGGAAGCCCAAGAAAGATCACGTGCATTTTTAATTTTATAATGCCAAGTCTTTTCAGTTTTAGGAGCAGTACCATTTGCTGCAGTAGTAACTTCATCGGCAGAACGAATCATGATTGTTTTATCACTTTTTGAAGCTTGCGCCAAACGCTTTTGTTGCTCAACAGTATATACTGCTGTAGGATTTAGTAATTCGCCTGAACAAACTACAATGTGATTCGAGGGAGCTGTAATATTTACATCTAAATCCCCATATTCTAAATAAAACTCAGAAGCCCCTAAATAAGGATTCGTATTCCATCCACGTACATCATCATACACACACATTCTAGGATACCATTGTGCTATGGTAAATATTTTACCGTTTTTAGTCTCCAATACTCCCATTCTATCTGAACCTTCGTTAGGAGCTATAAAAGAAAAATCAATTTTAATTTTTACAATTCCACCTTTAGCATTCAATCCTTGAGGAATAAAAACCTGCATTCTGGTATCAGAAATCACATATTTAGCAACAGCTTCAGTCGTCTTTCCATTGCTAGTCGCAATTACTTTAACTGATTTGATTTTATGACCTCCGTCAAAAATTTGACCCTGGGCGCCATTTCGGCTTCCTGTAATGGGAACAACGGCGTTTCCTCTTGAATCTGATTTAAATAAATTTTGATCTAAATTCATCCAAACAAAATTCATTTTGTCCGGACTATTATTGGTGTACGTTATAATTCCAGATCCGGTAATTTCATTGTTTTGGTCATTCAACCGTGCCGTCAATTGATAATCGGCTCTATTTTGCCAATATTCAGATCCGGGCTGACCACTTGCTGAACGGGTATTTGTTCCGTTTTTAGTATAAAAAAATGGTGCAAAAGCATCATGATAATTATACTTTGAAACTTCGTCAATTGTTGCATTTGTAGGAGTTTGTTGTGCCCAAATAGACGAAACTCCCAATAATAAAGTCAAATTTAATAGGACTCTGAAGTGGATTTTTTTCATTTTCATTTTATTTATATCACAAATAAATGAAAAAAAAGAGAATTTAAAACTAATTTCAAGAAATTTAGCTAGATTTTAAAGAAAATAAAATTCTTATCAATCCCAATTATTATTAAAATTATAAAATATATTTACCATCTAAAATTAATTTTTAAATTAACTGGAAACTATTTTGACTACAACACTTAAAAACTCGAATCTAACTGCTGAAATTAAACACTTTGGAGCCGAATTATCTTCTTTAAAGAATAATAAAAATAAAGAATATATCTGGGAAGGAAATCCTGATTTTTGGGGTAAGCACTCTCCCATTTTATTTCCTATTGTGGGTACGCTAAAAAACAATTCCTATCAATATAATAGTATCGAATATAATTTATCCCGACATGGTTTTGCCAGAGATATGGAATTTGAATTAATTGATAAAAAGGAAAATAGTGCTATTTTTTCGATACAATCTTCTGAAGAGACGCTAAAAGTATATCCATTTGCATTTGAATTACAGCTCATTTACACCTTAGATGAGAATAGTTTACATATTGAATATAAAGTCATCAATAAAGGAGCATCACAAATGCCATTTTCTATTGGGGCGCATCCAGCATTTGCTTTACCCGGAAATTTTGAGAACTATTCCATGGCATTCGAAAAAGAAGAACCGCTGGAATATTATCTTCTTGAAAATGATTTGATTTCTAATAAAACTAAAAAATTAGCCGTTCAAAATAACCAAATTCCATTGACCTATCAATTATTCGAAAATGATGCGTTAATTTTTAAAACATTAGAATCAAATTCATTGACGATTTTAGAAAATGAAAATCCAATTTTAAAAGTAAATTTCAAAGATTTTCCAAGTTTAGGAATTTGGACAAAAGTGAACGCACCATTTCTATGTATAGAACCTTGGTTTGGTTATTCGGATACACCCAAAAATTCTGAAAATCTTTTTGAAAAAGAAGGAATTCAAATTCTGAATGGAAAGCAAACATTCCATTCAGAATTTACCATCGAAATCTTTTAATTTGTAAAAAAGTAACAAAATATGTTAACTATAAATTTCAATCCATTTCCCAATCTGGAAACCGAACGTCTGTTATTAAGACGTGTTGATGCGAGTGATGTAAATGAAATTTTCAATTTACGTTCTAATCCGGAAACTATGAAATATATTCCCAGACCTTTAGTGAAAACTACTGAAGATGCCTTGGAACACATAGCAATGATTGACGCTAAAATCGAAAATAACGAAGGAATCAATTGGGCAATTACATTAAAAGAGAACCCAAAACTCATTGGTATCATTGGACATTACAGAATAAAACCGGAAAACCATCGTGCTGAAATTGGTTATATACTACTTCCTGAATTTAATGGACAGGGCATCATGGCTGAAGCTGTAAAAGAGGCTGTCCGATATGGTTTTGAAGTAATGCAACTGCATTCAATTGAAGCGCTAATTGATCCCGAAAATTTTGGCTCTGAAAAGGTTTTACAAAAAAGTGGTTTTATAAAAGAAGCACATTTAAAAGAAAACGAATTTTATGATGGGCGTTTTTTAGATACTGTTATTTATTCTATTTTGAATAGAATCTGATTTAAATTTTCAGTAACCGATTCAGTATTAAAAATGGATTAGTAATCGCTTTGAAAGAATAATCTTTATATTTGCCCCCAAAATAAATGCTTCTCCAAAGCATTACGCAAACTTTATCATGAAAAAACTATTAGTAATTGCAATTCTTATCTTTTCAATTCATTCACAAAGTCAAACCTATGTAAAAGTTAATGCATTAACTACTATGTTAGCAATTCCAAATGTAGGTATTGAAACGAGTATTGGGAAAAAATCTACATTCCAATTTGATATTTTAGCTTCTCCCTGGAAATCGATAGCTGGAAAGCCAAGAGAATTTTACACATTTACCCCAGAATATCGGTACCACTTTAAAGAAAAATACAACGGGTTTTATGTTGGAGCCCATATTGGTGCCAGCATATTTAATTTTCAAAAATGGAATTATTTAAATACTGATAAATATGAAAAAGGAGTGGGATATTTTATAGGCGCAACTATTGGATATCAAACTAAAATAAATGATAAATTTATGTTGGATTGTTTTTTAGGTGGCGGATGGCACCAAGGTTTTTATAAAGGATATTATATTGGTACTAATGAACGCTATGAAACTGCTGTGAAATATAACAAAAGCGGCGAATGGATTCCATATCGAGGGGGCGTAATGGTTTCTTATAAATTAAATTAAACCTATTTTGGCAATTTAGGCAATACTTTTAGGTACAAGTCTTCTACTTGTTTTCTAGCCCAATCCGTTTTTCGTAAAAAAGTCAAACTGGATTTCACACTTGGATTATCTGTAAAGCATTTAATTTTTATGAATTCTCCCAAAGTATCAAATCCATAATATTCAACTAATTGTTCTACAATTTTTTGGAGTGTTATTCCGTGAAGCGGGTCTTTTGATTTCGAATTTTGCATTTTGCAAATTTAAGTATTTATATAAAAACAATTGGTGTTTCATAGATTTGTTTCTACCTTTGTATTCCTATGCTGAAAACAATAAATATCTACAATAAAAGAGCCAAATTCGACTATGAAATAATCGAGACATTTACTGCTGGAATTGTTTTGGCAGGAACTGAAATTAAATCCATTCGATTAGGAAAGGCTAATATTACAGAGAGTTTTTGTGAATTTAGCAACAACGAACTTTTTGCTATCAATACTTACATTGAAGAATATACTTTTGGCAATCAATTCAACCATAAAGCCAGGAGCGAACGTAAATTACTTTTGAATAAAAGAGAATTAAAAGGCCTAATCAAAAGCGTACAGGCCAAAGGACTAACTATTATTCCTTTGAAATTGTTCACTAATGAAAAAGGAATGGCTAAACTACAAATTGGTCTTTGTAAAGGAAAGAAAACCTATGACAAACGCGAATCTCTAAAAGAACAAGATACTAAACGCGACCTCGACAGGATAAAAAAATCATTTTAAATTAAATTTTAAGTCATATTTGTGTGTTTTTACCAAATAAAAATGACTAAACTTGTCAAGACAATTTAAAACATTTTTATAAAATGAAAACGCTGCTCAAAAATGCAAGAGAACAGAAGGGACTCAAGACAAGAGAAGTGGCCCAACTTTTAGGAATTGATCAGGCCTTAATCAGTAAATTTGAAAGTGGCACCAGAAAACCTACTAGAGATCAAGTTTTGAAACTTGCAGCTTTACTTGAAATAGATTTAGAAACAATAATGATAGCTTGGCTTAAAGAAAAAATTCTTTATGAAATAGGTCAAGATGAATTCGCATTAAAAGCATTACAGGTTGCAGAGGAAGAAATAAGATACCAAAATAAAGCTGCTAAGAAAAAGCTATCTACAACATTACAAAAAATTCTAGATGAAATAGATTCTTTAAAGACAAAATTAGATTCTTTTAAGGTGTTTGACAGTTATCGTATTGCTCAGGCATTAGAATTAGAATATACTTTTGAAAGTAACCGTATCGAAGGAAATACCATGACGCTTCGGGAAACTGATTTGGTTATCAATGAAGGTTTGACAATTTCAGGAAAAAGTATGCGAGAACATCTTGAAGTCATTAATCATCAGGAAGCGATTGCTTATATCAAAGATTTGGTGCAAAAAAACACTTCCATAAATGAACGAGAAGTACTTTCTATTCACAATCTTATTTTAAGAGGTATTCATCCTGAAGATGCAGGACGTTATAGAAAAGTACAGGCCATGATACAAGGAAGTAGCCATATGCCTCCACAACCTTTTCTGGTTGCCAAAGAAATGGAAGATTTTTTCATTTGGTTTGAAACCAACAAAAATAGCCTCCATCCTATCGTTTTGGCTGCTGAAATGCACGAGCGTATAGTCACGATTCATCCTTTCATCGATGGAAACGGAAGGACTTCACGCTTTGTCATGAACTTGATTTTGCTGCAACATGGTTATATTATCGCTAATATAAAAGGTGATTATGAAAGTAGAATGCAATACTACCAAGCACTGGAAACGGCTCAAAATAAAAACAATAAAGAAGATTTTTTCTTATTTATAGCTCAAACGGAAAAAGAAAGTTTAGAACGGTATCTAAGTATTATTGGTCAATAAAAAAACATTTTTAGCTTCCTTCTTTTTAGTAAGGGATGGGGATGGGATTTTAATTTCTATCTTCTAATAAAGGTACAAATCTAAACTCCCCAAACTCATGTTTCTCAAATTGTGTTTCATTTTTTCTGATTAGTAAAGTCATAATCTGCACATCATCTCCTAACGGAATAACCAACCTTCCTCCTATTTTTAACTGCGCCATCAATGGCTGGGGAATAAATGGAGCTCCCGCAGTTACAATAATACTATCAAAAGGCGCGTAACTTGGTAATCCTTTGTACCCATCTCCAAAAGAAAGATGTTTGGGACGAATACCTAATTTTGGAAATAAAATAGAAGTCTGTTTAAACAATTCGTTTTGTCTTTCTATACTAAATACTTTTGCTCCCATGGTACACAAAACAGCGGTTTGATACCCAGATCCTGTTCCAATTTCTAAAATTTTATGCTCTTTTTTAACTTCTAATAATTGGGATTGAAAAGCTACTGTATAGGGTTGAGAAATAGTTTGGCCTGCGCCAATAGGGAATGCTTTATCTTGGTAGGCATAATCTTCAAAACTGGAATTCAAAAACAAGTGTCTTGGGATTTTTTTTATCGCAGCCAGAACACTTTTATCAGTAATCCCTTTTTGTTCCAAAGTGCTTACTAACTGATTCCGAAGTCCTTGATGTTTGGCTGTGTCTTTCAAAGTATATTATTTTATTTTGGCAAAAATAGAAAAGAATTTCTAATTTTAGATATTGAAAATTGAATTTAAAATACTATAAATAATTGTTTATTATCAATAATAAATTAACCAATTAATTGCTATTTTTGTACAAATTACATAATTATGCTGAAAATTGGGGTATTAGGTGCCGGCCATCTAGGAAAAATACATTTGCGTTTATTACAACAATCAGAAAAATATGAATTGGTTGGTTTTTATGATGAAAATCTTGAAAATGGAGCCAAAATAGCTACTGAATTTGGCTACAAACAATTTGAGACTATAGCCAAATTAATTCATGCTGTTGATGTTATAGACATCGTAACTCCTACCCTTTCTCATTACAAATGTGCTAAAGTTTCTATCAAATCAGGAAAACACGTTTTTATTGAAAAACCCATTTCTACAACTGTTGAAGAAGCGGAAGAAATTATCGCTTTAACAAAAGAATACAATGTCAAAGGACAAGTAGGACATGTAGAGCGATTCAATCCAGCGTTTATCGCTACCAAAAACATGATTGAGAATCCCATGTTTATTGAAACGCACCGTTTAGCGGAATTCAATCCTCGTGGCACGGATGTTCCCGTAGTGCTGGATTTGATGATTCATGATATTGATGCTATTTTGAGTGTTGTAAAATCCAAAGTAAAAAACATTAATGCCAGTGGCGTTTCCGTTATAAGTGAAACTCCGGATATTGCTAATGCCCGAATCGAATTCGAAAATGGTTGTGTTGCTAATTTAACTGCGAGCCGAATTTCGATGAAAAACATGCGTAAATCTCGTTTCTTCCAGAAGGACGCCTATATCTCAGTTGATTTCCTTGAAAAGAAATGCGAAGTGGTAAAAATGAAAGATGCTCCAGAAGTTCCTGGTGATTTTGATATCATTCTACAAAATGCTGAAGGTGTAAAAAAACAAATCTACTTTTCAAATCCTGATGTGGAACAAAACAACGCAATTCTTGACGAATTAGAATCATTTGCTGATGCCATCAACAATAATACAACTCCTGTTGTTACATTGGAACAAGCAACCGAAGCTTTAAAAGTGGCTTACCAAATCATTGATTGTTTTAAAAAATAAATAAAATTAGTTTAAAGTTCAAGTTATAAAGTCTCTCTAGAGAAACTTTATAACTTGAACTTTAAACTTTAAACCAAAATATAAATGAAAACAATAGCTGTAATAGGTGCAGGAACAATGGGTAACGGAATTGCCCATACTTTTGCCCAAAGTGGTTTTACCGTAAAATTAATTGATGTTTCCGAAAAATCTTTGGATAAAGGAATGACAACTATTGCTGCTAATTTAGACCGAATGTTGACCAAAGGTAGCATCACCCAAGAAGATGTAGCCAAAACAATTACCAATATAATTACGTACACAGATATCAAAGATGGTGTTGTAGGTGTTGACTTAGTGATTGAAGCAGCTACGGAAAATGTTGAATTAAAACTGAATATTTTCAAACAGTTAAACGAAGCTTGTTCTCATAATACGATTTTGGCAACCAATACTTCTTCCATTTCCATTACACAAATTGGAGCGGTAGTAGCACATCCGGAACGTGTTATTGGAATGCATTTTATGAATCCGGTGCCTATTATGAAATTGGTGGAAATCATTCGTGGGTATAATACGAGCGACGAAGTGACTAAAATCATCATGGACTTATCTGAGAAATTAGGAAAAACGCCTGTTGAAGTAAACGATTATCCTGGTTTTGTTGCCAATAGAATTTTGATGCCCATGATTAACGAAGCCATCGAAACGTTATATAACAAAGTGGCAGGTGTCTATGAAATTGACACCGTTATGAAACTAGGAATGGGCCATCCTATGGGACCTTTACAACTAGCTGATTTTATTGGTCTTGATGTCTGTTTAGCCATTTTAAATGTAATGTACGACGGATTCAAAAACCCAAAATATGCTCCTTGTCCATTATTAGTAAATATGGTTCGTGCAGGAAAAATGGGAGTGAAAACCGGTGAAGGTTTCTACGATTATTCTGAAAGCAAAAAAGCAGAGAAAATTGCTAAACAATTTATTTAATATGTCAATCGTACAAAACCTTCTCAAAATAAAATCTACTTTACCAGAGCACGTAACTCTTGTTGCTGTTTCAAAAACCAAACCTGTTGCTGATTTGATGGAAGCTTATGCGGCCGGACAGCGTATTTTTGGGGAAAACAAAATCCAGGAAATGGCCGAGAAATGGGAACAAATGCCCAAAGACATTCAATGGCATATGATTGGTCACGTTCAGACCAATAAAGTCAAATTTATGGCACAATTTGTGAGCTTGATTCATGGAGTGGATAGTTTGAAATTATTGCAGGAAATCAACAAACAAGCGCAAAAAAACAATAGAGTTATCGATTGTTTATTGCAAATTCATATTGCCGAAGAGGAGACCAAATTTGGACTTGACGAGGAAGAACTCGCATCTCTCCTATCTTCAAGTGAATTTCAGGAAATGAAAAACATTCGGATTTTAGGACTAATGGGAATGGCAAGTTTTACCGATAATAAAGAGCAAATCAAGAAAGAATTCACTCATTTGAAATCGATTTTTGACACGATTAGCAGTACAGACGCGATTCATCGCGTCTGTACTGCATCAATATTATCAATGGGAATGTCTGGTGATTATCAACTCGCAATTGAATGCGGAAGCACGATGGTTCGAATAGGAAGTAGTATCTTTGGAGGAAGATAATTTGATTTTTGATTGAGGATTAATATTTTTAATTTCAGATTTGAAAATTACTACTTAAAAAACTGATTACTAAAAAAGTAACACTGAAGACTAAAATTTGTACGCAATACTAGACATAGAAACCACTGGGGGACAATTCAACGAAGAAGGAATTACTGAAATCGCCATCTATAAATTTGATGGTCATGAAGTTGTGGATCAATTCATCAGTTTGGTCAATCCCGAAATTCCAATTCAGCCTTTTGTAGTAAAATTGACGGGGATTAATAACGCCATGTTGAGCTCTGCTCCCAAGTTTTTTGAAGTAGCCAAACGCATTATCGAAATGACGAATGATTGTGTCATAGTCGCACATAATGCTTCCTTTGATTACAGAATCTTAAGAACCGAATTCAGACGATTGGGATACGATTTTGAAGCCAGAACACTTTGTACGGTTGAATTATCAAAAAAATTATTACCAGAGCAACCTTCCCATAGTTTAGGAAAACTGGTACGCGCCCTTGGAATCCCAATGGCAGACAGACATAGAGCGAGTGGTGATGCGTTGGCGACGGTAAAACTATTTAAAATCCTTTTAGAGAAAGATGTAGAAAAAGAAATTGTAAAAGATTTCATAAAGCTAGAAATCGAAAAAGGAATCGCTCCAAAATTATTGGATATTGTCGCAAGCATACCTGCCAAAACGGGAACGTATTACATTCACAATGAAAAAGGAAATCTGATTTATATTGGCAAAAGCCGAAACATTAAAAAACGAATCAACCAACATTTTACGGGAACTTCTACTAAATGTAAGAAAATCCAAGCCGAGGTTTTCACGGTAACTTATGATGAAACCGGAAGTGAATTAATCGCACTTTTAAAAGAAAGCGAAGAAATAAAAGTCAATAAACCAATCCATAATCGGGCGCAAAGAAAAAGCATTTTCCAATTGGCCTTATATGCCGAAAAAGACGAAAAGGGTTATCTCAATTTAAAACTTCAAAAAGCGGACGGTCGAAAAAAAGAAATAACTTCATTTACTTCGTTACAAGAAGGAAAAGACGCCTTGTTTAGAATCACTTCCCATTACAATTTATGCCAAAAATTAACGGGTTTGTATACTTCAAAAACAAACTGTTTTCAATACAATATAAAAGAATGTGACGGTGCTTGCACAGGCGAAATTTCTGCCGAAGAATACAACGCAAGAGTTCAGGCATTCATCGACAAAAACAGTTTTGAAAATCAAAATATGATGCTTATTGATCGAGGAAGAACCATCAATGAGCGCTCTGCAGTTTTGATAGAAAATGGGATTTATAAAGGATATGCTTTTTATGATTTAAATTATCAAATCAACAATATCGAAATCCTTAAAAACATTATAATCCCAATGCAAAGCAACCGGGATATTCGCAATATCATTCAAAGTCAGATTCGAAAAAGTAAAACGCTCAAAATTATACGATTTTAATCATATTATATTTCTTATCAATCAAATATGAAAACAATAAAATCGAAATTTGACAGTTTCAGACATCAAACCAATATTGTAATCTACGGAACAAATACGGCTTCCGGACGCCTGTTTGACCTTATTCTTTTAGGGGTTATTCTACTGAGCGTCTTCATAGTTATGCTAGAAACAGTCAAAGGTTTTGATATAAAATACCATCATGAACTCATTGTGCTGGAATGGATTATTACCGTTTTTTTTACACTAGAATACCTTCTTAGAATTCTGTCAATAAACAAACCTATAAAGTACATTTTTAGTTTCTATGGGATTATTGATTTAATGGCTATTTTGCCTATGTATTTGTCCTTTATTTTGGCAGGAGCAAGTATTTTAACGGTCATTCGAGCCATTAAATTACTGCGTTTATTCAAGATTTTGAAACATCCCAAATTTTCCAGCCAGTCCATTCACTTAAAGGAAGCATTGATTGCGAGTAGAGGAAAAATTCTTATTTTTATCTATTTTATGCTAATCAGCAGCATCATAATCGGTTCTGTAATGTATGTGGTTGAAGGAGAAGAAAGCGGTTTTACAAGTATTCCTACCAGTATTTACTGGACTATTGTAACACTCACCACGGTGGGTTATGGAGATATTTCACCTATTACGCCTTTGGGACAATTCATTGCCTCTATCGTTATGATAATGGGATATGGCGTTATTGCGGTACCCACAGGAATTGTCACAGCCGAATTTGCTAACAATTTTCGTAAAAAAACGGTGTCTGATAAAATTAATCCTTGTCCGAATTGTGGAACAGAAGGGCATAATTATAACGCAAAATACTGTTACCATTGTGGTGCAGTTCTAAAATAATACTAATTTGAAGCTAATTCCAGCTGTACACTGCAACTCCTCGTCATTCAAGTTATTTTTCTAAGACATAAAAGGAGCTTCCTTTGGTCGCTCTTTTACACCAAGAAAAAAGAACTTTCATAACTCCGGGGTTTTCGTTTCCATCTGGGCTAAAAAAATATGAAATACTTAATAACCATAATCGGACCAACGGCAATAGGGAAAACTTCCTTGAGTATTGTATTAGCCAATTATTTCAAATGTGATATTCTTTCCTGTGACAGCCGACAGTTTTTTAAGGAAATGACTATCGGGACAGCTGTACCAAGCGCAACCGAATTGGCGGCAGCATCGCATCATTTCATCCAAAACAAATCCATATTCGAGAATTATACCGTTGGTGATTTCGAGAAAGAAGCCATTGCCAAACTCAACGAATTATTCTTGACAAATGATTATGCGATTCTCGTTGGTGGTTCAGGTTTGTATGTAGATGCGATTCTGAAAGGTTTTGATGAATTTCCTGAAATTGATCCAGCAATACGTTCTGAAATAACGGCTAATTATGAAAAACTAGGAATCGGATATTTACAACAAAAACTAGAAGCGCTGGATCCCGATTATTATAAAAGCTTGACAACCGAAAATCCTCAAACGTTGCAAAACCCACAGCGAATGATGCGTTTTGTGGAAGTATGTTTGGGTTCCGGGAAACCGTATTCTTCTTTTTTAAATCAGAAGCAAAACACGCGCAATTTCACTCCGATTCTTATCGGTTTAGAAGCAGACAGAAAGATCATTTACAACCGTATCAATCAACGTGTTGACATCATGATGAAGGAAGGATTGCAAGCAGAAGCAAAAAAAGTATTCCCAAATAAAGATTTGAATGCCTTACAAACTGTAGGTTATAGAGAATTGTTTAGTTATTTTGACAGGGAAATTTCATTGGAATTTGCCATTGAAGAAATAAAGAAAAATACCCGACGGTTTTCTAAACGACAACTCACTTGGTTCAAAAGAAATAAAAATACCAAATGGTTTGATTTTGAAACTCCATATGAAGTTATTGTTGATTATATCAATTCCAAAAAATAAAACTTAAATCTAAGAATACAAATTCATAATTCATAATTATTTATATGCCAATAGCTCCAAATTTCACTTCTGTTTTAAGCAAAGATTGGGAAATCAATTTCACGCAATGCGCGCCAAATGGATTTTTAAAATATACTGATTTGTGTAATATTTTGCAATTAACGGCTGCGGCACATTCTGAAATTGGCGGGATTAGTTTTTTGGATATGCAGGAATTCAACCAAGCTTGGGTTTTGAGCAGAATGCGTGTTGAAATCACTAAATTACCAAAATGGGGTGATCTTGTAACCGTAAAAACGTGGATCAATTCGCTAGAAAATTCCCGTTCGGTGCGTGCTTTAGAAATGCATGTGAATGGCGAAAAAATTGTAGGTTCCGAGACTTTTTGGGCTGTTTTCAACACTAAAACCCGCCGACCGGAAGGATTGGCCTTACCGTTTAACCATTTTGAATTATATCCCGAAGAAAGAGCTACTCAGGAAGGTTTTTCTAAGATTAATTTCAATCATGAAAAAGAGATCGCTTTTGAAAAAACCGTATTCTTGTCGGATTTAGATATCGTAAATCATGTCAATAATGTAAAATACCTGGAATGGTGTTTGGATTTAGTTGATGAAAAATTAATTCTGAATCAAAAGATTAAAAGTTTTGAAATGAATTTTCTAAAGGAATTGTCTTTAAAAGATAAAGTAATCATTCATGAAAATATTTCTGAAAACGAAACTATTTTTAGTATTACGAAAGAAGATAAAACAAGTTTCGCTTTACAATTGAATTGGAAATAGAATAAAATTGTTATTTAAACAAACTCCCTAAGCGAACTCAAGTGGTAAATAGCTCCCAAAAAAAAAGGCTTCAATTTCTCGAAGCCTTTTCTATTTTATACTGCTTTTTTATTTTTCACTACTAATCTAAATCCTTCACCGTGAATATTTAAGATTTCAACATCTTCATCCAGTTTCAGATATTTTCTTAGTTTAGCGATGTAAACATCCATACTTCTGGACGTAAAATAGTTGTCATCCCTCCATATTTTTGTTAAGGCCAATTCTCTTGGCATTAAATCATTTTCGTGAAGAATCAACATTTTCAATAATTCATTCTCTTTTGGAGACAATTTTATCGGTTCTTCATTATCATATGTTAAAAAACGGAGTTTAGAATTCAAATGGAATTTACCAATGTTAAATTCAAATTGAACTTGCTCTGCTTTTGTATCAGAAGATTTTCTTTGAATAATAGCTTTAATTTTCATCAATAAAACTTCAGAATCAAAGGGTTTATTCAAATAATCATCGGCACCTGCTTTATATCCTTTCAATACATCCTCTTTCATAGATTTTGCTGTCAAGAAAATAATAGGCACTTCATTGTTCTTCTCTCTGATTTCTTTAGCTAGTGTATAGCCATCTTTATAGGGCATCATTACATCTAAAATACACAAATCATAAGTATCTTTTTTGAACTTTTCAAATCCTTCCATTCCATTTTTTGCTAAAGTAACATCAAAATCATTTAGCATTAAATAATCTTTTAGTACCGCACCAAAATTAAGGTCATCCTCCACTAAAAGTATTTTTTTATTTACATTTTCCATATTCCTAATTTATTAATGGTAATTTTATTATGAAGGTACTTCCTTTTCCCTTTTCGCTTTCTACATAAACTTGACCGTTATGGTCTTCAACTATTCTTTTAACATACGCCAAACCTAATCCGTGGCCTTTAACATTATGTATATCTCCAGTATGTTCTCTATAAAATTTTTCAAAAATTCTTTTTTGAGCCACTTTACTCATACCCAAACCATTGTCTTTTACTTTAATAATAACCATGTCTTTAACATTTTCGGTATAAACGTCAATCTCCGGAACATTTGGTGAATATTTTATTGCATTTTCTAAAATATTAACAAGCACATTCGTAAAATGAACATCATTAATTAAAACAGTAGTTCTACTAGCGTCAAAATGACTTCTAATAGATCCTTGTCGGTCTTCTAAAATCAAATTAACATGCTCAATCGCATCATTAATAACATCCTGAATATTATTAGAATCTTTATTAATGTCTAATTCTTTTTTCTCCAATTTAGAGATTCTTAAAACATTTTCAACCTGAGCGTGCATTCGCTTATTTTCATCTCTGATCATTTGGAGGTATCGAAACACCTTTTCCTTATCATCAATAATCTTTGGATTTTTAATAGCGTCCAAAGCTAAATTAATCGTCGCTATAGGGGTTTTAAACTCATGCGTCATATTATTAATAAAATCCGTTTTTATTTCAGATATGTGACGTTGACGAATCAATTGGTTCAAAGCACTTGAATAAGCTATGATAATAATAAGCGTAAATATGATTGAAAGTATGGTTATGCTAACGAGTTCCGATAATAAAAACTTCTTTTTATGAGGGAAAGTAACCAATAATTGGTATTTACTATTTCCTTCATTATCAGTAAGTATAGGGATTGAATATGTGGCTTCTTTATCGTATTTAAAATTATTTGACTTAATTTTAGTTGCCAAATTATTACTATATATACCAAACTCAAATTTTGTATTTACACCATATTCCTCTAATTCTTTTTTTATAAGTTTACTTAATGTTTCTTTTGAAACTCTTTCCTCAAGAGGCATTGCAGAAGCAATATCTTTAAAGAAAATTTCAAATTGTGCATTGTCTAAAACATCTAAATTTCCAGATTTTTCAATCCTTACATCTGGTATCAAACTTTGTTGAACACCAGGATTATCAATGTTATTATTGTTATAAACTTCAGTAACACGTTTAGAATTAAAATTTTTAAACCTTTCACTGTCAAATTTTTTGTCAAAGAGCGTTGAAGATATATTGTAATCCTCTGATATGATACTATTAGAATATATGATGGTTTTGTTTGTTTTCGGATTCTTTTGAACGTAATAAAACTCTAATAAATCATTCTTTTTTGGAATCTTTCCAGTACTGTCTTTATAATGATTATATTTATCATAAAAACTGTATGCTTCGTGTTGTTGCAATTTATCGGCAACATTACCAATAACCTGTTTGACATGAAATTTGAATTGTTCATCATTGTTTTTAAATGAGGTATTAAACCAATATACCTGAACAAGAATTATTCCTATCAGGGATAAACTCATCAACAATACAAGTAATCTAAAAAAAAGTTTATTCATCGAGACAAAATTAGTATTTTAACAATATATTAAATAATACATTAACCAAAGATTAACATCTAAGACTCATTTTGTTTAATCTTTAAAATTTTAAGAATTTTAACAATTTCTAATTTTGCCACCTCAATTGAAGTATTTTCTATAACAAAATCGCTTTTCGAAATGCGCTGACCGTCAGTCCATTGTGCTTGCATTCGCTTTAAAACAAGTTCGCGTGTAGTTTTATCGCGCTCCATAACCCTTTGAATCCTTGCTTCTACTGGTGCAGTTATCGTTATAATTAAATCACAATTTTTATAACCGCCACTTTCAAATAAAATGGCAGCTTCGTAAATAACATAAGGTGCTGCTGTATGTTGCAAAACCCATTGATCAAAATGTCTTTTTACGGCAGGGTGAACTATTTTATTGAGTTCTTTTAATTTTTCAGGGTCATTGAATACAATCTCAGCTAGTTTTTCTCTATTCAATACATTATTTTCAAAAATATAATTACCAAATACTTTTTTAATAGCTTCAATAATTGCTGCTGATTGCATAATTTCCCTTGCTTCATCATCGGCAATGTAAACTGGAATACCAAAGGATTGAAAATAATTTGCAATGGTTGTTTTTCCACTTCCGATACCGCCTGTTAAACCAATTATTTTTGTCATATTATTTTTTGAAAAATAACTCAGGAAAAGCCTCTTGTGGTTTTTGCTTCAGAATTATAATTTTTATAAATGATTCTAAAAATCCTATTCCGTAGCCATAAAATTGTTTCCAAACGGCTATCAATGATAAAAATCCAATTTTAATATTCTTGTTCTGATACGTAGACACCAAAAACAATACCAAAAAATAAACAAAATACAACTGAAGCAACTTGTCAAAATTGAAAACCAATAATACTAATGAAGTGAAAAATCCTATTATAAAAACAGAAGGAAAGAAAAAAGTCAATTTATTGTATTGCGGATACCAACTGTTAAGAATGGGTCTTGCCTTACCAAACTTATTTACCTGAATAGAGAACTTATGCCAATCAATTCTTCTTTTGTGATACACATACGCTTTTGGAAAAAGTTGCGTCTCAAAACCTAAATTCCACAAACGGATGGATAGATCCGGATCTTCACCGGGATGAATATTTCCAAAACCTTTGGAAGCCTCAAAAGCTTTTCGAGACAATCCCATGTTAAAACTTCTAGGCTGAAACTTGTCAATTTTTTCTGAACCACCTCTAATTCCGCCAGTAGTAAGAAACGAAGTCATCGCAAAATTGATTGCTTTTTGAATATCCGAAAAACTATCTAAAGCCCTATCAGGACCACCAAAACAATCCACATAATTTTGTTTTAATGCCGTATCCACTTCTATCAAATACCCTTCTGGAATAATGCAATCCGAGTCAAAAATGATAAAGTAATCTCCTCTAGCTTTATTCATTCCATAATTTCTAGAATCCCCTGGACCTGAATTTTCCTTGTAATAATAGGAAATATCAAGTCTGTCACCATATTTTTGAGCAATATCCTTACAAGGTACAGTGGAGCCATCTTCAATTATAACAATTTCAAAAATTTCGTTGTAGGTTGAACGAGATAAACTTTCTAAAAGTTCATCAACTTCGTCCGGGCGATTGTAAACCGGTATGATAAGGGAAAATAACATAAATTAAGAATGTGGTATTAAAGATATTTTTTAGACTCAAATAATTTTAACAAATATAATCTTTATACATAAAAAAACCATCAACTATTAATTGATGGTTTTATAAATATTTACTTTGGCATGGGATTACGCAATACTTTCGATGTTGACCACTTCGTTTGCATCTGCTTTATAATCTACTCCTTGAACGTCAAAGCCAAACAGATTGTAAAAATCTTTCCTATAACCTTCTAAATCACCTATTTCAGCTAGATTTTCAGTAACAGCCTCAATCCATAATTTAGCTACTTTTTCTTGAACATCAGGACGCATTTCTAAATCGTCAATACGAATTCTTCCTTTCTCATCCACAGGAACTTCATTTCCGGTATACAATCTTTCTTGATATAAACGTTGAATTTGCTCAATACAACCTTCATGAATTCCTTCTTCCTTCATTATTTTGTACAATAAAGAAATATACAATGGAATAACTGGAATCGCAGAACTTGCTTGAGTTACTAGAGCTTTATTTACAGAAACAAATGCTTTTCCATCAATATCGGCTAAACTGTCAGTGATAGCAAATGCAGTCGCTTCAAGATGATCTTTAGCACGCCCTATGGTTCCTTTTCTATAAACTGCCTCAGTCAATGAAGGTCCAATATAAGAATAAGCAACAGTTGTAGCGCCAGGAGCTAATAAATTTTCTGCTTTTAAAGCGTCAATCCACATACCCCAATCTTCACCACCCATTACAGCAATTGTATTTTCAATATCATCGCCACTACAAGGCTCAATAGAAATTTCGGAAACTTTACCCGAATGAAAATCAACAGTTTTGTTAGTGTAAGTACTTCCAATTGGTTTCAAAACAGAACGATGCATAACACCAGTAACGGGATGAACACGAACAGGGGAAGCTAAACTATAAATTATTAAATCAATTTGACCTAAATCAGCTTTGATAAGATCTAATGTTTGTTTTTTTATTTCATTCGAAAAGGCATCGCCATTGATACTTTTTGCATATAAACCTGCTTTGTGAGCTTCATTTTCGAAAGCTGCAGAATTATACCAACCTGGTGAAGCCGTTTTCCCTTCAGAAGGTGCTTTTTCAAAAAATACACCAATCGTTGCTGCATTAGAACCAAAAGCACTTGTAATTCTGGAAGCCAACCCAAAACCGGTTGAGGCTCCAATTACTAAGACTTTTTTAGCCCCATTAATATTTCCTTTTGATTTTATATATTCTATCTGATTTTTAACATTTTGTTCGCATCCTTTTGGGTGAGATGTCGTACAAATAAATCCTCTCATTCTAGGTTCTATAATCATATTTGGTTATTCTTTAATTTAATTTTTTGTATAATTGTTTTTAAGCTTTCGCAAAATACTTACTAAAAGGAACAAATATAAAGCAAAATATTAGTTCAACAAGGCTTTTGCGTGATTTAAGGCTGATTCAGAAACGATTGTCCCTGATAACATTTGTGCAATTTCCACTACTCTGTCTTCTGCGTTTAACAACTTTAGTTCCGATTGTGTATCATCGCCAACAGTTGATTTAAACACTTTGAAATGTGCATTCCCTTTTGCAGCGATTTGAGGCAAATGCGTGATGGCAAAAATTTGCATTTCCTGACTCATTTCCTTCATGATTTCTCCCATTCTAATGGCAATCTCTCCGGAAACACCAGTGTCAATTTCATCAAAAATCAGCGTTGGCAATTTTGAATATTGCGCCAATATTGCTTTAACAGCCAGCATGATTCTGGACATTTCTCCTCCGGAAGCCACTTTTTTCAATAAGCCAAAATCAGTTCCTTTATTGGCCGAAAATAAAAATTGAAGTTCATCTTTCCCATTCTGGAAATACGTTTCAGCGGCATTCATGTCAATTTTAAAGCGGACATTCGGCATTCCTAGAGTTTCTAAAATCGCAATCAGTTTTTGAGATAAAACTGGAATCGATTCTAATCTATTATCATGAAGTATAGCCGACATGGCATCTAATGTGATTGTTTTTTGTCCTATCGAATGCGTTAATGCTATAATTTCTTCTTCTATATTTCCTAATTCTAAAACTGAATTTTCTAAGTTAGTTTGAATTTCCAGTAATTCATCTACCGTAGTAACCTGATGTTTCTTTTGCAAATTAAAAAGAACCTGTAGCTTTTGGCTAATTAAGTCCAATTGCTCCGGATCATTAATTAGTTTTTCTGAACAACGATTCATCTCTTCTGAAATATCATCAAACTCAATCGTTAAACTTGTAATTCTTTCTAACAAAGAATGGTAATCGGTTGAAAAAGGAGCTATTTTTTGTAATGAAATTTTAATTTCTTTCAAATTATTCAGTACTCCAATCTGTTCTTCATTGGCAATAGCCAAAGCTTTATCGATAGATTCTTTAATAATTTCAACATTGTTCAACTTCTCAAAATCAGCTTCTAGAGTTTCTTGTTCGCCTGATTTTAATTGCGCCGCAACTAATTCATCCAATAAAAAAGTATTGTATTCCTGTTCTTTCTTAGATTCGCTTTGTCTTTTCAGCAGCGAATTCAATTTGGATTTATCCGATTTATAACTTTTCAAAAGCGATTGGTAATCCAAAATCGTTTCTTTATTATTGGCAATGGCATCAATAATATCGAACTGAACATTTTCATCTGAAAGTTCTTGGGTTTGCTGTTGCGAATGAATATCAATTAAGAACAAACTCAATTCCTGAAGTTCCTGAAGATTTACGGGACTGTCATTGATAAAAGCCCTGGATTTACCCGAAGGCAGGATTTCACGTCTAATTATAGTTTCATTTTCATAGTCTAAATCATTGGCGTCAAAAAACGGTAACAAATTATACTTTGAAATTTCAAAATGAGCTTCAATGATGCATTTTTCTTCCTTGTTCTTCAAAGAAGTCAAGTCGGCTCTTTTTCCTAAAACTAGTCCTAATGCTCCTAAAATTATTGATTTACCAGCTCCAGTTTCTCCTGTTATTGTTGAGAAACCTTTTGAAAAATCGATAGTCAATTTTTCTATTAAAGCATAGTTTTTTATCGAAAGTGACGTTATCATTTATATATTGTTTTTGGATGAGGAGCTAAAGAATAAATTAAAATTGAAAACCAATTAATATTTTATTAGCACCCATTTACTTGAATTCAAAGGAGAAATTTTATTCAGATTATCGACTAAATCTGATATAGTGATGCTTGGTCCACCAGAAAATACCGAAACTATTTCATCTGATTTGGCATCAAAAAA
Source organism: Flavobacterium galactosi (assembly GCF_048158585.1). Classification (NCBI taxonomy): domain Bacteria; kingdom Pseudomonadati; phylum Bacteroidota; class Flavobacteriia; order Flavobacteriales; family Flavobacteriaceae; genus Flavobacterium; species Flavobacterium galactosi. The sequence goes on from NZ_JBLNKV010000006.1 coordinate 287,486, forward strand.
GACACGTGTTAAAAAGGCATTAGGTCTTGAAGCACTTAATTTTGCTAAATTAATTAACGATCCTTTTATTTTTTCTTTCGAAGCTTTTAAATCCTGACTCATCAAGTCTAATCCGGCATGATAGTCATACATGGTTTGTCTGACTTGTTTGAACGGCGGGGATAAAATATCGTTAATCAAAAAATATCGATTTTGATTTCCATCCGTTTGTCCCCACCCTTTAGAACCTCCTTGTTGCGCCACATTTGAAATGTTTTGGGCTATTTCAAAATTTGGATTTCCGGATTCCAAAACAAAAGTATCCGAATCCATCCCTAAAATCACATAACTGTAAAAAGCAATTACAGAAACTAAATTAGAATCAAAAGTAGTTGGATTAAAAATTAAATTTTCGAACTCCGTATATCTAAAACTAAAGTCCTTATCATTAAAATTTAATACTGGAGATGCGTAGGAAGAATTAAAAACTGGTCGTGATGATTGTACCTGAATGGTGGCCGTAAATTGGTCTGTGCTATTTGATGAAACGGTAATATACATCGAGCAATTAATCTTTTCATTTTGCTTGAAACTCTGTCCTGTCCAATCCGTTTTGTTTACAAATTCACTTATTGATGTTTCTAGGGTCTTGAAAACTTGCTGATTTGCATTACTCAATTTTTGCGCATTTACTGTCACAGTACAATTTAATTGTTGCGCTTGTAAAAACCCAAAAGTCAGGAGTAAAAGAAAAGTAATTATTTTATTCATCTGTAACTTTCTATTGTTTCATAGGGATTATAATAAGTCACTCACCAACATTGCTTTTAAATTGCTCTGCTAGCTCATCTCATAAAAGTGTCCAATGACTTTATTTAATATATCATCAGCAACTGATTCTTTCGATTTCAATTCCATTGCTTCGATAGTAAAAAACTTGTCAATGAAGGTCACTTTATTGGTTGCCTTTCCAAAACCGGCTCCTTTATCCTGCAATGAATTTAGAACTATCAAATCTAAGTTTTTTTTCTGAATTTTCAACTTCGCATTTTCAATTTCATTTTCTGTTTCCAAAGCAAAACCAATTAAAAACTGATTTTTTTTACTTTGACCTAATGAAGCTAAAATATCTTTTGTTTTCTCCAATTCAATAGTGAAATCATCATCATTCTTTTTGATCTTTTGCAAAGCTACATTCTTAGGCTTATAATCCGCAACTGCAGCAGCAGCAATCGCAACATCCACATCAGTATAATAAAGATGACAGGCATCGTACATTTCCTGAGCAGAAACCACTGGAATCACTTTTATTAATGGATTAGTAGCTTTACAATGTGTAGGGCCAGTAACTAATACTACTGAAGCTCCCAGATTAGCAGCGCTTGAGGCAATATCAAAACCCATTTTCCCTGAAGAATGATTTCCTATAAAACGTACGGGATCTATAGCTTCGTATGTGGGACCGGCAGTAATTAATATTTTTTTTCCTTTTAATGGCAATCTGCTTTCTAAATCAGCTTCTATAAAGGCAACAATATGTTCCGGTTCAGCCATTCTTCCTTCTCCTGAAAGTCCACTGGCTAATTCTCCGCTTTCAGCAGGAATTATAGTGTCTCCAAATTCAGTCAGCGAGAAAAAATTCGCAATGGTGGATGGATGTTTGTACATATCCAAATCCATTGCTGGTGCATAATAGACGGGACACTTTGCTGATAAATAAGCTGCAATCAAAAGATTATCACAAGTACCATGTGCCATTTTTGACAAGGTATTTGCAGTTGCTGGAGCAATAACCATCAAATCAGCCCAAACTGCTAATTCAACATGATTATTCCATTTCTCATTTTCGTCGTCTTGATTGTAAAAACTGGAAAATACCGGATTTTTAGATAACGTAGATAGCGTTAATGGAGTTATAAAATCCTTAGAAGCAGGTGTCATTATCACTTGGACATGCGCACCTGCTTTTATGAAAAGTCGTACTAATGAAGCGGTTTTATAGGCTGCAATTCCACCAGAAATCCCTAGTAAAATTTTCTTACCGTTTAAAACTGACATTACTACTATTACTTATTTGAATCTCTGTGGTAAATTTTACCATCTAACCATTCTTGAACCGCTAAAGCGTGAGGCTTAGGCAATTTTTCGTAAAATTTTGAAACCTCAATTTGTTCTTTGTTTTCAAAAACTTCTTCAAGACTGTCATTATATGTAGCAAATTCTTCCAATTTCTCAGTCAATTCTTTTTTGATTTCAGAATTGATTTGGTTTGCTCTTTTAGCCATAATGGTTATCGCTTCATACACGTTTCCAGTAGGTTCTTCAATAACATTTTTGTTGTATGTTATTGTATTTACCGGAGCATTCGTCTTTTTTAAATCCATGACTTTATTTATTTAGTAAATTTTTGTAAATCTTTTTCAATTCTAGCGAACATTTCGTCTGCTTTATTTTTATATTTTGTATTGGCATCAAATTTAACCAAATTTGAATGTGCCACTTTCGCAACATTTAAGCGCTCTTCCATTTTTGCAGGAACACTATTGATTGCCAGTTGATAAGCTGAATCATATTTGTAAAACAATGCATCTTCCTTGAATTTTGTTCCGGGATAATCAGCTATAAAATTATCAAAAGCAACTATCGCTGATTTAAAATCGGAAATAGTATTGTACCCTTTTGCATTTTCATATACCTTTTTCTCTATTTTATCACTTAGCACTTTTAAAGTTGCATTAGCCTCTGCTAAGTATTCCGAATTAGGATAAGTATCAATAAATGCTTGTAATTTATCTATCGCTTTCACTGTATCTGCCTGATCCAAGCTGTAAACTGGAGATAGCATTGAATAACTTTTTGCACCTAAATAAGCCGCTTCTTGTATTTTTTCACTTTTTGGATAACCAGAAACAAAACTTTCAAATTGGTATCCTGCTAAATAATATTGTTTGGTTTTGTAATACGATTGTGCAAACATGTAAAACAACTTTTCCGCTTGTGGTTTCCCTCTGTATGCCGGGGCAATTTGTTCAAAAAGACGAATCGCTTTTGAATATTTACCTGTATCGTACAATTTAGTAGCTATGTCAAATTTTACAGCAACATCTTCGGTTTTTAGTGCTTTTTGATACTCGTTACAAGAATAAAAAAGGGTAACAAGAAGCAATAGAGATATTATTTTTTTCATTTTTTTACTTTTTTTACGATTTCTGTGTTGTGTTCAACCTACAGAAAATCATACCGAAGTTTCGGTGGCAAATTTAGTTATTAATTTAGCTACTACAAAATATATTTTTGTATAAAAAAACACACTGCTTTTTACGCTTGTTTATTCATTTTTTTAACAAATTGTCCAATTCTGTCAGCCAATGATTCATCTACTTTTACTAATGGCAAACGCACTGTGTTTTCAGCGATTCCCAGTGATAGAAACACTTGTTTGATTCCTGCAGGATTCCCCTGTTCAAAAATCATATCGATACAATCCGACAAAAGGTATTGTGATTTGAATGCTTCCTCTACTTTTCTATTTAAACCCAATCGAATCATTTCAGAGAATTCTTTTGGAAAACCTTGTCCAATTACAGATATAACGCCAGATCCACCAGCCAAAATCATTGGCAAGGCAATCATATCATCGCCAGAAATCACAAGAAAATCCTTTGGTTTGTTTTTTAATATTTGCATCGCTTGAACAATATCACCAGCCGCTTCCTTGATAGCAACCACATTTTCAAAATCATTTGCTAAACGCAAAACAGTTGAAGGCAACATATTACTTGCAGTTCTCCCTGGTACATTGTATAAAATCACAGGAATTGGAGAAGCCTCAGCAACAGCTTTAAAGTGTTGGTAAATTCCTTCCTGGGTTGGTTTACTATAATATGGCGAAACCGAAAGTATAGCAGCAAATTTTGATAAATCTCTAGTTTTAAGCTCGTCTACGACTTTCATTGTATTGTTACCTCCAACGCCTAATACCAATGGCAATCTTCCATTATTAGTTTCTATTACCGTTTTGATAACTAATTCTTTTTCGCCTTGGGACAATGTTGCATTTTCAGCAGTTGTACCAAGTATGACAAGATATTCAATTCCATTATCAATGGAGAAATTTACAATTCTTTTTAATGCTTCAGTATCAATTGAAAAATCTTCGTTAAATGGCGTCACAAGGGCAACACCTGTTCCTATTAATGATTGCATATTGGATTATAATTTGTTTAATATTTTTAAATATTTAAATAATTCGTGAGTGAAAACTTTATAATTTTCGACATTGGTATTAATCATAAAATGATTTAATCTTTTATCTATTGATGAAAATCCAACTTTAAATTGTGCTTTTGAATTATGAGTAACAACCATTAAAATTGCTTTTTCAACATCGTAATAATTGATTAGCAAATCAAACTTTTCGTTTACAAAATCATTTACTTGTGGATGCGTAATCTCTCCTTTCCAATTGAGATGTTTCGCTCCAAAAGCCGGATTCGCCAGCGCATCGCTTTTTTTAAATTTATCTTTGTAAACAATAATTTTAATATTGTCTGCTGGAATTCCATTTGCTATTAACTCGTTAATCAAGGCCTCCTTTTCCGAAAAATAACTGGCATCTATAAGTAAACCTACAGTTTGTATAGAAGTTGAAAGCGAGCTGCTTTTAACATTATGCAAGCTGTTTTTTAATATTTTTTTTACAGAAAAATCCTTTATGTAATTTAAAAACATATTACTTTTACTTGATTACAAAATTAATTAATTAAGTCGCATTTGAAATGGTAAATCTAAAAAAGTATAACGATGTTTTAAAACTTTTTGTTATATTCTTAACATTTGTTTTTATTACTTCCTGTAGTAAACAAAATTATTATACTACGAAGATAGAAGGTAAAAGAATTCCAATTACTGAAAAGGAAAACCAAGCTCCTGACACGAGCCCAGATAGGGAACAAACGAAGCAAATTGAGCACTTTATCAAACCCTACCGCGAACACATTAATAAAGATTTAGACAGCGTTCTGGCGTATTGTCCGGTAACTTTAGATAAAAATTCCGGCAAATGGCAGACAACTATTGGAAATTTACTGGCTGATGTTAGCTTAATGCGAGGCAATTTAGTTTTTAATATCAGAGAAAAAAAGAATATCGATATCTGTTTACTGAATCATGGCGGTATTCGCTCAATTCTTCCTAAAGGAAATGTTACCAGCAGAACTGCTTTTGAAATGATGCCTTTTGAAAACAGTATGGTGGTCATTGCTTTAAAAGGAGCGCAAATTTTTGAATTAGTAAATTATTTTATCTCCGAAAAAAAACCACATCCTTTATCTGGTATAACCTTTACGATTGACAAAAATAACACAGCCAAGAACATCTTAGTTCAAGGAAAACCAATTGAAAAAGACAAAATTTATCATGTGGGTACCAATGATTATTTATCCAATGGTGGCGACAATATGGATTTCTTCAAAAAAGGCGTTCAGAAATATGTTTTGGATTATAAGTTACGAAATATTCTAATTGATTATTTCAAAGAAGTGGATACCATTCCTGTTATAAATGATATCAGGATTACTGTTGAATAGAAAAGGCTTCAGTTAAAAAGAAGAAAATAGTTTCATAAATAATAGCCCTAGCCCTGATGAAAGCGGCATCCTTTGTGTTTTTTCTTTAAAAACATAAAGATATAGCGTACAGCAGGAAATAGCTCCAAAAAAAGGAAAATGAAAAGAAGAGATTTTATAGAAAAAACCGCTGCAAGTACAGCTTTATTGAGTTTAGGATTACCATTATCCAGCTTTACATCCAGTGAGACGAAACACTTGACAATTCTACATACGAATGATGTTCACAGTTACATTGATCCTTTTCCGGCGGATCATCCCAGAAATCCTAATATGGGCGGCGTGGTACGAAGAGCAGCACTTATTGAATCCATCAGAAAAGAAAATCCAAATGTATTATTGCTGGATGCCGGCGATATTTTTCAAGGAACACCGTATTTTAATTATTACGGCGGAGAATTAGAATTCAAATTGATGAGTATGATGCACTATGATGCTTCAACGATAGGAAATCATGATTTTGATAATGGCGTTGAAGGTTTGGTTGCGCAAATGCCTCACGCCACGTTTGAATTCTTATCAGCAAATTATGACTTTAAAAACACTGTGATGGACGGTTTTGTAAAACCGTTTAAGATATTTAATAAAAACGGAATCAAAGTTGGTGTTTTTGGCCTTGGAATTGAACTCAATGGATTAGTGGATAAAGGAATGTATAAAGAAACTGTTTATAACAATCCTGTTGAGGCGGCTCAAGATATGGTTCGGATTTTAAAAAAAGAACAACAATGTGATTTAGTGATTTGTTTGTCGCATTTAGGATATAAATACAAAGACGAGCCCAATAAAATTTGTGATTTAAAATTGGCCGAACTGACGCAAGATATTGACTTAATAATAGGTGGTCACACCCATACTTTTCTTGATAAACCGACAGTTGCAAAAAATCTTGCAGGTAAAGAAGTTTTAGTAAATCAAGTGGGCTGTTATGGAATTAATTTAGGCCGAATTGATTTTTATTTGGATAACAATAAACGGAATGCATCCAAAGGAACATCAATTATTGTTTAATTTATTGATAGATTTATCATTTGCAATAAAGTAATTTACCATAAAAAATAAGAAAATACGTGAGTTGCCATTTCGATTAGACTAAAAACAGAAAGCTTTAGATAAAATCCATTTATAACATAAAAAATATCATAAAACATAAAAAAAACTGACATTAGAAGTAAATTTAGAAAAGCAAAAGTTCCTTTTGCAATGTAATTTACAACAGATATGCAAATCAACATACTTAAAACAATACTATAAATTATAATAATTGAAAAATCTGTTTTCATTTTCTCAAATTGCAAACTCAAAATTGTAGTCGACAAAATGACCAATGCAATTATTACAATTATCAATGAAAAAACAGCTATTCGATCAAACTTTATTTTTTTTAAGCTTTGAAAAAGATTAACCATTAATAACATATAGACAATCAAAAAACTTAAAACAGAACCTGTTTCTGAATCATTATAATTCACCAAAAAAAAACATCACCTATAAAAGAAAAGAGAAAAACACTCGCTTTTATTAAATCAATTTTGTAATTATTTGTTGTTAAATAGTAAATAAAGATTGAAGGCACTACAATAGAATTTGCATAAAGCACTAATGATTCTTGCCCTAGTAAATCAAATAAAACAGTCAATATACAAGCGGAAAAATAAAGTATAAGAGAAGGTGTGCTAGCTTTCATTTATCAGTTTCATAAAATCATCTTCAGAAACTATCGGGACATTAAGTTTATTGGCTTTTTCTAGTTTAGCCGGTCCCATATTATCTCCGGCAACAACATAATCTGTTTTGGCAGAAATAGAACTTGCCACTTTCCCACCGTTATCTTCAATGGCTTTTTTTAAATCATCCCTAGAAAACTTCTCAAAAACACCTGAAACTACAAAGGTTTTTCCAGAAAGTTTATCCGTGGCATTTGAATTTATTTTTTCAACAATTTCAAATTGTATGCCATGTTTTCTTAATCTTTCGATTATAATCCTATTTTCTTGATTTTCGAAAAAGTCAATTACACTTTGGGCAATTCGGTCTCCAATTTCATCCACCAAAATCAAATCCATTAATGTAGCCTGACTCAATGCATCAATATTTTTATAATGCTTGGCTAATTTCTTAGCCACCGTTTCACCAACAAAACGGATTCCAAGAGCAAATAAAACGCTTTCGAAAGGAATACTTTTTGAATTTTCTACCCCTTTCACTAAATTTTCAGCTGATTTTTGAGCCATTCTATCCAAAGGAAGAATTTGCTCCACAGTCAATTCATATAAGTCAGCATAATTATGAACCAGTCCATTATTGAACAGTAATGCAACCGTTTCACCGCCAAGCCCCTCAATATCCATAGCTTTTCTTGAAATATAATGCTGTATTCGTCCGATAATCTGTGGAGGACAACCATAAAAATTCGGGCAATAATGATTGGCTTCGCCTTCACTTCGTACTAATTCGGTATGACATTCCGGGCAATGCGTGATGTATTTTGTTGTTTCCGTATTCGCAGGACGTTGACTCAAATCAACGGCAATAATTTTCGGGATTATCTCTCCTCCTTTTTCTACAAAAACGGTATCTCCTACACGAATATCCAGTTTCTCAATTTGATCAGCATTATGTAAAGATGCCCGTTTCACAATGGTTCCTGCCAATTGCACCGGCTCCAAATTTGCCACTGGCGTAATCGCCCCGGTTCGTCCTACTTGATAGGAAATCGAATTTAGCTTTGTCGAAACTTGTTCTGATTTGAATTTATAGGCAATTGCCCAACGCGGAGATTTGGCTGTAAAACCCAATTCATCCTGATAGTGAAAAGAATTTACTTTTACTACAACACCATCCGTTTCATAAGGAAGCGTATGTCTGTGTGTGTCCCAATAATCTATAAATTGAAAAACTTCTTCTAGATTATGAGCCAGTTTTGCCTCTTTAGGTGCTTTAAATCCCCATTCCCTTGCCCTCTCTAATCCTTCATATTGTGATTTGAAAGGCAGATTGTTTCCAATTAAAAAATACAACAAACAATCTAATGGTCTTTTGGCAACTTCGGCACTGTCTTGTAATTTCAAACTTCCCGAAGCGGTGTTTCTAGGATTTGAATACGGTAATTCCCCAATTTCGATTAAATCCTGATTCATTTTTTCGAAACCGGCAAAAGGCAAAATGATTTCACCACGTACATCAAATATAGCAGGGAAATTTCCTTTCAACTTGAGCGGGATTGATTTTATGGTTTTAATATTATTGGTCACATCATCGCCTTGAAAACCATCCCCACGAGTAACGGCGCGTTTTAATTTTCCGTTTTCGTAGGTAATGCTGATTGATGCCCCATCATATTTTAATTCACAGGTATATTCTAATGGAACTTCCCCGAGAACTTTTTGAATACGTTTTTCCCAATCAGCTAATTCTTCTTTAGAATAGGAATTATCAAGAGAATACATTCGGTGTTCATGAGGAACGGTTTGGAAGTTTTTTGTAATCGTACCACCTACTCGTTGCGTAGGAGAATTTTCATCAAAGTATTCGGGATATTTATTTTCTAAATCCTGAAGCTGTTTTAATTTCAAATCAAATTCATAATCGGAAATTATTGGTTTATCCAACACATAATAAGTATAATTGTGCTGATTTAATTCCTCTCTTAAAGTTTGAATCGTATTTTGAATATCCATAGAAAATAAATTGGCTATTTTAGTATTTGAAAAAGTGTACTAAAATAACCAAATTAAAAGAAACTGCAATACAATTATGACTGTATAATCGTATTTATTTGTTTGTATAAAAGACCATCACTTAAAAAAGAACCTTGTTGGATTAATTCGAAAACTGAGGTATTACGTTCATCGGTAAACTCTTTTTTTCCCACTTTCATTTCAATTGTTTCGGTAAACATGTTATCGCTAAGCCATTGCAATCCTTCTTTGGTCAGAAAATCTGTTTCTGGAACCAATGATTTCAAAACAATAGATTGAACATAAGTCTCAAAACAATGAAAAAGAAAAATATGATTTTTAGAAAAATGTTCTAAATATTCTGCTTTTGTTAGAACCCCTTCCCAAACCAAATCAGAAAAAACATCAAGTTCCTGTTCGGCCACTTCCGGTTTTTCATTTTTAATTTTATCCCACTCCGCTTTATCAATTGCTTGAGTAGCTAGAAAATTAGTAAATTCAGGTACTAATTCTTCAAATTGCTCTTTTGTTAATCTTGAGTATTTCATTTATGCTGAATTTATTTCAGTATCTTAAATAATTAAGATGCTCTTTTTTTTATAAGTTAAAGAATCTGAAACCAGTTCAGATTAAACAAAAAAAAATCCCGACTTCCATCGGGATTTAATTATATAAATTTACTAATTATGCTTTTTCAGCAACAATTTCGTAAGGTAATTCAATAATTACATCTCTGTGTAATCTAACGTTAGCAGCATATTTTCCTGTACGTTTAACAATTCCACTAGTAATAAATTTTCTGTCAATTACTTGACCACCTTTTGCTAAAGCTTCAGCAATGTCAATATTCGTGATTGAACCGAATAATTTCTCACCACCTGCTTTTGCGAAAATTTTAATTTCGATAGCTTTTAAAGTTTCAGCTAATGATTTTGCATCGTTAACTACTTTTTCTTCTTTGTGAGCTCTTTGCTTTAGGTTTTCAGCTAATACTTTCTTTGCAGAAGAAGTTGCCAAATGTGCGTGACCTTGTGGGATTAAAAAGTTACGACCATATCCGTTTTTCACGTTTACTACGTCATCTTTAAATCCTAAATTTTGAACATCTTTTCTTAAAATAAGTTCCATGTTGTTGTCCTTTATTTGAGAAGTTAGGTTTCATATTTCAGAAAACCAACAACTGTTAATTTTTAATTATTTTAATAAATCCGCCACATATGGCATTAAAGCTAAGTGACGTGCTCTCTTAACTGCAACTGACACTTTTCTTTGGTATTTCAATGAAGTTCCTGTTAAACGACGAGGAAGAATTTTTCCTTGTTCGTTTACAAATTTCAATAAGAAATCAGCATCTTTATAATCAATATATTTGATACCTGATTTTTTGAAACGACAATACTTTTTAGTTTTGTTTGTTTCTATGTTTAAAGGTGTAAGATATCTGATATCTCCGTCTTTTTTTCCTGAAGCCGATTGTTGTAATGTTGCCATGATAATTAAGCTTTTGTAGATTTTAATTTAGTTCTTCTTCTTTCAGCCCAAGATATAGCATGTTTATCTAAACTTACAGTCAAGAAACGCATTACTCTTTCGTCACGTCTAAATTCAGTTTCAAAAGCAATAAGAACTTCTCCTGCTACTTTGAATTCGAATAAATGGTAAAAACCACTTTTTTTGTTTTGAATTTCGTAAGCCATCTTTTTAAGACCCCAGTCTTCTTTCGATACCATTTCAGCTCCACGACTAGTAAGAAAATCTTCAAATTTGCTTACTGTTTCCTTTACCTGAACTTCAGATAAAACGGGATTTAAAATGAAAACAGTTTCATAATGATTCATAAATATTTTATTTATTTGTTAATTTGGCTGCGAAAGTAATCAATTATTTTAAACAAACAATAACAATTTCACTTTATTCGTTGTATGGTAAAAAAAACCGACGAAAATTAGTTTTTTAAATAAATGATTATTAAATTTACTATTCCAAATCTTAAAATTCAAAAATTATGAAACTTAATTGTGTAGTAGTTGACGATAGTTCCATTCAAAGAATGATCATCGCAAAGTTAGTGAATAATCATCCAAATCTGCATTTAATTGGTGATTTTTCTAATGCAATTGAAGCTAGAAGCTGCATGTCCGTGCATAATGTGGATCTAATATTTCTAGACATTGAGATGCCTGTAATAAGCGGTTTCGATTTCTTAGACGGTTTAAAAATTAAACCCCAAATAATCTTCATTACCTCTAAAGCGGAATATGCCATGAAAGCTTTTGATTATGATGCTACCGACTATCTACAAAAACCTATTGCTATAGATCGTTTCAATGCATCTGTTAGAAGAGCAATCGATCTATATTCTCTTAAAAAAGAAAATAAAGAAGAAGAAGGGGAACATATTTTTATTAAGAGCAATCTTAAAAAATTAAAAATTTTCACTGCTAAAATCAAATGGATTGAAGCTTTTGGCGACTACGTTAGAGTTGTTACCGAAGAAGACAGTAATTTAGTCCTTTCAACGATGAAATCTTTTGAAAATGATTTGTCTAAAGAAAAATTTATCCGAGTTCATAAGTCCTATATTATAAATATCGACAAAGTAGAACGTTTCAATAGCAAGTTTGCCGAAATTGGAGTTACCAAAATACCTTTAAGTAGAAATAAAAAAGAAGATTTAGTTAAAGCCCTATCATTTGCCTAAAATTACTTTCAATAAAAATCGACGTTTAGCGTAACTTTTATAGCTCTGTATTGAGCAACAGCCTCAAAACTATTCAATATCTTTTGAATAGTTTTTTTTGTGTTTACTACAGACACGTTTTGTGGAATTTTAATAATAATTGTTCGTATGTATTCATTCCTAATTCTATTTATAGCGGGTTCCTCAGGACCTAATACCGGCATAGTAAGATTTTGACTCATTACTTGATACAACCACATAGCACCTTCCTTTAGTTTATCAAAATCGCGCTGTTTTAAGGTCAGTTTTATGATTCTGAAATAAGGAGGATATTTATAAATTTGCCTGTCATACAATTGCTCCTGATACATTCCCCGATAATCATTATTAGTTACTTGCTGTATCGTATTATGATTGGGATTGTAGGTTTGAATAATAACTTTTCCTTGTTTCTCAGAACGTCCTGCCCGACCTGCTACTTGAGTCATCATTTGAAAACTTCTTTCGAATGCCCTAAAATCAGGATGATACAGCATATTATCCGCATTCATGATCCCCACTAAACTTACATTGTCAAAATCCAATCCTTTGGCAAGCATTTGCGTTCCCACTAAAATATCAATCTCTCTATTCTTGAAACTATCAATAATTTTCTCAAAACCAAATTTTCCTCGCGTGGTATCCTGATCCATTCTTCCCATTTTTGAATTTGGAAAAATCGAAATCAATTCTTGTTCTATTTGTTCTGTTCCAAAGCCTCTTGTAGTCAAATCAACACTGGAACACGAATGACAATGCGTAGGTTTTGCCATTGTATATCCACAATAATGACATCGCAACTGGTTTTTATGTTTGTGATAGGTCAAACTCACATCGCATTGCTGGCATTGTGGAACATTGCCACAAGTGATACATTCTATTATAGGTGAATACCCTCTTCTGTTTTGAAATAAAATCACTTGTTCGCCTAAAGACAAAGCTGTGTTGATTTCTTCAATTAAAACATCACTGAAATGCCCCGTCATTTTTTTGCGAAAGTATTTGTCTTTCAAATCCACCAATTCAATATTGGGCATCATCACGTTTCCAAAGCGTTTCGAAATTTCGACTAAACCATATTTCTCTGATTTTGCATTAAAATAAGTCTCAATACTTGGTGTTGCCGAACCCAATAAAACTTTTGCTTTATGCGAATGAGCCAAAACCACCGCAGCATCACGCGCATGATAACGCGGTGCAGGATCTACTTGTTTGAAAGTTTGTTCGTGCTCCTCATCTACAATTATAAATCCCAGATTATGAAAAGGCAAAAACAAAGCGGATCGCGCTCCGATTACCACTTGCGCTTTCTGGTAATTTGCCAAAACTTGATTCCAGACCTCGATACGTTCATTATTATTATATTTCGAATGAAAAACGGCTACTTTATTTCCAAAATAAGTCCTCAATCTCCCTACTAATTGCGTCGTCAAAGCAATTTCGGGCAATAAATACAATACCTGTTTTCCCGTTTCCAGATATTCTTCAATGAGCTTAATATAAATTTCGGTTTTTCCACTGGAAGTTACACCATGTAGCAAACAGACTTCTTTTTGAGTAAAACTATCTTTAATTTCTTCAAAAGCAGTTTGTTGCGCTTGACTTAATTGCAGTTGATCTTCTCTTATTTTTCCATTGAAATTTACTCGGTCTTCCTGCAGAAAATAATCCTCAAATATTTCTTTTTCGATTAATGCTTTTATAATTGCCGAAGAGGAATTAGCCGCTTCAACCAATATTTTAACGGTTATCGGTTTTTTCTCGGTAGCGCTTAATTGAAAATAACGCAGTACTATTTCCTTTTGCTTGTTGGCGCTTTTCAACGTTTCCAACAACTCCCCCAAACCTGCATTCGAATCGTATTTAGAATGCAAACGCACGTAACGAACTAACTTTGGTTTGTAACTTTCTGAAATTTCTTCCTGAAGAACCAATATATTTTTGTCAATCAATTTTTGAATAACAGGAAAAATATTTTTCTTGTTTAAAATAGCTATAACGTCTTGTACCTTGAGCGAATTTTGCTGTTGCAAGGCTTGATAAACCAGAAATTCATCATCGGATAGCAGGCTTTCGTCCACAAACAAATCTTGCTTTTGAGAAATTATAGTTTCGCTTTCCAGCAAAAGTCCACTTGGCATAGCACCTCGATACACATCACCGATAGCACACATATAATAAGAAGCAATCCATTGCCAATGGGTAATTTGGATTTCAGTAACTATAGGTTTTTCATCCAGGATTTGGTGAATTTCTTTGGCTTCGTATAAAGTGGGTTCATTTTGATGAATTTCAATAACCAGCGCCGTGTAAATTTTACTTTTACCAAAAGGCACTGCCACACGCATTCCTTTCTTGATATAATGAAATTCGGCTTCAGAAACGCTGTAGGTAAAAGTTTTAGCAAGAGAAAGGGGTAAAATTACTTCGACGAAATGCATTTTTAAGTTTTAGGTATTTATTATTATTTGGATAGGTATTGAACTCATTCTATTTGAATTAACTTTTTACACGGTACCAATATTGTGTTCGCCCAAACAATGAAATCCCTATAAAACCCCGAACTTTAAGTTTGTCTTTTGATTCTAAAGTAATGTAACATTTATAAAGCTTCCCGTTTTTAGGATCTAAGATTTTACCTCTTGTATATTGATTTCCTTCTTTTGTCAATCCTTTTATTACTATCATCCCAAGAATAGGTTTATTTTTATCCTCGCCTGAACAATTAGTACAAACTTTTTTTCTATGTTCTTCTTCCAAAATTTCAAATACTTTACCATAAATCTTTCCAGATTTCTCATAGATTTCCACTATTGATTTGGCTTTTCCAGTTTCATCATCAATAGTTTTCCATTTACCAATAATCGTTTGATTTTGACCATAGAAAATGGTAACAAAAAACAGTGCTATAATAACTAATCTACTTTTTTTCATGATGGTTGATTTTACTCTCGCAAATTAAAGCCCTCAAATTAATTAATTGTAAAATTAAACATTAAAAAGGAAAAGATAGTAATGAATAGCAGGAAATAGCTTCCTAACTTCATTGGATTAATTCCTTAAAATTATTTTAAAAAAATTGTTCCGTCTGCTATTACGAAAACGTTTGAAACTTTAAATTTTGCGTCTTTACGCCTTTGTCACCCGAAATAAAATCAATAAATTAGCCACTTGAAATTCTATACAAAATAATAATGAAAAATACTGCGCTTACGCACATACACGAGAGTTTGGGAGCAAAAATGCTTCCGTTTGCCGGATACAATATGCCTATTTTATATGAAGGTGTGAATGCAGAACATGAAACGGTTCGAAATGCTGTGGGTGTTTTTGATGTTTCACATATGGGCGAATTCTTGCTTACCGGACCAAATGCATTGGCTTTGATACAAAAAGTAACTTCTAATGACGCGTCGGTTTTGACAATTGGAAGAGCACAATATTCTTGTTTACCAAACAATGACGGTGGAATCGTAGATGATTTGATTGTTTACAAAATGAAAGAGGAAGAATATTTATTAGTTGTAAATGCTTCGAATATTGATAAAGATTGGGATTGGATTGCTGCACATAACGATTTGGGTGTAGCAATGAAAAACTTATCTGATGATTATTCATTGTTGGCAATTCAAGGCCCAAAAGCTGTTGAAGCCATGCAATCATTGACATCTAAGGATTTATATGCTATTCCGTATTACCATTTTGAAGTAGGTGATTTTGCAGGGATTGACAATGTAATTATTTCAGCAACAGGATATACCGGTTCTGGAGGATTTGAGATTTATTGCAAAAATTCAGAAGTAGAGCAAATATGGAATAAAGTTTTTGAAGCAGGTGCATCTTTTGGGATTAAACCAATAGGTCTTGCCGCTCGTGATACGTTACGATTAGAAATGGGATTTTGTTTGTACGGAAATGACATCAACGACACTACTTCTCCACTTGAAGCTGGTTTGGGATGGATTACTAAATTCACAAAAGAATTCACGAATTCAGAAAACCTGAAAAAACAAAAAGAAGCAGGAGTTTCTAAAAAATTAGTAGCTTTTGAAATGCAGGAACGTGCCGTTCCAAGACATGATTATGAAATCGTTGATGCTTCAGGCAATCCAATAGGAATTGTAACTTCGGGAACAATGTCTCCATCAATGAATAAAGGAATCGGTTTAGGCTACGTTACAACTGAAAACAGTGCTTTAGACAGCGATATATTCATTAGAATCCGTAAAAATAATGTTCCTGCTAAAGTGGTAAAACTACCTTTTTACAAGAAATAAAAAACATGCTGGTCCTTAAAAAAGAATCATTATTTGAATGAAGCCATTACAATAATTGAAGATTTTAATACTTTGAAATAAAATAATCCTACTAATTTATTTAATTAGATAAAAGAATTTAATTTGATTTTGGTAAAATAAGGAATAACTGTATTTTTGCAGTTCAAAATAATAAACTAGCAATGGGAAGAGCGTTTGAGTTCAGAAAAGGAAGAAAAATGAAACGTTGGTCAGCAATGGCCAAAGCATTTACCAGAATTGGTAAAGATATTGTAATGGCAGTAAAAGAAGGCGGACCAAATCCTGATGCCAACTCAAGATTAAGAGCGGTCATTCAGAATTCCAAGGCGGTGAATATGCCAAAAGAAAATGTAGAACGCGCCATCAAAAAAGCAACCGATAAAGATACCGCTAACTATAAAGAAGTTCTGTTTGAAGGATATGCCCCGCATGGAATTGCAATCTTGGTGGAAACGGCTACTGATAACAATAACAGAACCGTTGCTAATGTTAGAAGTTATTTTAACAAATGCAATGGCACAATGGGAACACAAGGTTCGGTTGAATTCATGTTTGACCATACGTGTAACTTTAGGATTCCAGCAAACGGAATTGACCCGGAAGAATTAGAATTAGAATTAATCGATTTTGGTGCAGAGGAAGTTTTTGAAGATGAAGACGGTATATTAATTTATGCGCCGTTTGGTAGTTTTGGAACTATTCAAAAAGAATTAGAGAACAGAGGATTAGAAATTCTTTCTTCCGGATTTGAAAGAATTCCTCAAATTACTAAAAAACTATCCGAAGCTGAAGTTGCTGATGTAGAAAAACTAATTGAAAAATTGGAAGAAGATGATGACGTGATGAACGTCTATCATACTATGGAAGAAGAATAGCTATCAAATTGAAGTCTTGAAATTATAGCTTTAAACTCTGGAGAAATCCGGAGTTTTTTGTTTTTAATACCTTACAATTTATCATTCCAACGAAGGAGGAATCTCATCAGAGTAACTTGTTTTATGTGGGATTTCTCCTTTATAGGAATGACAAAGAAACAGAATATTACTGAAAAACGAAAAACTCCATCAACTTAAAGCTGATGGAGTTTTCTATCTTAATACTTGATTCTAAAATCTCAGTACTTATTTTATAAATTCAATTTTTTGAGCTTCTTCTTCGTTAATACTATCAAAGAAACCTTGTTCATTCATCCAGTCATCGCTAAATACTTTGCTCATGTAACGAGAACCATGATCCGGAAATATGGCAATTATATTACTGTTTTTATCAAATTCACCTTCGTCAGCATATTGTTTTATTGCTTGTAATACTGCTCCAGAAGTATATCCTACAAATAGACCTTCTTTTCTGGTAATCTCTCTGGCAGAATGCGCACTTTCTTCATCAGTAACTTTCATGAACTTATCAATAAGGTCAAAATCAGTTGCAGATGGAATTAAGTTTTTTCCTAAACCTTCAATTCTATAAGGATAAATTTCATCGTTATCGAATTCTCTGGTCTCATGGTATTTTTTTAATACGGAACCAAAAGCATCAACTCCAAGAATTCTAATATTAGGATTTTGTTCTTTTAAGTATTTTGCAGTTCCGGAAATTGTCCCTCCAGTTCCACTACATGCGATTAGGTGTGTGATTTTACCATTTGTTTGTTTCCAAATTTCAGGACCTGTAGATTTATAATGTGCATCAATATTCAACTGATTGAAATATTGATTAATATAAACAGAACCTTTCGTCTCTTCGTGCAAACGTTTGGCTACATTATAATACGAACGCTCATCATCAGCGGAGACATGTGCAGGACAAACATAAACTTTTGCCCCCAAACTACGTAACATATCTATTTTATCTTTAGACGACTTAGAGCTAACCGCCAGAATACAATTATACCCTTTTATGATACTTACCATCGCTAAACTAAAACCAGTATTTCCGGATGTAGTTTCGATAATAGTATCACCAGGAGATAAAATCCCTCTTTTTTCAGCTTCTTCGATTATGTATAATGCTATTCTATCTTTAGAAGAATGTCCCGGATTAAAAGCTTCTACCTTTGCATAGAAATTACCTTCTAACTCTTCGGTGACTTTATTTAGCTTAATAAGTGGGGTGTTACCTATTAATTCTAAAACATTATTATAAGCGTTTATTTCTTCTTTCATAAAAAAATAGTTAGTCGCAGGCAATTTTTAATTTAGCCACGAACGTTGCAAATTTAACAAAAAAAATCTAATTACTTTTTAATTTTCTCTAAATCTAATAAAAAACTAAATTCTTTTGCTAATTCCTTTATAGCTTCAAACCTCCCAGATGCTCCTCCGTGACCTGCATCCATATTAGTATCGAGATATAAAACATTTGCATCCGTTTTAATTGTTCGTAATTTTGCGACCCACTTCGCTGGCTCCCAATATTGTACTTGTGAATCATGAAGACCTGTAGATACATACATATTAGGATAATTTTGTTTTTTTACATTGTCGTAAGGAGAATACGACAACATGTATTTGTAATATTTCTTTTTATTTGGATTCCCCCATTCATCATATTCTCCGGTTGTAAGTGGTATACTATCATCAAGCATGGTAGTAATTACATCCACAAAAGGAACTTGTGCTATTATTCCATGATACAATTCAGGTGCTAAATTCACCACAACTCCCATTAATAATCCTCCAGCAGAACCACCTTCGGCATATAAATGTTCCGGGGAAGTGTATTTTTGATCAATCAGAAATTTAGAGCAATCGATAAAATCAGTGAACGTATTTTTCTTTTTTAATAATTTTCCGTCCTCATACCATTGTCGTCCCAAATCTTCACCGCCTCGAATGTGCGCTATCGCAAACATAAATCCTCTGTCCAATAATGTTAATCGTGTAGAAGAAAAAGTGGCATCCATAGAATGCCCATAAGAACCATAAGCATATTGTAACAATGGATTATTTCCGTCTTTTTTCAACTCCTTTCTGTACACCATCGAAATTGGAATTTTGGTTCCATCTTTTGCTATTGCCCAAACACGTTCTTCTTTATAATTATTTTTATCAAATTTACCTCCAAGAACCTGTTGTTCCTTTTTAATTTCTCTTTCTTTGGTTCGCATATTGAAATCAATAACCGAAGATGGTGTAGCGAGCGATTGGTATCCATAACGCAAAATTTCTGTTTCAAAATCAACATTGGTTGTGGTGTAAGCGGTATAGGTTTCGCTTTCAAAAGGCAAATAATACTCCCCTTCCCCATTCCAAGGCATAATCCTGATTTTGTTCAAACCATTCGAGCGTTCTTCAACTACTAAATAATTAGCAAAAATTTCAATGTCTTCCAATAAAACATCTTCTCGATGCGCTATAACTTCCGTCCAATTTTCTTGTGATGTGGCTGTTTCCAGCGTTTTCATCAATTTAAAATTTTCGGCATCATCTTTATTGGTTAAAATATAAAAACTGTCTTTATAGTGATTAATGCTATATTCTACTCCTCGGATTCGTTTTTGAAAAATTTCAAATTTTCCGTCAGGATTGTCTGCATTCAGAATTCTATATTCGGTTGTAAGGGTACTTCCAGACTCAATTGCCAGATATTTTCTGGATTTAGATTTTGCAACTTCAACATTATACGTATCATCTTTTTCAAAATAAACTAAAACATCATCCGCTTGTTTTGAACCTAATTTATGTTTGAAGACTTTATCAGACCGCAACGTAACTTCGTCCTGCGAAGAATAAAAAATGGTTTTATTGTCATTTGCCCAAACTGCAGTTCCTGTAACCCTTTCTATTTTATCTTCAAGAATTTCATTGGTTTCTAAGCTTTTAACCTGAACCGTATAAATTCTTCTTCCAATTGTATCGGTACTAAAAACAGCTAATTTATTATCCGGACTAATACTCAAACCGCCCAATTGAAAATAGGATTGTCCTTTGGCCAATTCATTGCAATCAAACATGATTTCTTCTTTTGCCGAAAGACTTTCCTTTTTTCGAGAATAAATAGGATAATCTTTTCCAGTTTCAAAACGGGTGATGTAGTAATATCCATTATATAAATAGGGAACAGACTCATCATCTTCCTTGATTCTGCCCTTCATTTCTTCAAATAATTCCTTTTGGAAATCTTTGGTATGATCCGTCATTTTATGGTAATACTCATTCTCTTTATTCAGGTAATCAATAACCTCAGGATTTTCTCTGTCATTCAACCAAAAGTAATCATCAATTCTTGCATCCCCTAAGTTCTCTAAAGTTTTCGGAATTCTTTTAGCGACTGGCGGTTGTATATTTTCTGGCATCGTTTGCGCGTTTATTTTAATAAGTGAAGCTACAAAAATAACACAAAGACATTTTAAAACGATTCAATTTTCTATCTAATTTAACATGCTTATTACATCGAATGTAGTAATTTCGTAATTCAATAATTAAAATTTATCAAAATGGATTTAATGGGAATGATGGGAAAACTTAAGGAAACCCAACAAAAAATAGAAGATACTAAAAAACGTTTAGACACTGTTCTTATTGATGAACAAAGCACTGATGGTTTATTAAAAGTTACTTTGACTGCCAATAGAAAAATAAAATCAATCACAATTGACGATTCTTTATTAGAAGACAAAGAACAACTAGAAGATTATATGATTTTAGTCCTAAATAAAGCTATTGAAAAAGCAACTAAAACAAATGAAGCGGAACTTGATGCTGTTGCAAAAATGGATATGCCAATGATTCCAGGAATGGATAATCTTTTTAAATAAAAAATTTAAAGTTTAAGGTTTAACATTTTTTGATTGCGATAAAAACTTTAAACCTTAAACTTCAAACAAATTTTCCAAACAGAATTACACTAATTTTTGTAGGGTTTCCATAACATACGTATGCATCACTTCACGGTAATCAAGATGCGTTACTATTCTCAATTTTCCATGTCCCATAGAACTGATTGAAATATTTTTTTGTTTTAACAATTCAATTAAATTCTTTTCAATGCAATTTGGCACTAATGAGAAAATCAAAATATTAGTCTCAACCGGTTCTACCGAAGCTACCCAACTTACTTTTTTTAATACTTCGGCAATTTCTTTAGCTCTTCGATGGTCTTCGGCAAGACGCTCAATATTATTATCCAAAGCATAAATTCCGGCTGCTGCCAAATAGCCTACCTGACGCATTCCGCCACCTAATATTTTTCGGATTCGCAACGCCCTGTGAATCGTCGCTTTGTCACCCAATAAAACCGACCCGATTGGCGCTCCTAAACCTTTGGACAAACAAACTGAAATCGTATCGAATAGTTTTCCAAATGCTTTAGGATCTTGCTTTTTGGCCACCAATGCATTCCATATTCGGGCACCATCCAGGTGAAATTTCAAATTATTGGCATCACAAACCTGTTTTATTTTTTGTAGATCTTCTAATTCATAACAAGCTCCGCCGCCTTTGTTAGTTGTGTTTTCCACACAAACTAAACTCGTTAACGGACTGTGATAAAACTCCGGATCATTAATTGCTCCGGCCACTTGTTCCGCAGTTATCATTCCGCGATTTCCGTCTAATAAACAGCAGGAGACACCGCTGTTAAAAGAAACACCACCTCCTTCGTAATGATAGACATGCGCATATTTATCAGCAATTAATTGTTCCCCTGGTTGTGTATGTAATTTTATAGCCGTTTGGTTTGCCATAGTTCCTGATGGAAAAAAAAGGCCTGCTTCCATCCCGAACATTTCGGCAACTTTAGCTTCGAGCTCAATTACAGTCGGGTCTTGTTTGTATACGTCATCTCCAACTTTGGCATTCAACATATGCACTAACATTTCGCGAGAAGGTTTGGTAATCGTATCGCTAACTAAATTTATTTCCATATCTATTTTTATTTTCAGTACGGACAATTCTTGAATTGTCCCTTCGTAAAATTTTTCTATTTTTGTGCCACAAAATTACATAATACCGTTTGTTAATTCAAGCTAGTTCAGTTAAAACTAATCTAAATGAATGATATAACGGCATTTTGTATAAATATTGGAAAACCGACCTATTTAATTTAATATAATATAATTTATGACAACTACCGAACAAATAAAGGGTATTGTAGAGCGCCTTGGTGCGTTGAGGAGGTATCTTTGACGTTGATGCCAAACTAATTGAAATTTCAAACGAAGAAGAAAAAACTTTTGCTCCCGACTTTTGGAACAATGCAAAAGAAGCTGAAGTCATTGTAAAAAACCTTAGAAACAAGAAAAAGTGGATTGAAGATTACAACAAAGCAGTCGAAATGACTGATGAGTTGCAACTCGCCTATGATTTTTATAAAGAAGGAGAACTTACGGCCGAAGAATTAGACGAGCAATACTCGACTACTGCCAATCATATAGAAGCAATAGAATTCAAAAACATGCTTTCGGACGAAGGCGATACTTTGAGTGCTGTTGTGCAGATAACTGCTGGTGCGGGTGGAACCGAAAGTTGCGATTGGGCCGAAATGCTCATGCGCATGTACATGATGTGGGGCGAAAAATATGGATACAAAATAAAAGAACTGAATTTCCAAAAAGGAGAATCTGCGGGTATAAAAACCGTAACACTCGAATTTGAAGGCGATTATTCTTTTGGCTATTTAAAAGGAGAAAACGGCGTACACCGATTGGTTCGAATTTCGCCTTTTGACAGTAATGCTAAGCGTCACACCTCATTTGCTTCCGTTTATGTTTATCCGCTTGTAGATGACAGTATCGAAATTGATATTAATCCGGCTGATATTGAAATTACAACTTCAAGATCCAGTGGCGCAGGTGGACAAAATGTAAATAAGGTCGAAACCAAAGTACAATTATTTCACAAACCAACGGGAATTCAAATACAATGTTCCGAAACACGTTCCCAACAAGATAACAGACAACGTGCGATGCAAATGTTACGGTCTCAATTATACGAAATTGAGCTAAAAAAGAAACAGGCACAACGCGCTGATATCGAAGCTGGTAAAATGAAAATAGAATGGGGTTCACAAATCAGGAATTATGTGATGCAGCCCTATAAATTAGTAAAAGATGTTCGTACCGGTTATGAAACTAGTAATGTTGACGGCGTTATGAATGGAGAAATTGATGAATTCTTGAAAGCCTATTTAATGATGATGGGACAGAAAGAAGAGGAATAGTTTTCAGCTTTCAGTCTCTAACTTATTATTTCTCCCGAAGTTTCGGGAGAAGGAGAAATCCCAAATTTCATATACAA
The DNA here is from genome assembly GCF_048158585.1 of Flavobacterium galactosi. Taxonomy (NCBI): domain Bacteria; kingdom Pseudomonadati; phylum Bacteroidota; class Flavobacteriia; order Flavobacteriales; family Flavobacteriaceae; genus Flavobacterium; species Flavobacterium galactosi. Next base: position 311,024 of record NZ_JBLNKV010000006.1, read on the forward strand.
ATCCTCTCCACTTTCGTTTATCGAAATGTTTGAGAGGATTTTTTTTTAATTATAATAGCTTATTTTCAGACGTTTAATGTTCTAAGATTTACAAACCGCTTTTCAAAACATTAAAATTCCCCATAATAATTGTTGGGTTTCGTTTAGGATCTAACCAATTTACCATCAACTTCATATTTTCTTCATCAATAGCAACACAACCAGCAGTAAAAAAAGGTTTTTTAACAGCCAAATGAAAAAATATTGCACTCCCTTTTCCTTTTATAATTGGGTTCATATTATATTCTATAACCATACAATACTTGTAAGCATCAGTCTTTAATAATAGATTTTCATACGATTTTGCATTGGTAGCACCTTTCACATACGTATTGTAGTCCTCTGAATTAGGATCATCAATCCATTTATCTTCGGCAGTTGTTTGTTGGTTTTCCAATAGTGTGTTTAGTTGTTTTTCATACGTATATAATTTTCCTAAACTAAATATTCCTGTTGGGGATTTTCCATCACCTTCACGTTTATTAAGTGGCGGTGCAAAACCATTTTTACCAATACCAACTTTTACTGGACCATATTTCACCAACCACTTATCTTTTTTCTCTAATGCTACAAAAAAAGCAGTAGAACTTTCCGGTTGATAATTGTACACTACCAATAATTGTTTGCTATTTTCTAACTTACTTTTATTATGCGCTGCAATTAATAATGCATTTTTAATCGTAGTAGTATTTGTTTGAGCCTTTAGGGTATCACAAAAAAATAGTATTGCAAGCAAAAACAAAAATGGGTTTAAAAGTTTCATTTATTTTGGGGATATTATTAAATAGCCATCAAGAAAATCACATTAGCATTCTAAATTCGAATTGTATTCTTACTCACAAACGTAGCAAATTTATCATAAAACTATTATACTGTTCTAACTCCAATTTTTTATTCTACGAATTTTAAAACTTGGTACTAAATAAAGCATTAGGAATTTTAACTCTAAATTGCTTTATTTGATAAAATTACCAAATTCAAATCTAATACGTAATGAAATCCTATTCCATCCAAGAAATAAATGAAATTTTAAAAGGGGTTATTGTTGGAAGTACGATCCAAAATATCACTGCTCCTGAACAACTTGAAGCAGCTAATGAATCCGAAATTTCTTTTATTGGAAACAAAAAATACGAAAAACTTTGGGCAACTTCTAAAGCTTGTGTTGCAGTTGTAAACGAGGATATTTCGATAGAGCCAGGAGAAAACAGAGCTTTTATTAAGGTGAAAAATGCGGATTTAGCCATGTCGCAAGTTTTAGCTCTTTTTGCCCCTCCAACCCCGTTATTTAACATTGATATTCATCCAACTGCAGTTATCGACCAAACAGCGATTATTTGTAATGGCGTTAGAATTGGCGCAGGTTGTTACATAGGCCCTAAAGTTGTACTTGGTGACCATACAACACTATATCCTAATGTTACTGTTTTGGATGAATGTACCGTAGGAAAAAATACTATAATCTGGTCAGGAGCTGTAATCAGAGAGCGTTGTCACATAGGAAATGATTGTATTATACATCCCAATGCGACAATTGGAGCAGATGGTTTTGGTTTTCGACCGGATCCCGAAAGAGGTTTGGTTAAAATCCCACAAATTGGAAATGTTATTATAGGAAATAGCGTTGAAATTGGCGCCAATACCTGCGTTGACCGAGGGAAATTCAGTTCTACCGTTTTAGGTGATGGTTGTAAAATTGATAATTTAGTCCAAATTGGCCACAACAGTAAATTAGGCCGTTTTTGTATCATGGCCGGAAATAGTGGATTGGCTGGTTCCGTAACACTAGGAAACGGGGTTATAATTGGCGGAAGCGCTTCTATAAAAGACCACACCACTATTGGCGACGGTGCCATTGTAGGTGCTGGATCTGGTGTTACGGGAGATATTCCTGCAGGAAAAACCATGTTAGGCTATCCGGCCGTTGAAGCTCGTGATGCATTAAAACAATGGGCAATTTTGAAAAGACTCGTAAATGATTCGAAAAAATAAATCATCACTTTTTTATTAAATTCATAAAAAAACAGAAGGTAACTTCTGTTTTTTTGTTTTAATGTCAAACATACATTCGATTTTCTTTCTAAACCAATTAAAATAATAAAATTTATTTCGTTGGATTTTGTATTTTAGCGCAAACTATTTTTTTAATATTCTTTCATCATGGATTTGAATTTCAACAAAAACGAAGACCACAATAAACTTTTACTTTCGGCATTGCGACAAAAATTAACGGTCGTTAAATTAGGTGGTGGTGAAAAACGCATCCAAAAATTACATGGTGAAGGCAAAATGACCGCTAGGGAACGCATCGATTATTTGCTTGACACCAAAGCTAAAAGCATAGAAATTGGCGCATTTGTTGGTGAAGGAATGTATGCCGAACACGGCGGATGTCCTTCAGGTGGAGTTGTGGTTAAAATAGGTTATATCAAAGGAAAGCAATGTATTGTTGTGGCCAATGATGCTACCGTAAAAGCGGGTGCTTGGTTTCCAATTACCGCAAAGAAAAACCTACGTGCGCAGGAAATTGCGATGGAAAATCGGCTACCAATCATTTATTTAGTAGATAGTGCAGGCGTTTATTTGCCTTTGCAAGATGAAATTTTCCCGGATAAAGAACATTTTGGTCGGATTTTTCGAAATAATGCCCAAATGAGCAGCATGGGAATTACCCAAATCGCTGCTGTAATGGGAAGTTGTGTTGCCGGCGGGGCCTATTTGCCAATTATGAGCGATGAAGCTTTAATTGTCGAAAAAACGGGAAGTATTTTCCTTGCGGGAAGTTATTTGGTGAAAGCTGCCATTGGCGAAAGCATTGATAATGAAACATTGGGCGGAGCTACCACACATTGTGAAATTTCAGGTGTGACAGATTACAAAGCCAAAGATGACAAAGATGCATTAGACAAAATAAAAAATATAGTTGATAAAATAGGTGATTTTGACAAAGCTGGTTACAGCCGAATTAAATCGGAAAAACCAGCATTGGACGAAAATGAAATCTATGGTATTTTGCCAAAAGCTCGTAATGAACAATATGACATGATGGAAATCATCAATCGTTTAGTTGATAATTCCGAATTTGAAGCATACAAAGATGGTTACGGACAAACCATTATAACCGGTTATGCCAGAATTGACGGTTGGGCAGTAGGAATTGTTGCCAACCAACGAAAAGTGGTGAAAACAAAGAATGGCGAAATGCAGTTTGGAGGCGTAATCTATTCCGATAGCGCGGACAAAGCCACCCGATTTATCGCTAATTGTAACCAAAAGAAAATCCCTTTAGTATTCGTTCAAGATGTTACCGGTTTTATGGTAGGATCTAAATCAGAACATGGCGGAATTATTAAAGATGGTGCGAAAATGGTGAATGCTGTGAGCAATTCAGTTGTTCCAAAATTCACAGTTATTGTTGGAAACTCCTATGGTGCAGGAAATTATGCCATGTGTGGTAAAGCCTATGATCCAAGATTAATTTTTGCTTGGCCAAGTGCGGAACTAGCCGTTATGGGTGGAACGCAAGCAGCCAAGGTATTGGCACAAATTGAAGCTTCTTCGCTTAAAGCAAAAGGGGAAGTTGTGGATGAAACTAAAGAAAAAGAATTATTCGATAAAATAAAGGCACGATATGACGAACAAGTTTCGCCCTATTATGCGGCCTCCAGATTATGGACTGATGCCATAATTGATCCTTTAGACACCCGAACCTGGATTTCTATGGGCATCGAAGCGGCCAACCACTCCCCTATTGAAAAGAAATTTAATTTAGGAGTTATTCAGGTTTAAATTCCGGACAGCAAATTTCTAAATTTAGATCGCAGTCAGTGTTCAGGAAAAACTTACGTAGTTAAAAACATGAAAAAAACAGCTCTTTACCTCTTTATAGTATTCTTTTTTGTTCAATGTGCTTCCATAAAAAAGCACAACAAGCATTTGAATGATTTGATAGCGGAAGAGAAGTTAAAATCGGATGTTGATTTTACTTATCGAAAATTACAGGAATTACACCCCAATTTATACTGGTATATAAGTAAGGAAGCCTTAGATTATAAATTTGACAGTCTAAAATTGACCCTTACAAAACCAATAACCTCTTTTAATTTTTATAAAAAATTGAGTCCTGTAGTTGCTGCGGTGCGACAAGGACATCTTGTGGTTTACCCTCCAACAAAATTATTGACAAAGAGAGAAACTAAAGCACTAATTAAAAAAGGAACAGGCCCTTTTTCACAATTTGATTTTGAACTTTTTAATGAAAAATTGTATGTTGTAAAAAACAAGTCCTACGATAAAACGATACAATCAGGAACCGAAGTCCTTGCTGTAAACGGTACGAAACCAATCGATTTAATAAAAAAACACAACCAATACTATAGTTCCGACGGTTATAATAACACTTTCAAAACCAATTATTCGGGTAAACGGTTTTCTACGTTTTTTTCCAATGAAAATGGAATTAAGGATAGTCTAAAATTTGATTTCAAATTTAATGATAGCTTAAAAACCATTACAATAAAAAGAAAAAAGAAAGATACAAATGGCACGCATTCTAAAAAAATTAAAAAAAAGCGGGTTCTTAAAGATAAAGCCAAGTCGAAAGAAATCAGAAAAAAGAAAAAGGTTAATGGTTATTATTCCGTTGAAAAAAATTATAATCGGAACCTGCGCTTTTTAGAAAAAGACAGCAGTATAGCCATAATGAAAATTAGAAGTTTCAAAATTGGCGATTATAAAACTTTTTACAAAGAAAGCTTTTCTAAAATTGCGGAGTATCAGTCTAAAACACTTATTCTGGATTTAAGGAATAATGGTGGCGGACGAGTAAGTGAAATTGCTGATTTATATTCCTATTTAGCTGACTCTACTTTCGTCTTTTTGGATAAATCCGAAGTAGTTTCAAAAGCAAGCGTATTCAAGGGAGCCTATTTAAGCGGCGGTTCTTTTGGTTTTAAAGCTTTAAAAACTGTTTTTTCTCCAATAATGTATACGTACTTACTATTGACTGTTCATAAAAGCCAAAACGGTAAAAATTATTATGCAACACAAACTAAACCTCATAAAGTGAGTAAAAATGCTTTCAAAGGAAAAATTTATGTTCTTATCAATGGCGGAAGTTTTTCGGCTTCAAGCATTATTTCTTCTAATTTAAAAGGTTCCAAAAGAGCCTATTTTGTAGGCGAAGAAACAGGTGGAGCCTATAATGGGACCGTTGCTGGTTTTATGCCTCGTGTAAAATTGCCAAATACTAACATCCAAATTCGCATTGGATTAATGTATATGGCTCCTTATTTCAAAACAACTTTAGAAGGTCGTGGCATATTTCCTGATATGCAAATAATTCCTACAATTGAAGATCGAACAAAAGAAAATGACCCTGAAATGAATTGGATTTTAGATGATATAAAATCAGGCATTTAAAAAATCGTTTCCAAATTTATAGTATACTTTACACACTCAACAAAAACTTAAAATCAACATTTAATTAATCTTTATATCATTGATTAATAGTTATTTGTATCTTTACTTAAACTTTAAAATAGCAAATACTAATCCTCTGTACCTTAACATTTTTTCAATGCAATAAAAGTATTTCTGAACATTTGAATTATTTAATTATCAGAAAAAATGAAAAAGATTCCGATTGTATCCTTAAGCATTATACTACTGGTTGTACAGTTCATTGCTGCACAAACGGTACCTGAAAGTGATGTTTCCTCTAAATACAAAAAAATTTACTTAGAGTCAGGTATTAATCTATCAATACCGGTACATATTCAAATGTATCGTTCCCATAAATTTGAAATTGGCGTTAATATTAGAGCATTTAAAAAAGTTTCTCCAAAATGGGACTTGGGTCTTAAAGTCGATTATGATTATTGGCTTATCAAAAGAAACGCCCCAACACTAACCTCTGAAAGCACATTAGAAGAAAGAACATTATATAGTAACTTTAGTATTTTTTCTATAAAAGGTAATACCCAGTATAGTTTTACCCCCAAATGGTATTGGGGAATTGAATCAGGTTTAGGCTATGCTCTTTCGGACGCAGATCGCAAATTCGGACTCGGGTTTGTATCCGAATTTGGCGGAGGAGCCCAGCAATTTGGACTCTCTTCTGCTTTTTACCTAGGAAGGTATTTTATCATTGGGAATAAAACAAACAAACTAGGTTTATCAGCCGATTTTACCCAATTTTTAGCTCATGGTCATGCTGAAAATAGTCTTGGTCTAAAAGTAAAATACCGTTTTATTAATTAACTTCGTTATCCATATTATCACTTTTTACGGAGAATACAATCTTATTCAATAACAATTATTTTAAATTTACATCTGAAAAATATTTCAATATATCTATAAAAATCAGTAACTTAGTATTAAATATTTTAAACTATAGTATTATGACTAACGTAAAAAGCTTGAATAAATGGGCAAATTCGCACACTTATTTACCAGTAGATTTAGTAAGAATAGCACTTGGTGTATTTTTATTTATGAAAGGAATTTCTTTTATAACAAACATCCAATATTTACACGATTTAATATCTCCAATTGACAAAATTGGTGGCGGAATGTTTCTGATCCATTATATTGCACCGGCACATATGGTTGGAGGAATAATGATTGCATTCGGTTTACTGACCAGATGGGCAATTATAGCTCAATTACCGATACTCATTGGAGCAATTATTGTGAATTTTATGGGACAAATGCATTCCCAAAACTTATTGTTAGCAATACTTGTACTTGGAATTTGCGTCTTTTTCTTATTTTATGGAAGTGGGAAACATTCGGCTGATTACTATTTTAAAATGCAACAATAATAAAAACTAAAAAAGCATTCCGTTTTGAAAACGAAATGCTTTTTTATATCTAATAAGCAGATAGAATACTAAATAAGCTCCAAAATTTCTTTTCTTTTTATTTTTCCGTTTTGGGTTTCAATAAATTTTGACACATAAAATACTTCTTTAGGTTTTTCATATTTGTCTAAACCATCAAAAATAGTTTCGTCTAAAGGTTGTTTTTCCCCTTCAATAATTAAAGCTAGTTTTTCGCCTAAAGTAGCGTCCTGAATTCCAGTCACAAAAAATCTTGAGTGAATTTTATTCGATAATTTTTCTTCGATTTGCTCCGGAATCAGTTTAATTCCTCCGCTATTTATTACATTATCAATTCTTCCTAAAAAAACAAATTCATTTTCATTTACTAATTCGACCAAGTCATTCGTTACAATTGTTTCTTCTGAAATTTTTGGCGCATCAATCACTAGGCAGTTTCTATCGTCCTGAGAAATTTTTATGTCAGGCAAAACTGAGAATGCCTTCTCTCCTATTTTCTTGGCGGCAATATGAGTGATTGTTTCTGTCATACCATACGTTTCATACCCTTTGGTATTCAATTTAGAAAGACTTTTCTCTAGCGTTTTACTCATTTTTGCTCCGCCAACAATCATTTTTTTTACGTTTTTTAATTCCGTTAACGAATTTTGAGCCTGTAAAGGTACCATCGAAACAAAATCATATTTAGTTTCATTGTGCAGTAAGGGATGAGAACTTGGCGCTACAAAATCCATATCAAGACCCAAAATAAAGCCTCTTACAAACATCATTTTCCCCGCAATATATTTCGTTGGCAAACAATGTAATGCTTTATCTCCTGGACGTAAATCAAAAAAATCGCCTGTAGCCAAAGCCGAATTTACCATGGCCTGTTTATCCATCTGAATAATTTTCGGGCTTCCTGTAGTTCCAGATGTGTTTAATTCGATATAGCTTTTTCTATCAAACCAATCGAGTATAAAATCCCCGACAGATTTTTCGTACTCCTCTCCTTCTTTTATAAAACTGTACGCTACTCTACATAAATCTTTTCGATTCAGATGAAAACCATTTAGCTTAAAATGATTATTCACGTTTTTGTAAGTGATTTTATCCATGGCGATTATATTGATTTAAATGATTATAAAGTGTTGGTTCTTCAATTTTCCCTGTTAATTTTTCTTTCCAGTTTGTCCAATTATATTTTTTACTAAAGATAAATAAAAGTATCGGGTAAATAATAACAACTGGTAAAATAACGTCTGCCCCTGCTGAGGGTTCCGAAATATCTTTAAAAATAGAATGGGTTTGAAACGCGGACCAATCTGAAGTCACTAATAACGCACTAACTAAATTATTGGCGGCATGAAAACCTAAAGCTAATTCCATTCCTTCATCCATTAAGGTAATGATTCCTAATAATAATCCTGTTCCGATGTAATATACTAAAACAATATTTCCTATTTTAGAAACTTCCGGATTTGAAATATGCATGGCTCCAAAAATAACAGAAGTCATAATTAATGGGAACCATTTATTTTTAGCAAGATTCGCAAAACCCTGCATCAAATAGCCCCTGAAAATATATTCTTCGGTACTAGTTTGAATTGGTATTAATAACGTTCCTATAATAACTAAAATTACAAATGGAATGGGTTTAAAATTAATTACAAAATCACTTGGATTCGAAAAATAAAATAATACTGTTGACAGAATGGTGAAAATTGACCAAATAGAAAACGAAAATAATACCCTGTTCCAATCCACCTCAATTCTTGATGTAGTTATGGAAAGCATCGTTTGACGGTGCAAATATTTGACAACAAATAAAATTCCAAGCATTGCAAAAACAAATGAAATTAATATCAAAAACAAAGTCAAATTTGGTTCAAAAAAACGCATAATATCATTATTGGTAGTAGGATATGGTTTCCCTTTTACAAGTGTTTCATAAAACAACGCAATTAGTAAAGGTGCCTGACCTAAAAAAGAAGCACAAATAATTATTACTGATCCTAAAATATACTTCCAAAACTTATTCTCAGACTTTATTCCTAGTTCTATAAACATAGATTTTTTATTTTTATATAGTATTAAAATTAGAGTAACAAATTTTACTTTTGTCACTCTAACAATAAAATTTTAATTCTCAATTTACTTAAAAAACAGATGATACAAATATACCACAATCCGCGTTGCGGAAAATCAAGAAACTGCCTCGCTTTTATAAAAGAATCCGAAAAAGAATTTGAAGTCATTAATTATCTTGAAAACGGTCCCACATTTGATGAATTAAAAAGTCTTATTCAAAAACTAAATTTTGAACCTCTTGCATTAGTGCGCCAAAAAGAGAAAATTTGGATAGAAAATTTCAAAAATAAAACAATGACTAATGACGAAATCATTCAAGCAATGGTGACTAATCCAATTCTGATTGAAAGACCTATTGTAATCAAAGGAAACAAAGCATTAATAGGAAGAGATCTAGATCATGTGACTGATTTTCTATAATTAAATTAACACTTTTTTATGATTTACAAATTAAACCAAAGCTGTTTTCTACAATCTAAAAAGAAAAACTAAAACTACAAAAATGCCCAAAAAGTTAAAAACCCTTTTAGCGCTTGCATTCTTATTTACAAGCCTAATAAATTTTGCTCAGGAATCTAGCCCTGTACAAAAAGTAAAAGTAAGCGGAAAAGTAATTGAAAAAGTTAGCAAGCAACCGTTAGAATACGCAACAATCACATTCATAAACGCTAAAAACCCAAAAGCACTTGCCGGCGGAATTACAAATGCAAAAGGAGAATACAGTATTGATGTGAATCCTGGCATTTATAATATAAAAATTGAGTTTATCTCTTTCAAATTATCTGAAATCAAGGAAAAAAGCATTCAGCAAAATATTAATTTAGGCACAACTGCCTTAGATGAAGATGCGGCTCAATTGAATGAAGTAGTCATAAGAGCTGAAAAAACTACCGTAGAAATAAAATTAGACAAAAAAGTCTATAATGTGGGCAGTGATTTAATGGTAAAAGGAGGAACCGTTAGTGATGTTCTTGACAACATCCCCTCTGTATCTGTGGATGTAGAAGGAAATGTGAGCCTTCGAGGAAATGATAATGTTAAAATACTTATCGATGGAAAACCCTCAAATGCGATAAATATAACCGATGCATTGCGACTAATTCCTGCCGATGCTATCGAAAAAGTAGAAGTTATAACGAATCCTTCGGCCAGATATGATGCTGAAGGCGGAGGTGGATTATTGAATATCATTTTGAAAAAAGGAAAAAATCTTGGTCTAAATGGAACTTTCATTGCTTCTACAGGTTACCCTGAAAATTATGGATTGAGTGGGACTTTAAATTATAAATCAAAGAATTTCAATCTTTTCACCAATCAAGGGTACAATTATAGAAGTAGTCCTGGAAACATGATTACCAATACTGAATATTTAAATTCAGATAATTCGATTCGAAATTATGTAGATGAAAATAGAGATAACGATAGATTCAGTAACGGCTATAATGGAAATTTTGGTATTGAATTGTATATCGACCAATCTACTTCGTGGACTAATACGTTTAATTACAGAAAAAATAATGGAGATAACACGGATAATGTTTTCCAAAAATATTATAATGCTAACTATGTTTACGACTATACTCGAACCCGTATCAATGAGGAAGACAGTAAAAGTGAAAACGTAGAGTTTGCAACAAATTTCACCAAAAACTTCAAAAAAGACGGACATAAATTAACTATTGACGGTTCGTTTTCCTCTAACGAGGATAAAAACAACGCTTTAATTACGGATACTGCCACCAATTCAAGTGCAGTTTTATTTGATAAAACGATAAACAATCAAACTCAAAACAGAAATTTACTTCAAGCAGATTATGTTTTGCCTTTAGGAAAAGGAAGTCAGTTTGAGGCAGGATATCGTGGCGATTTCTCTAAATTAGTGACTGATTACCAAGTACAAAATGATGGAGTAATTGACCCAAATTTCACCAATACTTTAGAATATAAAGAAAAAGTGAATGCGTTTTACACGCAATATGGTATGAAAGTAAATAAATTTTCAGCCCTTTTGGGATTGCGCTTTGAAGATTCGAATATAGAAATCAACCAATTGGCAACGAATGATTTCAACACTAAAAAATACAATAACTTCTTCCCTAGTGCTTTCTTGACCTATGAAATTTCAGATAAAAGCAGCGCTTCCATAAGCTACAGCCGAAGAATTCAAAGGCCTAGAGGACGAATGATCAATCCATTCAGTAATTTATCCAGTAACATCAATATTTTCATGGGAAATCCTGATTTAGATCCGGCATTTTCTGATGCTATTGATTTAGGATATATCAAACGTTGGGCTAAATTGACTTTTAATACTTCATTATACGTGAACAAAACCAGTGGCGCATTTCAATTTGCAAGAAGAGAGTCCGGCGATTTTGTAAACGGAACACCAATCATTATCAGTTCACCAATAAACTTAGCCACAGAATACAGAACTGGATTTGAGTTTACCTTAAACTATTCTCCCTACAAATGGTGGAAATTAAACGGGAACTTCAATTTCTTCAGAAACCAAACACAGGGTGATTTTACTTATATTGATTTTAATGATAAAGAAGTCATTCAAAATTTTGACAATACAACTACGTCATGGTTTGCCCGTGTAACCTCAAAAGTTAATTTACCCTACAAAATTGACTGGCAAACGAATGCAACTTATAATGGTCCACAAAACAACGCTCAAGGTAGAAATTTAGGGAATTTTAGTGCCAACTTAGCATTCAGCAAAGATGTGATGAAGGACAAAGGAACCGTTTCGTTTAATATAAGCGATGTATTCAATTCCAGAAAAAGAATTTCGGAAACGAATCTTCCCGGCATACTCAACTCGTATTCTGAAATGCAATGGAGAGTGAGACAGTTTAACCTATCATTCACGTATCGTTTTAACAAACCTGCAAATGAAAAAGAAAAACCTAAGAAAAATCAAAATGAAAATGGCGATGGAGGTGATTTTCAAGGATAAAATAATAGGGACTCGTGAAAACGGGTCCTTATTTATTTAAGAATAAATCGATTGCAATTAAGGCTCTTCATTAAGAGCTCCGGAAGTATTTTTTACCACAAAAAAAAGGACTCGTTTTCACGGGTCCTTTTTTTATAAAACAATTAGACTATACTGATTGTTCTTGCTTCTTTTTTGCTCTTTTCTCTTTATATGCTTCCCAAGTCGCTCCTCCTACCCAATAGGATACGAAACCAACAAGAAAAAACATTAACCAAAATCCTATTGTAAGAACGGTTAAGAAAAGTAAAAAGCCTAAGTACTGTGAAAATTCAAACATGTTTTCCGGAATTTTTGAATGTAGCCACAAATGTAAGTTTAATTCCTTTTCTTACCAATAAAAAGTAACAAAAACTACCAATCAATTTTTATAAAAAGGGAATTATCCGTATTTTTGGGCTCAGAATTTGGAGCTGATCCCGCTATCCGTTGCAATCTTTTATGCCGAACCCCGGCATAAAAGGATTTTCACTGCTATCGGGGCTAAAAATCTATTAAACTACTTAATACTTATAAATAACAACACCATGAAATTTAGAATAGAAAAAGACACGATGGGTGAAGTGCAGGTTCCTGCAGACAAATATTGGGGCGCACAAACAGAACGTTCCCGCAACAACTTCAAAATAGGTCCATCGGCTTCCATGCCAAAAGAAATTATTGAAGGTTTTGCTTTCTTAAAAAAAGCAGCGGCTTACGCTAATTGCGATTTAGGCGTTTTACCAGCCGAAAAACGCGATGCTATTGCAGCCGTTTGTGATGAAATCTTAGCCGGAAAACTGGATGACGAATTTCCATTGGTAATTTGGCAAACGGGTTCAGGTACGCAAAGTAACATGAACGTAAATGAAGTGGTTGCTAATCGTGCACAAGTACTAAAAGGATTCAACATTGGCGAAGGCGAGCAATTCATTAAAGCCAATGATGATGTAAATAAATCACAATCCTCGAATGATACATTCCCAACTGGAATGCATATTGCAGCGTACAAAGCAGTAGTAGAAATCACCATTCCTGGTGTTGAAAAACTAAGAGACACCCTTCATGCCAAAGCAGTGGAATTTAATACTGTGGTTAAAATAGGTCGCACGCATTTAATGGATGCTACACCATTGACATTAGGACAAGAAATTTCAGGTTATGTAGCGCAATTGAACTACGGTTTAAAAGCAGTTAAAAATACTTTGGCACACTTATCCGAAGTGGCTTTAGGAGGAACAGCCGTGGGAACCGGATTAAACACGCCAGAAGGATACGACGTAAAAGTAGCCGAATATATCGCTGAATTTACGGGTCATCCATTCGTAACTGCCGAAAACAAATTTGAAGCTCTAGCTGCACATGATGCCATCGTAGAATCGCATGGCGCATTGAAACAATTAGCGGTTTCATTGAATAAAATTGCCAATGATGTTCGTATGTTGGCTTCTGGACCACGTTCTGGAATTGGAGAAATCATTATTCCGGAAAACGAACCAGGTTCTTCTATCATGCCCGGAAAAGTAAACCCAACACAATGTGAAGCATTAACTATGGTTTGCGCACAAGTAATGGGGAACGATGTAGCGATTTCTGTTGGAGGAATGCAAGGTCATTATGAATTGAATGTTTTCAAACCTTTGATGGCAGCAAACTTCTTGCAATCAGCTAGATTGTTAGGTGATGCTTGTATGTCTTTTGACGAACATTGCGCACAAGGTATTGAACCCAACTACAAACGAATCCAAGAATTGGTTGACAATTCATTGATGTTGGTTACCGCTTTAAACACTAAAATTGGATATTATAAATCTGCTGAAATTGCTCAGACCGCACATAAAAATGGAACCACTTTAAAAGAGGAAGCCGTTGGTTTGGGTTATGTAACTTCAGAGGATTTTGATGCTTGGGTTAAACCGGAAGATATGGTTGGAAGCTTGAAATAATTGATGCTGACAGATCAGCATTTTTATCAAAAAACCCTGCAACGTAATATGTTGCAGGGTTTTTATTTTATGATGTAGTCATCCGATAAATCGCGTCTCTACCAAAGAAAAAAACCGTTCACCAAAGGCGAACGGTTTTCTTTATACAATGCAAAGACACGGTAATCGCGTCTCTACAGAAATTTATTATTTTACTTCTTCGAATTCAACGTCTTCAACATTGTCTCCTTGAGCAGCATCCCCTTGTGGTTGTGCTTCACTTTGACCTTGTTCTCCTTGAGCATACATCGCTTCAGTTGCTTTTTTCCAAGCAGCGTTGATGTTGTCAAGAGCCGTTTGAATTGCAGGAATGTCTTGAGATTGGTGAGCCATTCTCAATTCAGTTAATGCATATTCTACAGCAACTTTGTTTTCATCAGATAATTTAGAACCTAATTCTTTCAATTGAGTTTCAGTTTGGAAGATCATTCCGTCAGCTTCGTTCAATTTTTCAGCTCTTTCTCTTGCAATTTTGTCAGCATCAGCATTAGCTTCTGCATCTTTTTTCATTCTTTCGATTTCTTCAGCAGTTAAACCAGAAGAAGCTTCGATACGAATATCATGAGATTTACCAGTTCCTTTGTCAGTTGCCGAAACTTTGATGATACCATTCGCATCAATATCAAAAGTAACTTCAATTTGTGGAACACCTCTTGGTGCTGGTGGAATACCATCTAAGTGGAAACGACCGATAGTTTTGTTATCAGCAGCCATTGCTCTAGCTCCTTGTAAAACGTGGATTTCAACTGTTGGTTGAGAATCTGCAGCTGTAGAGAAAACTTGAGATTTTTTAGTTGGAATAGTTGTATTAGACTCAATAAGAGTTGTCATAACACCACCCATAGTTTCGATACCTAAAGATAAAGGTGTAACATCAAGTAACAATACATCTTTTACATCTCCAGAAAGAACTCCACCTTGAATAGCTGCTCCAATAGCAACAACCTCATCAGGGTTAACTCCTTTAGACGCTTTTTTACCAAAGAATTTCTCCACTTCGTCAGCAATTCTTGGCATACGAGTAGAACCTCCTACAAGAATAACTTCGTCAATATCAGAAACAGATAAACCAGCATCTTTCAACGCTTTAGCAACTGGTGCCATAGAACGTTTTACTAATGAATCAGTTAATTTTTCAAATTGAGCTCTAGTTAATTTTTTAACTAAGTGTTTTGGTCCTGAAGCTGTAGCAGTTACGTAAGGTAAGTTGATTTCAGTTTCAGTAGAAGAAGACAATTCAATTTTTGCTTTCTCAGCAGCTTCTTTCAAACGTTGCAAAGACATTGGATCTAAACGTAAATCAATACCTTCTTCAGTTAAAAATTCAGCAGCTAACCAGTCAATAATTTCGTGGTCAAAATCATCCCCACCTAAGTGAGTATCTCCGTTTGTAGATAATACTTCAAAAACTCCGTCTCCTAATTCAAGAACAGAAATATCAAATGTACCTCCACCTAAATCGTAAACAGCAATTTTTTGATCTTTACCTTTTTTATCAAGACCGTAAGCCAAAGCTGCAGCCGTAGGTTCGTTGATAATACGCATAACTTTAAGACCTGCAATTTCACCCGCTTCTTTCGTAGCTTGACGTTGTGCATCATTAAAGTAAGCAGGAACAGTAATAACTGCTTCAGTAACTGTTTGACCTAAATAGTCTTCAGCAGTTTTTTTCATTTTTTGAAGTGTCATTGCTGACAATTCTTGTGCAGAGTATAAACGGCCATCAATATCAACACGTGGTGTATTGTTGTCCCCTTTTACTACTTTGTAAGAAACTCTTTTTGCTTCAGCAGAAACTTCTGAAAAAGAATGACCCATAAAACGTTTGATAGAAGCAATAGTCTTAGTTGGATTAGTTACCGCTTGTCTCTTAGCAGGATCTCCTACTTTAATTTCTCCACCTTCTACAAATGCAATGATAGATGGCGTTGTTCTTTTTCCTTCAGCATTAGGGATAACTACTGCTTCATTACCTTCCATTACAGAAACACAAGAGTTTGTTGTACCTAAATCAATTCCGATTATTTTACCCATTTTTAATATATTTAATTTTATTATATACTCATTTTAATAGCTCGAAGTCGATAAGTCAATCTTTGTGCCAATGCAATACACGTCCATAAATTGTCAGTTTATGTTAAAATTGGCGTAAAAAAATCTGACAAGATGACATTTCAGAGGGTTTGTCATTATAACCAAAGTTGTCATTCAAAGTTTAGTTTAGGGTTGGAGCTATTTCCTGCTATTCATTACAATCTTTTTTCCAGTTCAAAAAAACCAGAAAAAAGGATTTTCACTACAAACGAAGTTCACTGAACTCCAATTAAGATAAAAGTAAAGTGAAGTAATCAGGGCTAGGGCATTTGGGTTTCAATCCCCTTTTTTGGAATTAGGCATTTCTATTAATACTTTCAAAAAAATCCAATTTGATAAGCTCCCAAGATTTAACGAGCAAACATAACGAGTCAAAATCAGCAACAGCCAATCTAAAGAGGAAAAATAAAAGATTATACATCAAATCGGCAAGAATCTCTTCTAGTAAAGGAGAAACAATATTTCAGTGAATCGAACTTTTTATTAATCCTCTTAAATTATTCTCAAAAAAGCAAAAATCACCTACATTTACTACAAAACAATAGTATTGCTCCTTATTCGTCAAGTTATAAAACTAACGCACCGTTTGGGTAACTATTTTAACCCCTAAATAAATTAAATATGTCAGAAAGAATAGCAGGAAGTTCAGGAGGAAAAGGAGGCACATCTGGAGGAAAAGGCGGAAAAGGTGGGACAAGAGGAGGTATGGCAGGAGGAAGAGTGGGAGGAAAAACTGAAGACAGTTTAAAAGAAAAAGCTAGAGGATTTGTAGAAGAAACAATAAAAAAACCAATTGCTCACTGTGTTAGATCAAGAGAAAAAGAAAATGATTGGACCATTATACATGCAATAGTTAATGGCATTGTAAAGCAGGATTTTCCCGAAGAAGTAGATTTACGAACAGGTAATAATTGGTGGGAAATAGGTAATCAAGGGTACACGGGTTCTTGTACTGCATGGGCCGCTACAGATTCATTATTAAGATGGCATTTAGTAAGAGCTAAGAAAATACAAGAAACAGAAAGGCTTTCAGTCCAATTTACTTGGATGGCGGCAAAAGAAACTGATAATTTTGTAACCTATCCTGAAACTTTTATTGAAAATTCAGGTACACCTCTTAAAGGTGCTTTAAATGTTTTAAAAAAGTATGGTGCTGTTCTAGAAAAACACCTTCCATTTGGTGGAAGAATAATTGACCCACAAATGGATGCTGAAACTTTTTATTCGATCGCTTCTCTATTTTCTATCAATAGTTATTACAGCATTATCAAGGAATACGATGTCAATTTAGATCATCTTAGAATGTGGTTAGCAAGTATTGGCCCAATAATAGCAATGACTGATACCGACTGGAACTTTAGAAACTATCATAATGGCGGAAAACTGGATTTTTATGATTTATCAACAGTTGTTCCAGATACAGGACACGCAATTGCAATTGTTGGTTATACTAAAAATCATTTTATCATTCGCAACAGTTGGGGAACTGATTGGGGAGATAATGGTTATGCTTATGCATCTAACGATTATGTCGCGGCAGCATTTTGCGAAGGATACGGCATCTGGGTTTAAATATATAAAGTACTATTTCCTGTTAATTTTAGAATCAGGAAGAATTTAAAGTATAAAAATATCTCGTCCAGACCGGGTAAACCCCAGATTACCATGACAAATTCACAACTTTAATTTCTTTTTTTACCCTATTTTAATTAAAAACACTCATACAAAAAGCCAATATGGCTAATTAACCCAAAAAAAATAACAAATGAAGAATTTAGATTTAAAAGAAATCAAAGAAAGAGCGTTAAAAATCAGAAAACAATACCATCAACTTGAAAAAACCCACCACGGTAGTGAATGGACAGTAGAAGAAGATGCTTTGGCTTTTCTTACTGATGCGGGATTAGTAGGACGTTACACCATGTCGCAACAAGGTCGTTGGCTAAAAGGAAATACAAACCCTGAACTACAGCATAAATTGGGTGAATGTATTTGGTGGCTTACAGTCCTTGCTGACCGAATGGACATAGACATTAATGAATCAATAGAAGCTTTTTTGACAAAAACTGAAAATTTATTAGAGGAATAAAAATAGCACACAACATCAATCACTAAAATCAACAATCATTATGAAACAACGTTCCAAGCATTTTCCAGTAAAGACAATCTTAATTGGTTTATTCATTCAACTCTCTACATTGACGGTTTCCATTGGACAAACCAAAACGGAGCAAATCGATAAATTAATGAATCTATATTCGGAATACGGGCAGTTTAACGGTTCTATCCTTGTCGCTGATGCAGGAAAAGTTATTTATAAAAAAGGTTTCGGAATGGCAAACATGGAATGGAATATTCCAAATCAACCGGATACCAAACACCGCTTGGGCTCCGTTACCAAACAGTTTACTTCTATGCTGATACTTCAATTAGTCGAGCAAGGGAAATTAAAGTTGGATACTCCTATTGCAAAGTATCTTCCTGATTATCCTAAAGCATCGGGCGATAAAATCACTATTCATCACTTACTGACACACACATCAGGAATTCCAAATTATACTTCGTTTCCTAATTTCGTAAAAGAATTAAGTATCAATCCGTATGGCCCGGAAGCATTTGTAAAAAAATTCGCTGACTTGCCGCTTGAATTTACGCCAGGTGAAAAATTTACGTACAGCAATTCCGGTTATTTTTTATTGGGTTACATCATAGAGAAAGTTTCCGGTAAAACCTTTGAGCAGTTTTTACAAGACAATATTCTTACGCCACTCAAAATGGATAATACAGGATTCGATCATCATGAAACGATTCTAAAAAATAGAGCTTCCGGTTATGAGAAAAACGGTAAAAACTATAATAATGCCAGTTATCTTGATTTGTCTATCCCATATGCTGCCGGTTCTTTGTATTCTACCGTAGAAGATTTGTATTTATGGGACCAATCGCTATACACAGAAAAGTTACTTTCGAAAAAATATAAAGAGCTGTTATTTAATTCCTATATCCCTGCAGGACCGGGACATTATGGATACGGATGGTTTATCAATAAGGCTTTCAATGGAGAAAAGAATGACAGCATAACAGTTATTGAGCATGGCGGCGGAATAAATGGATTTAACACTTTGGTTTCCCGTATTCCGTCTGACAAAAATCTAGTTATACTATTAAACAATACGGGTGGTGCAAACTTAAACGAGATGAATAAAGCAATTAGAAATATCCTATACAATAAACCATACAGTATGCCTAAAAAATCATTGGCCAATACTTTAGTAGAAGTTATTCTGGAAAAGGGGGTCACATCTGGACTAACTTATTTTAAAGAAAATAAAAATTCAAGTACCTATGCTATCAACGAAAATGAGATGAACAGTGCAGGATACCAATTATTACAAACCGGAAAAGTAAAAGAAGCTATAGAAGTTTTCAAACTAAATGTGGAAGCATTTCCAAAATCAGGAAATACCTATGATAGTTTGGGAGAAGCCTATTTGAAAAATGGAGATAGAAACCTTGCCATTATAAATTATAAAAAATCGGTAGAACTTGATCCAAATAATGAAAACGGAAAAAAAGTATTGGAAGAAATTTCAAAATCATAAATCATTGAAAATTATAAAGTCCTTTTCTTCAATCGTGAGCACAAGGGTATCGCTAGTGCTCAAAACAAATTAGTTCCTTAAAAATAGTTAATTGGCACGTATTGGGACAAACTAACATTTCAATTTCTTAAATAAAAAACATTTAAGTTTTCGGCATGAGCGAGAGGCACGCAGTACATCAAATATCCGAATTTACTTGAGTGAACACTCTTTTTTTAAAGGAGGAAGGCGTTTCTCCTACCAACGATTTAAAAAGTTTATTAAAATAAGACATGCTTTCAAACCCAACAGCATATACAACTTCTGATACATTATGGTGTTTTAGCAGTAGCGTTTTCGCTTGTGTAATTCGGTATTGATTTACGAATTCCGTGAACGTCATGTTTGTCTGCTTTTTAAAATAACGACAAAAAGCTGCCGTACTCAAATGTACATTCGATGCAATAGCATTAACATCAGGCTTTTTGTCATAGTTCTCCTGAATATAATCGTATATGGTTCCCATTCTGATTTTGTCATTCATAAACAGCTTAATTCTTGTATCCTCAGTATTCAATTGATTCACTTCAGATGAGGTAGCCATAATATTTAATATTTCAAAAAGCTCCAGTAAAGAGTTGAAATTATTCTTATGCTGTATTTCTTTTAGCTTGATAACAACTTGTTCTTTTGTTTGGCCATAAAAAGACAAACCTAAATAAGCTTTATCAAAGAGCGCACGAATGTCGGCAAATTCTGTAGTGGGCGCAATAGTATTGGGGAAAAAATCTTCCTTAAACTGTACTACAATTTGTTTATACTCCGTTTGCAATCCATAATCAAAATTTAAATGGGGAACATTAGAACCTATTAATACAAGGTCGCTTTCTACAAAACTTGAAATATTTTTACCAACATGGCGAATTCCTGCAATCGCTTCTACATAGACTAATTCGAATTCAGGGTGATAATGCCAAAAAAAATAATTACGTAAACTAGGGGTAAAAATGCGGAATGATTTTCCGGGCTGTATCGTGATTTCTTCTTTCTTTATTTTCATTATAGCTTCATTTTATAAATTATCAAATACAAAATTAATAAAAATAGTCAATACAGAGCATATATACGTCATTTTAGAATTCATCAACTTATACTATTAACCTGACCTTTGCTATATCAATTTTAAAGAAATAAAAAAATGAAGACAATGACAACCAACAACGGATTAAATAAGGGACATAAAGAAATTCCCGGAAATCCGTCAGTAGCAACTAGCAGTAAAGTGAAATTAAGCGACCGGAGCAATGGGGAAAAGTTACGCGTATTGACCGAAGAGGAATGGGCTTTTTGGATTCACAATGGGTATGTAGTCGTAAAAAATGCAGTTCCAAGAGAACAGGCAGAGAAACTGGCTAATTATTTATGGGAATATGAAGATAAAAAACAAAATGATTCTGAAACATGGTACAAGCCAACACTTTCCATGAAAATGTCGGAACTGAACAACACCGGAATGGTGGAAATATACAACCATCAGCATTTATGGGATAACCGTCAATTTCCAAAAGTGCACCAAGCTTTTGCCGATATTTGGGGAACTGAAAAGCTGTGGGTCACTATCGATCGTGCCAACCTTAACTTCCCAATTCGACCAGGGCATGAATACAAAGGTTTTATTCATTGGGATTATGATCCTGAAACGAAACCTCAAAATGTTCAGGGTGTATTGGCATTAGCGGACCAAAATGACGAAAATATGGGTGGTTTTCAATGTATCCCTGAACTGTTCAGAACCTACGATACCTGGAAACTTACACAACCTGAAGACCGTGATCATTTCAAACCTGACACTACTGGCTTTGAATTGGTAAAAGTTAAAATGGACGCAGGCGATCTTTTGATTTTCAACAGCTCACAACCGCACGGCATCAGACCAAATAACAGTAAAGATAAAGTCCGAATGGCACAGTATATAGCTATGATTCCTGCAGATGAAGATAATGAGGAAATGCTTCAATGGAGAATAGATGCTTGGAAAAACAAACATGTACCTGAAGGATATGCTTTTCCCGGAGACCCTTTGAACCGTGAAAGTAAACAGCCTGTTGCTGAGCTTTCCGATTTAGGTAAAAAACTTCTTGGAATTGAAAAATGGTAACTACAATTGTGGCGGTGAAACCATCGCCACATGTTTTTTAATTAAAAAAATGAAAAGATGAAAAAAGCGATAATTTTAGATTTAGATAATACAATATTTTCAACACCATCCATTGGAGACAAACTATTTGCTGACCTTTATTATCTCCTGGAAATCAATCTAAACGAGTTTGATGGAGATTTGGAAGACATCAAAAAAGATATTAACAGAAAACCCTTTCCTGTGGTTGCCAAGCAATATAAAATGACCCAATCATTATACAAAGATGCATTACAACTATTGAGTGAGCTTACTTATAATGAAACGATTGAACCATTTCCAGATTACAATGAAGTTACTAAAATCCAGTGTGATAAATTTTTGGTTACTTCCGGTTTTCCCAAATTACAAAACAGTAAGATAAAACAACTTGGGATAGAAAAAAACTTCAAAGGAATATATATTGTGGATGCAATAATGACCAAGGATACTAAAAAAAATGTTTTTAAAAATATCTTACATTACTATAAGTATGATACCTCTGAAGTATTAGTGATTGGCGATGACCCTGAATCGGAAATCGCTGCTGCCGAAGAACTGGGAATTGATGCAATCGTTTATGACAAATTAAATTTATATGCCAATTACTTTAAAAACCCTAAAATTTCTGATTTCAACCAACTCCAAAATTATTTATAAATTCGTCTACCTTTTTGGGTGCAGTCTATAGAAGCATTTATGTTTTACACTCGAAATGAAAAAGAATCCCAATAAATTTACTTTTTAGAAAAACTATTGCCAATTGAAAAAATAGATTTATATTTACTGACTGATTAGTCAGTAATAAATATGTTTTTATTTCAATTTATTTAATTATCTTATTCATAATGAGTATATTATACTATTTAAAACAAGTAAAATTCGGTAAACTG
Organism: Flavobacterium galactosi; assembly: GCF_048158585.1. Classification (NCBI taxonomy): domain Bacteria; kingdom Pseudomonadati; phylum Bacteroidota; class Flavobacteriia; order Flavobacteriales; family Flavobacteriaceae; genus Flavobacterium; species Flavobacterium galactosi. The sequence goes on from NZ_JBLNKV010000006.1 coordinate 333,687, forward strand.
CCTACAGGCAAAAGATTGGAAAAAATTAAACAATCTCCGAATTATAAAAACGGTTCTTTTCAAAACCAAAGTATAACTCCTGACCTGACGGAAGGAGCAAGCTATTATACCGTTAGTAAAGAGTTCTTTTTTGGGCAACATAAGAACGTTACACCAGTTGATGAAATTCCAACCAAAAAAACAGACCTTTTGAATGTAGACCTAAACGAAAATATTTTGGTTTGGTTTGGGCATTCCTCCTACTACATTCAAATTGATGGAAAACGAATTTTAGTTGATCCCGTTTTAAGTGGTGTTGCTTCTCCTTTTTCATTTTCAACAAAAGCTTTCAAAGGAACTGATCGTTACACAACGGATGACATTCCCGAAATTGATTACCTTTTTATTACGCACGACCATTGGGATCATTTGGATTACAAAACTATTTCAAAGCTAAAACCTAAAATCAAAAAAATAATCTGCGGACTTGGCACCGGCGAACACTTTGAATATTGGGGTTTTGACACCACTAAAATCATTGAAAAAGACTGGAACGAGAAAATAGTTTTGGACGAAGGTTTTACGGCACATACGGTTCCTTCAAGACATTTTTCGGGTCGTGGACTAACTAGAAACAAGGCACTTTGGACCTCGTATGTTTTACAAACACCAACAATGCAAATTTTTCTTGGTGGTGACAGTGGGTACGACAAACACTTTGCCGAGATTGGGAAAACGTTTGGCATATTTGATTTAGCCATTTTAGAAAACGGTCAATATGACAAGAGTTGGAAATACATTCACCTGATGCCAGATGAAATTTTGCAAGCAGCAAAAGACTTAAATGCCAAACGAATTTTCCCAGTCCATTCATCAAAATTTGCGCTAGGGAATCATCCTTGGTATGAACCTCTGGAATTGATAACAGAAAATAACAAACAAGAAAACCTAAACCTCATCACACCGATGATCGGTGAACAGGTAAATTTAAAAGATACAAAACAACAATTTTCCCAATGGTGGAAAGGGGTAAAATAACCACATAAATTACTTGTGAATAAAGCAATCCCTAGCGGTTTAAGATTCGATAAAAATAAAATCTGAATAATGGACAAGAGAGAAAAATTACTGGCGGCGGCACTCAAACTATTTGTTGAGTTTGGTTTTCACGATACACCAACAAGTAAAATTGCAAAGGAAGCAGGCATTGCCAGCGGCACCTTGTTTTACTTTTTTCCAACAAAAGACGAATTAGTCAAGGCCTTATATATTGACATTAAAAGCCGCCTGAATGAACATATTTCAGAAACAATTAAAGACGAAAAATCGTTGCAGGTAATCATGAAAGGATATTATTCTGCTACACTTCATTGGGCATTAAAGCACAAGACAGAGTTCCGTTTCATAGAACAATTCAATTCTTCCCCTTACTTAAAACAAATTGCAGAAGAAGAAATTCAGAAATACATTAAACCAATTATGGCTCTTTTAGAAAAAGGAGTAAAAGACAAAATCATAAAGCCGATGGATGTTGACCTCATTTTCACATTAATCTGTGGACACACTTTCAGCGTCAATCAATATTTAGTTGCAAACGAATTTTCAAAACCCAAACAAGACATGGTTATTAATGACACTTTTGAGCTGCTTTGGGATATGATAACATAAAGACAAGTAAACGAATGAATTTAGAACAGCATTATACTACGCTATACAAAGAAACGATTGTGACGGACACGTATTAAATTGACAATCAAATCGATTCGCTTTTGGATAATAGAAAGCAGCAAACAAGAGTTTGCTGCAAGTTAAATTTACTAAAAATCAATTAATTTACTGCCTTAGTAGACTTCCCTACCGTTAAATAAATGTGATTATTAGGATACAGGAATTCGATCTTAGTATTCTGCTTATTTATTCTCATTTCTATTTGTTCCTTTTCATTTTCTAAAGTATAGACGGTATAATTAGGATCGAAAGAAAAAACACCTGACTTAACAATTTTATATTTTAATCTCATTTCAGTAAGAAAGAATACCACATTACTCTTTTTACTATCTAAGAACACGAAAGAATATTCGTTTCCCGTCCTATCACATTCTCCTTTTTTGAAAGGTTCCTCGTCTATGCAATACCGCTGAACGTTAAAGACCTGTTCTTGAGCACACAAACCGCCAGTTATAAGTAGCATTGAAATTATTTTTTTCATCCTTCTTAGGTTATATTTTATTATCCGGAATTGAATAATTATTATTTATAATACAAAAGATAGGCCACATTAATTTTTTCGTTTCAACAAGCAATAAATTAACAAATTACTTTTGTTTGATTATCATAAAAAAGCCTTAAAAACAAGACCTACCGTCATTACAGTCCTTTTTTATTAGTATTTTCGATTTTCTAAATCTATATGCTTTCACAAAAATTTAATCCTGAAAGTATCCTAAAACAACATAAAAATGACTTCATTTATAAAAGAATTATCTTTCCGTTGGTCTGATCTTGACCCTAATTTTCATGTACGACATAGCGCTTATTATGATTTTGGAGCACAACACCGTATCGAAATTCTGGAAAGTCTTGGATTAACGATGAAGGTGATGCAAGCACAAAGTTTTGGCCCTATTCTTTTTAGGGAAGAATGTGTTTTTAGAAAAGAAATAAAAATTTCGGACAAAATTTTTATGCATACCAAAACCTCCAAAATGAAAGCAGATGCTTCGCGCTGGTCTATTGTACATGAGTTTTTGAATGAAGACAACAAACTTTGTGCAACCATAACCGTTGATGGCGCTTGGATGGATACCAAACTTCGCAAATTAGCTTCTCCTACTCCCGAAATTGCAGTTCAAGCCTTGAGTATTTTCCCTAAAAGTGATGATTTTGTAAGTCTTTAAATCTAAGACAATCCTGTACTTAAATTATAGCGGAAACCATGACAAAAAACAAGCAAACTATACAAAAATATATGGAAGCCTTTATGGCTAGTGACCATGAAAAAATTTTATCCTGCTTAATTGAAGATGTTACTTGGGAAGTACCAGGAATGTTTCGTTTATCTGGGAAAGAAGCATTTGATAAGGAAATAGAAAACGACAATTTTATTGGTAGTCCAACCATACAAATTATTAGAATGACAGAAGAAAATAATATTGTAATCGCAGAAGGTGCGGTCCAATGTAAAATAAAAAATGGCAATTTACTAGACGCCGTATTTTGTGATGTTTTCCATATGCAAAATGAGAAAATAAAACATTTAACATCCTATTTAATGAATAAATCAAACTCAACTTCAACGTTATAACTAATCATACAATCCCATTTAAATGCGATTTATTTTGTGGCTAACTTTGTTTTTTAAACCCAATTTCCCCATTTTGGATACAACTATAAGAGATTGAGTTACTTTTAAATTTAGTATTGTACTGACATTTGCATTGTTAATTTAAATCCATAATTAAATAAAAAAGTATGAATATTAATAAAAAAATCGAATTGGGAAGTCAAGGACTTTTTGTTCCAAAAGTAGGATTGGGTTGTATGGGAATGACCCAAATTGCAGGAATGGATGTTTATGGAAAAGCGGATGAAGCCGAATCTATTGCTACTATTCACCGTTCATTGGAACTAGGATATAACTTTCTAGACACTGCAGATTTATACGGTCCTTTACTAAATGAAAGGCTTGTCGCCAAAGCCATTAAAGGAAATAGAAATAAATATACCATTGCCACAAAATTTGGCTATGAAATCGATGACAATGAACAACTGACTTGGCAATTCAACGGTACAAAAGATTATGTAAAAAAAGCCGTGGAGCGTTCGCTTAAAAACTTGGAAACAGATTATATTGATTTGTATTACTTGCATCGTTTAGACCCAAACACGCCAATTGAAGAAACTGTTGCGGCAATGGCTGAATTAGTAAAAGAAGGAAAAATTGGTCACATCGGACTTTCGGAAGTTTCATCGGAGACAATAAAAAAAGCCCATACTATTCATCCTTTGACTGCGGTACAAACAGAATATTCTTTGTTTGAGCGTGGCGTAGAAGAATCAGGAATTTTAAAAACACTTCAAGATCTTGGAATCGGGTTTGTGGCTTATTCCCCATTAGGCCGAGGATTTATTTCTGGCGATATCAAAAGCCCTGATGATTTTCCTGATAATGATTTTAGAAAAAATTTACCTCGTTTTCAAGGTGAACAATTTTACAAAAACATTGCCTTGGTAAATGAAATAAAAACATTGGCTACCGAAAAAAAAATAACACCTTCACAATTAGCGATTGCCTGGATTGTTTCAAAAGGTATTTTACCAATTCCGGGAACAAAACGTGTGAAATATATCGAAGAAAATAATGCTGCTGCCGAGATTAAATTAAGCATTGAAGACCTAAACCGTTTAGAAACCATCATCCCCTTAGGAACCATCACAGGTGATCGTTATGATGCTGCCAATATGGTCGCTATTGATCAATAAAACAACATTATTCAGTAGGAAAAGCTATCTTTACTATTCACTTTTCCTACTGAATTTATAATTCGCATCATGAAAAAAGAGACCAATTCTCCGTATATTATCAATTCCATTTCTGAGTTGCATCGTTTATTGGAATTACCTAAACCAAAACATCCGTTAGTTAGTGTTATTAATCTGAATGAAATAAAATGTCATTTTGATGAAAGCATAAAAAGTTTCATTTATAATTTTTATTCGATTTGTACTAAAAAGGATTTTAAAGGTAAATTGAAATATGGACAAAACTATTATGATTTTGACGAAGGTATAATGACTTTTTTTTCACCGGGTCAGGTAATTTCGACTGTTGTCGATGAAGATATAGCGCTTTCGGGAATATGGTTAGTCGTTCACCCAGATTTTATCCAAAATTATGCCTTGGCAAAAAGCATCAAAGGCTATGGATTTTTCTCTTATGCTGTAAATGAAGCGCTACACCTTTCGGATAAAGAAGAAGCAATGATTACAGACATTATGCAAAAAATTGATACCGAATATTGTTCTGTAATAGACGGTTTTAGTCAGGATGTTATACTCTCACACATTGAATTATTACTCAATTATTCCAACCGATTCTATAACAGACAGTTTATTACCCGAAAAAATGCCAGTAATGATTTGTTGAGTAATTTAGAAAAATTGCTTTTGGATTATTTTAATGGTAACAAAGTTCAGGAATTTGGCCTTCCTACTGTTTTATACATTTCAGAGCAATTGAATGTCTCTCCAAATTATTTGAGTGACATGCTCCGATCACTCACTGGACAAAGTACGCAGCAGCATATTCACGATAAGTTGATAGAAAAATCCAAAGAAATTTTGACTACAACTTCTTTATCAGTTAGTCAAATAGCGTACCAATTGGGCTTTGAATACCCACAGTCTTTTAGCAAATTATTCAAAAGCAAAACCAATGTTTCGCCTTTAGAATTTAGAAGTTCGTTCAATTAAACATAAAAATGTATTATTGATAGCGTGTTGTTTTTGTGAAAACTAATGATACATTTAGCGATTATTACAAAGCACAAAAACAAAAAACATGAAAAATCCCATACTAAAGAACAGTATTTTAAGTCTGATTATTTTAAGCTTCGTATCATGCTCATCAGGAAAAACAGCTACCGTTAGTGGGAAAGTTTCGGCTATTCAAAAAGGGGAAGATGGTTATACTGCGACAATTGAAAATGCAAAAGGACGCATTTATTTTGGAACAATTAGTATTCCCAATTTGAGCAATCCTCAATTATTCAAACAGGCGGAAATTGGAGATACAATAGTTGTGAAAGGAGAAGTTTGGAAAATGAGAAAAGAAAAACAAATTACTGTCAGAGAAATATTGGAACTGAAAAAGAAAAACATTGCTGAAGCTAAAATCACCGGAATAGTACAATCTGTAGAAAAAGGAAAAGATGGCTATACTACCAAAATAAAAACAACTGAAGGCGCAATCTATTTTGCTGTAATCAGTATTCCAAATCTTGGAAGCCCCGAAAAACACCGTGAATTTAAAATAGGAGAAAACATCACTTTGTTTGGAGAAATCTGGAAGATGGGAGACGACAACCGAATCACAGTCAGAAAAATTTTAGATTAAAAACTTCTAAAATAAAGCAATAGAATTTCATTCATAAGAAATCGCTTTGGTATCAAGTTCAGAATTAAAAGGTATAAAGTCAGCTGTAGTGGGATGGCATTCAATTTTCATGAACGTACAATTAACATTCCCAAAGTAACTGGCTACCGCTACTTCTGAAGCATCTTTCCCATTCGCTATTTTTACTAATCCATTAGCAACAGCTAATTTAGTGGGATCAAAAAACAACCATTGTCCACCAATATAAGCTTCAAAACAGGCGTGAAAATCCGGTGGATTAAGATTATAGGCATATCCGGTAAAATAGCGTGCCGGTATGTCTAACACTCTGCACAATGCAATCCCTAAATGGGCAAAGTCTTTACAAACACCCACTTTATTGAGCAACGTATCACAGGCAGAAGTACTGGAATTAGTAACGCCGGTTTTGTATTCTACAGTATTGAAAATCCATTCATTTATGGCTTTTGCTTTAGTATATTCATTGGGCAAATATCCAAATTCATTCGTGGTAAATTCCAATAATTTATCCGATTCACAATGCCTGCTTGGAGAAATAAAGGGTAATACTTCGTGATCCAGATTTATAATTGGTATCGATTTCAAAAGTACTTTTTCATCATAAATTTTATAAAAAACCTCTACTTCTGCTTGATAAATTATTGTAAAAAATAGGCCTTGCTCTACCTCCATTTTCACAAACCGAATACCCGAATTTTTCAAAGTAAATTCCTCAAACTTTATGGCGGGAGTAACAGTAATAGATTCCGAAATAATTATTTGGCTTGCTGATTTTGCTGCCTGTATATTAAAAATAAAGGTAGTTGGAGAAAAGACTTCATATGATAATTCACTGTATACTTTAAATTTCATTTTGTAAATGTACCAATTTGCAACTGCCACTAAATACGATTGCTTGATTTATTCTCCGCCGCTATTCGCTTTTATCAGATTCTTAAATCGGATAGAATCTATTTATGCAATTCCAAAAAAGTGATGCTTTTTTTTATACTTTTATAAACACAACAAGAATTACGATCGGTTTTGAAAAAAGGATTATAAATCGACAAACAAAAATAAACAGAGATGAAAACATTGGGACTTATTGGTGGGATTAGCTGGGTTTCTACTGCTGATTATTATAAACTTATTAATGAAGGAGTAAACGAGAAACTGGGAGGCATCAATTTTGCCAAATGCATAATCCATTCTTTCAATTATGCAGATATTATAAGAAATAATAACAACAATGATTGGGAATCAACATTTATCATGCTCTCCGAAGCCTGTGAAAACCTACAACAAAGTGGTGCCGAAGCAATTGTTTTATGTGCTAATACAATGCATCTTTTAGCCGATCGAATTGAGGAAAAAATGTCGATACCCGTAATTCATATCGCCACTGAAACTACAAAAGAAATAAAAAAATTGAATCTATCCAAAGTAGGGCTTTTAGGAACTAAATTCACAATGGAGCTGGATTTTTTTACCTCTAAACTCAGTAATCAAAATATTGAAACTTGCATACCGGAGCAAGATGACAGAGATTTTATTCAAGATACCATTTACCATGAACTGGGAAAAGGAATCATTAACCCCGAAACGAAACAGCGTTACATCAGTATCATCAATAAATTAATAGAAAATGGTGCTGAAGGAATTATTCTGGGTTGTACTGAAATTCCATTATTAATTCAACAAGAGGATATTGCCGTTCCTATTTTCGACACTGCCATAATTCATTCGGCAGCTGCAGTGGAATTTGCTTTAGGCGAAAACATATCGCTGTAATTCTCAATTATTATTAATTAAAATATAATTAAATATAAATCAAAAATAAAATATGAAAGTAACAAAATTACTATTCCTAATGGGTATCGCTTTAGCCATTACCAGCTTTAAAACAATAACTTCTGATTCTAAAATCGTAGCGCCATCAAGAGAATTCTACCAACTCAAAACCTATATTTTCAAAACGGAACAGCAGGTACAAACTACTGATAAGTTTCTGAAAGAAGCGTATTTGCCAGGATTAAAAAAACTGGGAATAAAGAATATTGGGGTTTTCAAACCAAAACCAAATGCTACTGACACGTTAAAAAAAATTATAGTGCTAATTCCTTTTTCGTCCCTATCACAATTTCTTGGATTGGAAGAAAAACTGGCCAAAGACAAAACCTATTTGGCTGCAGGAGCAGATTATTTGAATGCCACTTATAAACAAGCACCTTATGCGCGTATTGAGTCTGTTTTATTGAAAGCATTCGCTAATCATCCCTTGATGACAACTCCAGCTTTAAATAGTCCAAGAGCAAATCGGGTCTATGAATTAAGAAGTTACGAATCAGCAACCGAAGCGATTTATAGAAATAAAGTGGATATGTTCAATGCCGGTGGGGAAACAAAACTCTTTGACCGACTTGCTTTTAATCCTGTTTTTTATGGCGAAGTGATTTCGGGAGCCAAAATGCCAAACTTGATGTACATGACCACTTTTGCGGATCAGGCCAGCCGAGATGAGCACTGGAAATCCTTTGTAGATTCCCCAGAATGGAAAGGATTAATAGCTATGGAAAAATACAAAAACAATATTTCACATATAGACATTACTTTTTTGTACCCAACTGATTATTCTGATTATTAGTTTTGCAAATCATAATTTTAATCCTAAACTATAACCTTTAAAAAGTTGTAGTTTTTTTATTTAAAACCTTAAAATTTTTACTTTTTCCCGAATAAAAACAAGTACAAATACCTCATTAAGAAAAGATTAAATCATTAATTTTAAGTATCTTTATTTCTATTTTTAACTATGGAAACTCTCAATATAACATTAAAACTTTCCGCCGGCGTGGGACTGTTCCTTTTTGCAATGTATCTTGTGGAGGAATCCTTAAAAAATCTTTCCGGGAGAAACTTCAAACTGTTTCTGCAGCGAATCACAAAAAACAACATTGGTGCGGTTGCAGGAGGAACAATTATAACTGGTATTCTACAGAGTAGTTCTATGGTTTCGTTGATGGTTTTGGCATTTGTTGGCGCCGGTGTTTTCACCATGAAAAATGCTATGGCCATTATTTTGGGGGCAAACCTGGGAACAACACTTGCAAGCTGGCTGGTGGCAACACTTGGTTTTAAAACCAATATAGAAGTGATTGCTTACCCGGCAGTTTGTTTAGGAGGTTTTCTCCTAATCCTTCTTGGGAATCGCAAAACCATAAAATATGTTTCCTATTTTCTTTTGGGATTTGGTTTAATGTTTATTGGGCTTTCCTTCATGAAAACGGCTATGGAAACGCAGGTTCAATATTTTGATTTTTCACAATATGCTTCGAAGCCATTAGTGATTTTTTTGATAATTGGTTTTTTGATTACGCTGGTTGTTCAATCTAGCTCCGTAACTATGGCGCTTACATTGAGCGCACTTCACGCCGGAGCGATAGGGTTTCCAATGGCAGCCGCAATCGTTCTGGGCAGTGAAACTGGGACCATTATTAAAATAGTATTGAGTGCTATTGGCGGGAATGCTTCCAAAAAACGAGTGGCACTTGGCAATTTATTATTTAATATTTTCATCACTGCCATTGCTTTTGTATTGCTTAGACCTATTCTTTTACTGATAACTGATATTATAAAAATCAAAGATCCAGTCATTGGGTTGGTTACTTTTTCGAGTTTAATAAATCTGTTAGCTATTGTAATCTTCCTTCCTTTTCTTGAACTTTTCACGAAATTTTTAGAACGTTTTTTTAAAAATTCTAATGGGTCAACAGTTGCTTTTATAAGCCACGCTTCTATTAATGAACCGGAAACTGCGCTCGATTTGTTCCGAAGAGAAACAAAATACTTCATTCATAATTCGATGCTTTTTAATTTGGAATTATTCAAAATTGATACGCTACCGATTCTAAAAAATGATGATTTTAAAGCCATCAATGAAAAAAGAAATTTCTTTACGAAAACCGAAGAAGAAAAATATGAATTCCTGAAACAATTACAGGGGGAATTACAGATTTTTTATTTGAAACTGAGAACAAAATTAGAAGGAGAAAAGCAGGCTGAACTCAACCAACTGATTTCTGCCGTGCGCAGTTCGATGCACTCTGTGAAAAGCGTGAAAGACATTGGAACCAATATTACGAATCTCAGACATTCGTCAAAAGACATCAAATATAATTTTTTTATACACCATAAAAAAGAAACCGAAAATCTATACCTTCAGTTGAATGCATTCCTCTCCGAGGATAAAAAAGCAAGCTTTGAAGAACTACAGCATCTATTTGATTCCATTCAGAATAATTATAGCTCAGCGCTCAATAATTTTTACACAGAGGCACAAAACGCATCCATTGAAGATATTGATATCACTACAGTCATTAATTTTAACCGGGAACTTTTCACCTCGAATAAAGCGATGCTTATGGCAGTAAAAGAAATTTTATTGGAGGAAAAACAAGCCGAATATTTTAATGAGATCCCAATTTACAGAACCTAACGCACACAAAATTTGGTTCCTTTTCAATTAGCCAGGTCATAAAATTGTTTTTGGGACACTTTAATCCAAAAATTTTGTAAGTTAATATCCAAATTATATAAACCATTTCTGATTTAAATTTTCACCTTTGTGTTTAATTCAATTTAGAATTTAAATTGCTTTTCTAGTCTAAATTGGCTAATTTTAGGCCTAAAATCAAGACCTTTTGAAAAAATACTTACAAAGAAGTTTTAAAATTTTCCTCTGGATAATAGGAACTATAATCGTATTGTTTTTATTGTTACTTCTTGCTATTCAAATGCCTTCAGTTCAAAATTTTGCCAAAGAAAAAGCAGTAACTTATCTCGAAGGGAAGATTAAAACCAAAGTTTCCATTGACACCTTAAAAATTGGGTTTCCCGAAAAAATAATACTCAAAGGTGTTTATTTTCAAGATCAAAAAAAAGACACCCTTTTAGCCGGAGAGCGATTAGCGGCTGATATTAGTTTGTTGCAATTGATGAATAACAAAATAGAAATCAATTCCCTCGAACTCGAAGGTATCACTGCCAATTTAAATAGAGATACTAAAGCGGTTTTTAATTTCGAATACATCTTCAAAGCTTTTGCTTCACCAGAGAAACAAAAGAGCGATTCACCCCCAATGCAATTTTCTGTGGAGGAAATTAAGCTAGACCGAATACAATTTAATTATAACGATGCCGTTACAAAAAATGATTTAAATGCCAATCTAAATCATTTTGAAACAACAGTAAAAACATTTGATTTAGATCAAATGAACTTTGAAATTCCGAAAGCTAAAATTAATGGTTTAAGGTTTAAATTAAAACAAGGTTTGGTTCAAATATCCAATAAAACCAAAGTTGCTGCTGCAAAAAATGCTCCGGACGCTATCTTAAAATTAAAGTTGGGCGAAATTGATTTATCCAAAATTGATTTCGATTATCAAAGTGACGAAACCAAGTTATCCACTAATTTCTATTTGAAAAAACTGTTAGCTAAAATTAATAAAATTGACCTTAACAATCAATTACTTTTAATCGAAAGTATTGATTTGACGGGTGTGGAAGGTGGATTGGCTTTTGGAAAACTAGACCAAAAAAATGTAAAAAATCAATCTAATGACAAAACTAACAACTGGGAAGTAAAAGTAAACAAAACAACGTTTAACCGAATTAACTTCCGTTATGACAATAATAACAGTGCCGCGACTAAGCAAGGGATCGATTACAACCATTTAGATTTCACTAAATTAAACGTACAAGTTGATGCCTTGTATTACAATCCAGAAAAAATTTCCGGAGATGCCAATTCGTTAACATTCAGAGAAAAAAGTGGTTTGAATGTTCAAGCGTTTAATGCTGAATTTTTCTACGGTAGACGAAATGCCTCGCTTAAAAAATTATATTTAAAAACACCTCAAACTGAATTGAGAGATGAAATTCTCATAGGGTATCCTTCCATTCAATCATTGGCTAAAAATCCTGGGGAATTAGGTCTTATCGCTAATTTGAAAAAAAGTAAATTGGGCGTTAAAGATATTTTGCTTTTTGCTCCCATGGTATCGAAGACGAATCCTTTCATGAGCTATCCCAACGCGATACTGCTTGTCAATGGTAAAGTTTCCGGGAAATTAAAAAACTTTGTATTTCCGGCCATCGAAATCAGTGGCATTGGAACCACAAAAGTGGCTGCAAGCGGCAGAATAATCGGTTTACCAGATGTCAACAAAGCCTACTTTGATTTGAATATTAAAGACTTGCAATCCGGTTCGAAGGATTTTAATGGCATCTTACCTCCAGGCACGATTCCAAATTCGATTCAGTTGCCTTCAAAATTCAGTGCCATAGGAACTTTCAAGGGAACAATTGCTAATTTCAATACCAATCTGAATTTGGTAAGTAGTTTTGGAAATGCAAAAATCAAAGGTATCTACGACCGCAGCATAAAAAATCAGGATAAATACGATGCCCAAATAGAACTGACTAATTTTGAATTAGGGAAATTTATCAAAAACGATTCTATTGGAAAAGTCACTTTAAAAGCCAATATAAAAGGAAGTGGTTCCAATTTAAAAACTGCCTCGGCTTCTTTCAACGGAACTATTCAAAAAGCCTATTACAATAAATATACGTATCAAAATCTGAGCGTAAAAGGGACTATTCGCAGTGGAAATTTCAATGCAACCGCTGTGGCAAAAGATCCTAATCTGACTTTTGATTTAGTCAGCAGCGGAAGTTTTAGAGATAAATATCCAACTGGAAAATTAAAACTGAATGTGGATATCGCTGATTTGGAAAAACTGAATCTGCATGCCGGTCCAATGAAAATAAGAGGCGTTGTAGATGCTGATATTCAATCCGCAAATTTAGATTATCTCAATGGAACCTTAAATGCACACAGCTTAACAATAGCCAATGCGAAAGAACAATTTGTAATTGATTCAATAAACGTAGTCGCAACATCCACGCCTGAAAAGAATACATTAGTATTGAAATCCCCGTTTATGGATGGTGAAGTAAATGGAAAATACAAGTTATCAAAAATAGCGACCGCTTTATCTAATTCTATTGCCAAGTATTATGACAGCAAACCAAATACACGAAAAACCGCTGCTGAAAAACAACATTTTGCTTTTAAAATTGGTATAAAAGACAGTCCAATTCTATTGAAACTTATTCCTGAATTGAAAAGTCTTGAACCTATTAACATCAATGGAAGATACAATTCTGTTAACGATTCTATTGTTCTGAATGGTACCATTCCAAAATTAATTTACGGAGAAAATACCATCACAAATGCCGTTCTTAAAGTGGATACTCAAGACAAGGCACTTGTTTACAGTTTGAATGTAGACGATATTCAAAACAAACAAATTCAGTTGCCTTACACCAATATTTCGGGGAAAGTGCAAAACAACATTCTGGATTACACGTTGCAATTAAAAGATATAAAAAACGTAGAAAGATACTTGATTGCAGGAACTTTACAGGCAACAAACGGAAATAATGAAATAAATCTTGATCCAAACAATCTGTTACTCAACTATGAATCCTGGAAAATATCCCAAGACAATTTAATTCGTTTTGGCAAAAAAGGAATTTACGCTGATAATTTCGAATTGAGTAAAGAGGGAAGCAGTATCCGAATACAATCACAATCTGAAGGAACGAATGCGCCAATCGCCATTGATTTCAAGGATTTTGACATCAAAACCATTACCAGTATGGTGGAGAAAAAGGATTTGCAAATGAGCGGAAAAATCAATGGAAATGCATTAGTTAAAAATGTAACTACTATACCCCTTTTCACTTCCGATTTAAATATTGAAAATTTTACGTTCAAAAAAGATACTATCGGTACTGTTAGCATAAAAGTAAATAATGCAATTGCCAATAGATATGATGCGGTTATTTCAATTACAGGTCAGGGGAACCAAGTCAATTTAGACGGAAATTACAAAACAACTGATAGTAGTTTTGATATGAATCTGGCTATTGAAAAACTGAATTTAAAAAGTATTCAGGGTTTTACATTGGATAATATAAAAGAAAGTACCGGCTTTTTTAGAGGCAATTTCAAAATTACAGGCAATACATCTCAGCCAAAAGTAATTGGAGAATTACAATTCAATGAAATTGGTTTCAAGGCGACAAAGCTTAACTCAACCTTCAAGTCTGCAAATGATAAAATCGTATTTACCAACGATGCCATTCTTTTCGATAATTTCATTCTAAAAGATGAAAAAGACAATGATTTAACCATAAACGGAAAAATAGAGAGTACCAATTTCAGGAATTTTGGTTTTGATTTAGCCTTGGATGCAGATAATTTCAAAGCTATTAATTCTAAAGCCAAAGACAATGCTATGTATTATGGCGAATTGTATTTAGACAATCATTTGAAAATATCAGGCAATTTTGACAATCCTGTTGTGGAAGGAAATATCAAAATTAACAAAGACACTAAATTTACTATTGTTTTACCCCAATCAGATCCATCAATAGCCGATAGAGAAGGAATTGTAGAATTTATTGATCAAGACAATCCACAATTAATGGGGGATATTGCTCTAGCAGAATTTACTAATGAATCAGAGATAAAAGGAATCAATGCTTCAGTAAATATTGAAATAGACAAAGAGGCTGAATTATCTCTGATTATTGACAAAGCAAACGGAGATTTCCTAAAATTAAAAGGAGAAGCACAATTGAACGGTGGAATTGATCCTTCGGGAAAAACAACTTTGACTGGTAGATATGAATTATCAGAAGGAAGTTATGAAATGAATTTTAATTCCATTAAAAGGAAATTCGACATCAAACCGGGAAGTTATATTCTTTGGACGGGAGAACCAACCACGGCCGACATAAGTATTACAGCAATTTATAAAACAGAAGCTGCGCCAATTGATTTGGTTAATGACCAATTAGGAACTGTTACAGCCGAAGTTAGAAATACATACAAGCAAAGAATTCCTTTTGAAACCAGATTAAAAATGACCGGTGAACTGATGAAACCTACCATTTCGTTTGATATCGTTTTGCCTGAAGGAAATAATAGTGTTTCTACTGAAATTATCAATACTACGCAAGCCAAACTTACGCAACTACGTCAGCAGCCTGATGAATTGAATAAACAGGTTTTTGCCTTATTGCTACTGAATCGTTTCATTGGAGAAAATCCATTTGCGAGTGAAGCTGGAAGAGCAAACGTTTCTTCATTAGCCAGAGAAAGTGTCAGTAAAATTTTATCGCAGCAACTCAATGATCTCGCAGGCGATTTAATAAGTGGTGTGGAACTTAAATTTGATTTGAATACATCTGATGATTATACAACGGGGCAACGAGAAAACAAAACCGATTTGAATGTAGGTATTTCTAAAAAATTACTGAATGACCGATTGAAAGTTACTGTAGGAAGTAGTTTTGGAATTGAAGGACCACAACAAGTCAATCAGAATGCTAATAATATAGCTGGCGATGTTTCTTTAGACTACCAACTTTCAAAAGACGGAAGGTATAAAATCCGGGCCTATCGAATAAACAAATACCAAGTGGCTCTTCAAGGTGAAGTTGTAGAAACAGGAATTGCTTTTATCATCACTTTGGATTACAATAAATTCAAGGAATTGTTTGGTAAAAGTAAAGCGCAAAAAGCAGCTAAAAAATTAAAAAAAGAATCAAAAAAGAAATCTGATGAATAAGACCCATTTACTATATTTTCTTTTTTTAGCATTGTTTGCCACCTCGTGCAGCAATACAAGATTTTTGCCCGAAGGCGAACTGTTGTACATTGGCGGAACAGTAAAAGTGGAAGGAAACGAAGCCTCTAAAAAGGAAAAAAAAGCGTTAAAGACGGCACTAAAAGACATTCTTAGACCAAAACCCAACGCCTCTTTTCTAGGATTGAGACCAAAATTGTATATCTACAATTTAGCGGGAACACCCAAAAAAGAAAAAGGATGGCGGTATTGGCTGAAAACTAAAGTAGGTGAGCCACCCGTTTTATACAGTCAGGTAGATTTAGAATATAGCAAAAGTGTTTTACAGAATTTCTCTGAAAACAGTGGCTATTTTAATACTAAAACTGCAGCAGATTCAACTCGACATGGTAAAAAAGCTACTGCAGAATATATTGTAAAACCTGGTAAACAATATAAAATTAGAGAAGTAAAATTCCCCACAGATTCCTCCATAATCTCTAGTGCGGTTCGCAATACCAAACGCAGAAGTTTATTAAAAAAAGATAACGGATATAGCCTTGATGTTATTAAAGAAGAAAGAGTCCGTATTGACACCAGACTTAAGGAAAAAGGTTTTTTCTTCTTCAACCCCGATTATCTTAAAGTACAAGTCGACAGTACTGTTGCTGATCATCAGGTAGATCTTATCGTAAAAGTAAAAGACGAAACGCCAAAACTAGCGGAGACACCATTCAAAATCAATAAAATTATTGTTTATCCAAACTATTCCATTGGTTCTGACAGCTTGAAACCCAATTATAATTCCATCAAAAAATACAATGATTTCACCATTATAGATCCGGATAATTTATTCAAACCACGAATTTTTGACCGTGCCTTGTATTTTAAAAAAGAAGATTTATACAACCGTACCAATCATAATTTATCTTTGAATCGATTAGTAAATTTGGGCACTTTCAAATTCGTTAAAAATCAGTTTAAACCTTCCGATACCATAGGAAATTATCTGGATGCGTACTATTATCTTACGGCATTACCCAAAAAATCACTTCGTTTGGAAGTATTGGCAAAAACTAATTCTGCTAATTATACCGGAACCGAACTCAATTTAAACTGGAGCAATAGAAATGCTTTCAGAGGTGCTGAATTACTGACCATATCTGCTTTTGGCGGTGTCGAAGTACAAGTTTCTGGGCAAAATAATGGATTTAATGTATACCGGTTTGGAACGGAAGCTAATTTAGTTTGGCCGAGATTTGTTTCCCCATTTAAATTTAGGTCTTCTAGTGGCTTTGTTCCAAAAACAAAGGCTACATTAGGTTATGAATTTCAAAACAGAACCAAATTGTACTCGTTACAAACATTCAAAGGATCCTTTGGTTATTTATGGAAAGCAAGCGAGAAAAAAGAACATTTATTAAATGTTACCGAAATCACTTATGCAAGTCCGCAAAATGTAACTCCTTTATATCAAGAACAGATTCTAGCTAATCCTTCTCTGGGGAAAGTAATTGAGAAACAATTAATTTTTGGCCCAACGTATTCTTTTACGTACACCAACACCTTACAGAAAAGAAAGAAAAACACATTTTACTACAAAGGAACTGTAGATCTTGCCGGAACCATAGCGGGATTAGCTACAGGAGCAAACATACAAAAAGGGGATACTATCAAACTGTTTGATGTTCCTTTCAGCCAATTTATAAAAATAGAAAACGATTTTAGACACTATTTAAAATTAGGACCTGATTCCCAGCTTGCCAGCAGAATTATTCTGGGCGCAGGATTTGCTTATGGAAATTCGGATGAGTTACCCTTTATTAAACAGTTTTTTATTGGTGGAACCAATAGTTTAAGAGCATTTCGCGCGCGATCAATAGGTCCCGGAACGTATGATGGCTCTACCACTGCCAGTAGTTTTTTAGCAGACCAATCTGGGGATTTAAAACTGGAATTCAATACAGAATACCGAGCTAAAATCTATGGCTTAGTAAAAGGGGCTCTATTCATAGACGCAGGAAATATATGGCTACTGAAAGATAACCCTGAAAAACCAGGCGCTCAATTTTCTAAAAAATTTATGAACGAATTGGCCGTTGGAACCGGAGCCGGATTGCGTTTTGACTTTTCTTTTCTAATTCTTAGAACGGACTTTGCCTTCCCTATTCGAAAACCTTATTTGCCGGAGGGTCAACGTTGGGTTTTAGATCAAATCAATTTTGGGAACGGTACCTGGAGAAAAGAAAATTTAGTTTTTAATTTGGCTATTGGCTATCCCTTTTAGGTAGAATTTAGGGAATTAACGTTTTTTAGAAAAAATTATTCATTCCTTTTTAGTTCTAAATTTCAACACTTTTAACAATTTATATGGAACAGAAGGAAATACCACCCATTCATTTTCGAATAAAAAGCATTTAAATCTTGTATAAAAAATGATCTCAAATTCGTAATGTCTTTCAATAGCTCATTAACAAATTAGCTCAAAAACCCAAAATTTCAGAAGTCCTCATTAAAACTCCTAAACTACCCAATTATTTATTTACGTTATTGAATGATTAGAATATGACTTGATATTTTGCCAAATATTTAATAAAACTCCAATTTTAATCTTTTCATTGTTACATTCTATTATCTTTGTTAGTAATAAAACCTACTACTAAATTATGGAAGAATGTATCTCTGTTTTTGATATGCTTAAAATCGGTGTTGGACCCTCTAGTTCTCATACACTTGGGCCTTGGCGCGCAGCAGAACGTTTTCTGAGTGAATTGAGAAACGAAAATTTAATCCATAAAGTAAACAGAGTAAAAGTAGATTTATATGGTTCTCTTTCGCTAACTGGTAAAGGGCACGCCACTGATTTAGCAATTATGCTAGGTTTAAGTGGACAAGATCCTGAATATATTCCTATTTCAAATATCGATAAAATTATAAAATCAATTAAGGGCAAAAATGAAATCAATCTTGGTAATGAACACCAGATTCCTTTCCATTTTTCAGAAGATATTGTTTTTAATAAAAACTTCCTTCCTTTTCATGCTAATGCCATGACTTTTACGGCCTACATAACGGATGATGATGAATATATTTCTACCTTCTACTCTATCGGCGGTGGTTTTGTTGTGAAAGAAGAACGCATCAATGCCAAGAAAAAAATTGCCATAAAATGTGCTTTCCCTTTTCCAATAGATAAGGCAACTGAACTTTTGGACTACTGCAGGAAAGAAAATAAAAAGATTTCGGAAATCGTGTATGAGAATGAAAAATCAATGCGATCCGAAGAAATGATTCATCATGAATTAATGCGCATTTGGAACACCATGCTGGAGTCTATGTATATTGGTTGTCATTCCGAAGGAATTTTACCCGGCGGACTAAATGTAAGGAGAAGAGCGTTTGATATGCACCAAAACCTCATTGGTTTAGCCAATTATAATTCCCCTCAAACTTGGCTAGAAGAAATTAGAAAAACGGAAGTAAAATTTCGCCAAATATTAAAATGGGTAAGCTGTTTTGCACTTGCGGTAAACGAAGTAAATGCTGCTTTAGGACGAGTGGTTACCGCTCCAACGAATGGAAGTGCAGGTGTTATTCCATCTGTTTTAATGTATTATTTAGTTATCGAAAACCACAATGCTGGGGAAAAAGAAATCAACCAATTCCTGATGGTAGCCAGTGAAATAGGGAGTATTTTCAAAAAAGGTTCTACTATTTCAGCAGCAATGGGTGGCTGTCAAGCAGAGATTGGGGTTTCCTCATCAATGGCAGCGGCTGCTTTATGCGAATTAATGGGCGGAACTCCGGAACAAGTTTTAATGGCTGCCGAAATTGCCATGGAACATCATCTTGGTTTAACGTGCGATCCTATTGGTGGATTAGTCCAAATTCCTTGTATCGAAAGAAATACGATGGGAGCCATAAAAGCAATTAATGCCGCCGAATTAGCATTAGAAACTGACCCAAAAAACGCAAAAGTTCCGTTAGATAAAGTAGTTGACACCATGTGGCAAACTGCCAAGGACATGAACAATAAATACAAAGAAACCTCTGAAGGTGGTTTAGCAATCGCTGTGAATATGGCGGATTGTTAAGAAAGTATTCAGTGTTCAGTCCCAGTTTGCAGTAACTGCAAACTGGGACTGAACACTGAATACTTATTCTAAATCTTTTTTCTTTCCAATTCTAATTTTTGAATAGGTTGGTAAACAAAAGGGATTTCTTCAATTTCCACATCGCTTTTATCAAGCCCAAATGCTCTAATATCTGAAAGTGACCAGTTTTTAAGCATATAATAGGAATTCAACAGTAAGGCATCTTTAACGGCAAACTCATTTTCGACAGAGAGGAATTTCTCCAAAATAATGAATTTAAAATCAGGATCTGCATTGTATTTCGTAGAACCGTCAGGGCGAATATGCAAATTCAATTCTTTATTTTTGACTAAATTCTGTACTATTTTTTTGAAATACAATTCCACTTTTGGCTGGATTCTAAAACCAATATTCAGCACAATTTTGATGACTTTATCGTCTAACAATTCTATTACTTCATAATTTAAAGTAAAAGGATCATTGGTTCTGTTGATATGAAAAAACCAGTAGACATCGGCTCTTTTTGGCTTTTTGGAAAAAATAGATTTTAATATTTTTTCTTCCACTTCATAATTTCTATCCGCTTTAGAGAGATAAATTAAATGGGTTGAATATTTTGGAATACTGATGTCATTACTCAATTCCTGAAGTTGTTGCGTATGCTCCGCTAAATTGGTGAACTTTAGAAATTTATTATTAATTTTTCTTGCGAAAAACCAAGTATACATGGTCATAAAAATGAAAAGCTCAAAGAACAAGAACATCCAACGTTCTTTGATTTTTACAATATTGGCAATAAAAAAAGCAATTTCAATAATCCCAAAAATTGTAATAATTATGCCTATCAAAACCCTGTTCATTTTTTTTATATAAATCAAATAATAATTTAAAAGTACAGTGGTCATCAGCATGGCAATAGTAATGGAGAACCCATAAGCCGCTTCCATATTTGAGGAGTTTTTAAAATATAAAATCATCAAAATGCACCCTACCCAAAGAATTGTATTTACTGAAGGAATGTATATTTGTCCTTTCAAATTGGTTGGATTTCGCATGGCAACTCTTGGCCAAAAGTTAAGTGACATCGCTTCATTTATTAACGTGTAGGAACCGCTTATCAAAGCTTGTGAAGCAATGATTGCTGCAAAAGTGGCAATAATAACACCTGAAAAAAGGAACCATTGTGGCATGATGGTATAAAAAGGATTTCTTCCATCAAGAAATGTATTTCCTTGAGTCATAAGCCAAGATGCTTGACCTAAATAATTTACGACTAAAGCAATTTTGACAAAAATCCATGTGATTCTGATATTCGTTTTTCCACAATGCCCTAAATCCGAATATAGTGCCTCGGCTCCCGTTGTACATAAAAATACGGCTCCTAATAACCAGAATCCGTGAGGATATTCAACTAGTAATTGATAGGCATACATTGGATTTAATGCCGTCAAAATAGCAGGATGATCCAGTATTTGTACAAAACCTAAAACAAAAAGCATTGAGAACCACACTACCATAGCGGGTCCAAAAAAGAAACCAACTTTTTGTGTTCCAAATCGTTGAAAAAAGAACAATCCTGACAAAATTACGATTACAATTGGAAGTATTGGAATGCCAGGAACCACATCTCCCAAACCTTCAACTGCAGAAGCCACGGAAATAGGTGGCGTAATAATTCCATCTGCCAAAAGAGTTGTTGCTCCTAGAATGGTAGGAATTACCAATTTTCCTTTACCAAAACGCTTTACCAATGCATAAAGTGAAAAAACACCACCTTCACCATGGTTATCTGCTGAAAGTGTCAAGAAAATATATTTGAAAGTTGTTTGAAAGGTTAGTGTCCAAAAAATACAGGAAATACCACCGTAAACAAGCAATTTAGAGATTTCTCTTTGTCCAATAATGGCTTTCATAACATACAACGGACTGGTTCCTATGTCTCCATAAATAATCCCTAATGCCACTAAAAGCGATGCGGCGCTGACTTTTTGAATAGTTGATTTATTCATTTTAATTTAAATTTAAATTTAATTGTATAACTTATTAATTATTAGACAATAAAAATCTTGATCGTGATGTTTAGAACATACAATTCGATGATTTTTTTGTCATTTTTTGATTATTGCTTAAAGCGATTTACTCAAAGCATTGTGAATTTTAGCTGGTATTAAAGCGATATCCAACTCCAGATTCGGTGATGATGTATTTAGGCCGGTTTGGGTCTTCTTCGATTTTTTTGCGAAGTTGTGCCACAAAAACACGCAGGTATTGTGTCTGGTCGGAATAGCTGTTCCCCCAAACTTGTTTGAGTAAATACTGATGTGTGAGTACTCTGCCTTCATTTTTAACCAAAATGGAAAGCAAATTATATTCAGTAGTTGTTAGTTTTAGAATTTCATTTTTTAACTTGACAATTCTCGAAGTATAATCAATCGAAATTTCTCCAAACTCGATTATTGGTTCATTTTCATCTTGGTTTAAATTCCTTAAAGCGGTACGAATTCTAGCCAATAATTCTTGGGTTCGGAATGGTTTTGCCAAATAATCATTGGCACCATTATCGAGTGCTTTTACAATTTCTTCTTCGGTATTTTTTACGGTTAAAATCAAGATCGGCTTTTTATACCATTCTCTCAATCTTTTTAAAACTACCTGTCCATCTTCGTCTGGCAAACCTAAATCCAAGATAATTAAATCCGGCTGATGGTTTGCTGCAAGCGCTATCCCTTCCTTTCCATTTACAGCGAAAATAGTTTTATACCCATTTGAATCTAAAGCAATTTCGAGTAGTTTCCTAATTTGGATTTCATCGTCTATAATTAATATTTCGGCTGAATTATTCATTTGAAATGGCTGCTGTATTCATTACTAATGTTGGAAAATATATTTTAAAAGCGGAACCGCCTTCTTCTTTATTTTCTAAAGTTATTTTACCATTTTGGGCTTCAACAAAACCTTTTACAATAGACAATCCTAATCCGGTTCCTCCCGTTTTAGAATTGTGCAATCTGTAAAACTTATCAAAGACTTTATCAATTTCAGCTTCTGGAAAACCGCTTCCATCATCGGAAATAGTGATGACACACGGTATTAATTTATCTGGATTATATTCAAAATCAATATCCGGATTGTATTGTACTTTGATTTCTATTTTAGCTCCTTTTGGAGTGTATTGAGAGGCATTAAAAACTAAGTTGTAAATAATTTGTTCCATCAAACCGTAATCCAATTTGAAAAGAGGTAAATTTTCATCGGCAACAACTGCGATTTTATGAAATTGCAGATCCTCTTTTAGGCTATCCAAAACATTATAAACCAATTCTTTTAAATCACACCAATCCATTTTTGGTTGTATGACACCCGATTCTAATCTGGACATATTCAATAAATTCTCCACCTGATGATTTAAACGTAAAGATGCTTTTTCAATTTCTGAATATAGTTTTTGTTTATTCTCCTCGGAAATAGTTAACGTTTTACTTTGTATTGTATCAATGGAGCCCATAATTGTAGAAATGGGAGTCCGTAATTCATGTGATAATGAATCCAATAAGGCATCGTATAACTTCATTGTATTTATCCTGAGTTCTTTTATTTGCAATATTTTTTCGGCTTTTCTGATTCGATAAGTCAAAACCCCGTTGATGAGTGCAATTAGGAAGAACAAAAACAATAATAAAGAATCTTCGGCATTACTGATATGAAATGTATAATAGGGTTTCAAAAAGAAAAAATTCATGATTAAAGCACTTAAAACAGCACTTAACAATACTGGTAAAATATCTAAAAATGTAGCTAATAAAGAAACTACAACCAATAATAAATAACCCACAATTTTATGATCCAAATAATCTCTGGTAAACAAGCACAATGAAGCAACTGCACTTACAGACAACACACATATCAAGTATTGATTTTTTGTTTTAATTTGACTCAAAATACTTTTCATAATAACTACTTATTATTTACAATACAAAGTTAAATGATATGTTGTAAGTATTTTATAATATATCTGAAGATGGTATAAAGATTTTATAAAGATTTCTTAAAACAATTCCAGTAAAGAAAAGACATAATTTTTATTCGCCTTCATGAGGAAGATACAAATGCACTCATTCAACAATTTAAAACTTTTACCAACTTTCATTCAATCCATTTTTAAGTGCTAATTGGTATTTCTCTAAATCAAATTTATATAAATCCGGTGCTTTGTGCGCTCCCCCTTTTCTGCTTTCTTCTAATTTTTCGAGAATATCATAACGCAGCATCTTTCTATAAAAATTACCGCGATTCAACTTCTTAGCTAAAATAATTTCATACAATTTTTGAAGTTCGGGCATCGTAAATTTTTCAGGCAATAAACTGTAGCCAATAGGTTTATGATTTAATTGTCTGCGCAGCGTTTCTAATGCTTTATCAAAAATACTTCTGTGATCCATCATAAAATCTGGCAATTCATCAATTGATTTCCATTCGCACGCATCAGAAAAATCATCCATAACTAAATTTACATGATGAAAATCGACTAAGGCATAAAATCCAACGGATAGAAAGCGCTGTTTGTTCCATAGTGTATCCGGAAAATTATCAAAAATTCCATCAGATCTATTCAAATCACTGAAAACTTTAAATTCTTGCAAATAAATATTTTCAACACCTGTTCTACTAAATAAAATTCTATTGGCCGCCTCTTTAAGATTTTCTGTTTTTAAAACATATCCTCCGGGAAGTGCCCAAAGATCTGTTTCTTTTAGTCTAGTAACCAATACTTTTAAGGTAGTGTCGTGAAATCCAAAAACAACACAATCCACAGATAAATTTGGGATATATAT
Organism: Flavobacterium galactosi; assembly: GCF_048158585.1. NCBI lineage: Bacteria > Pseudomonadati > Bacteroidota > Flavobacteriia > Flavobacteriales > Flavobacteriaceae > Flavobacterium > Flavobacterium galactosi. The sequence goes on from NZ_JBLNKV010000006.1 coordinate 358,405, forward strand.
GTCCCAAGCTTCAGCTGATTTTCCCTCTATTATTTTATTAAATTCCATAGTTTTATATTGATTGCAAAAATACGAAATTGATTATAATTTTTACTTTAAAAACTGATAATCAAAAAATAAACTATCTTTTTTTGCAAATATTAAAAAAAATAATTAATATTGCTTCATAATGAAGCAATAAAAAAACTATTTACTAAAAAAACCAAATGAAGAACAATTCAATTTCAAAAATCGCAAAGACTTCGCTGCTGTCAGCGCTTGTCATTTCTGGAATTTCTTGGGCAAAAAACCCAGAAATAAAAGAGACTACACCCAACCCAATAATCACTGTTAACGGATTTACTTTTTCTGATTTAAATAAAAATGGGAAATTAGATAAATATGAAGATTACCGTCTTTCAACTCAAGACCGAATTCAAGATTTAATAAACCAAATGACTGATGACGAAAAAGCGAGTATGCTTATTGGAATTGGAATGCCTGGTTTTGACTGGGCTAAAATGCAATTTTCCACTGAAAAAGACACCGCAAAAGTTCCCGGTTCTGCAGGTGGAACAACAGCTATTTCTCGCTTAGGAATTCCTTCCGTAATTGTATCTGACGGTCCTGCGGGTTTGCGTATTAAATCCATAAGAGCTGGGGATCCAAATACCTATTTTGCTACCGCATTCCCAGTGGGAACAGCACTAGCTTCTACTTGGAATGTAGCACTTATCAATACAGTTGGTAAAGCAATGGGGAATGAGGTAAAAGAATATGGAGTAGATGTTTTATTAGGTCCGGGAATGAATATTCACAGAAACCCATTGTGTGGAAGAAATTTTGAATACTATTCTGAAGACCCATTAATAGCTGGGAAAATTGCAGCTGCAATGGTAAATGGTATACAATCTAATGGTGTAGGAACCTCAATAAAACACTTTGCTGCCAATAATCAGGAAAGAAACAGAATGGGTGTTAATGCACATGTCAGCGAAAGAGCGTTACGCGAAATATACCTAAGAGGATTTGAAATTACAGTTAAAGAATCACAACCATGGACGGTAATGTCATCTTATAACTTATTGAATGGTACTTACACATCAGCACGCAAAGATCTATTGACTACTGTACTTCGTAACGAATGGGGATTCAAAGGATTAGTGATGACAGACTGGTTTGGAGGTTATAATGGATTTGGAGCTATTATGGATAAAAACGTTGTTAGTGATGTTGCGAAACAACTTACAGCAGGAAATGATTTATTGATGCCGGGTTTACCTGCGCAACAAAAAGTAATTGCTGAAGATATAAAAAGCGGGAAATTATCTAAAGAAGCAATCAATATCAATATACGAAGAGTATTAGAATTGGTTATGAGATCTCCGGCAATGAGCAATTACAAATATTCTAACAAACCAAACTTAAAAGAAAATGCAGAAGTTACAAGACAAGCTGCTGCAGAAGGGGTTGTTTTATTAAAAAACAATAACAATGTATTGCCTTTTACTTCAAAATCAGCTCCTTTAGCCGTTTTTGGTATTACCTCTTATGATTTTATTTCTGGTGGAACTGGTAGTGGTGATGTTAACGAAGCCTATTCTGTTTCATTAATTGACGGTTTAACGAACTCCGGATTCTCTATTGACAAAGAATTAGAAGGATTATACAAACCTTTTATGGCCACTCAAAAAGAAATTGAAACTAAAAGACGTGAAAAAGAAGGTTTATTGGCAACTCCAAAAAGGCTTCCTGAATTAGAATTAAATTCAGAAATCGTTCAAAATAAAGCGAATACTTCTGAATTAGCATTAATCACAATTGGAAGAAATGCCGGTGAAGGTGATGACCGTAAAGTAGATGAAGATTTTAATTTGGCTCAAGATGAAATCAACTTAATCAATACGGTTTCAGCAGCTTTTCATGCTAAAGGCAAAAAAGTGGTGGTCGTTTTAAACATTGGTGGTGTAATCGAAACGGCAAGTTGGAAAGATAAAGTAGATGCTATCCTTTTACCTTGGCAACCGGGTCAAGAAGGTGGAAATTCTGTTGCGGATGTTTTCTCTGGTAAAGTAACTCCTTCTGGAAAATTAACAATGACTTTCCCAGTAAAATATGAAGACACACCATCATCTAAAAACTGGATTGGAACACCTGCTGAAAATCCTACTAGTGTAACTTACGAAGAAGGAATTTATGTTGGGTACCGTTATTTCAATACATTCCATGTAAAACCATCTTACGAATTTGGTTACGGATTATCTTATACTACATTTGATATCTCTAATTTAAAATTAAGTTCAAGTACATTTGCAGAAAATATGAATGTTACCGTAACTGTAAAAAATACTGGTAAAATAGCAGGTAAAGAAGTAGTAGAATTATATCTTTCTGCTCCAGCAAAAACAATTGATAAGCCAACCGAAGAACTAAAAGCTTTTGGTAAAACTAATTTTTTACAACCTGGAGAAAGTCAAACGATTGTATTGACACTAAATTCAAAAGATTTAGCTTCATTTATTCCTAACAAAAATGCTTGGATTGCTGAAGCAGGTTCTTATAAAGTAGCAATTGGAACGTCATCATTAAATATTAAGCAAACAGCAAATTTTACTTTAGCAAAAGAAAAAATTGTTGAAAAAACAAATGCAGCGTTTGCTCCGGATACAAAATTTGCAGACTTGAAACACTAATTTGTACATTTCAATTATTAAATTATTGATGCAGATTCTGTAAAGAAGTAGTAATTAAAAGCCTGACAGCAATGTTGGGCTTTTAAAATAAAAATTAAGTGCTGTTTAAGTTTTTGCATCTTATGCTAACTTGAAAGAAGTTTGATAAATTCATTTACCCTTTAACTATCAAGGAGAAAAAATGCTTTTTTTAAGAAGAGAAATATATACTTTTGAAACCCAATACTAACTTATGACAAAACACAAGATAAAAACATGAATATAAGCATTTTAAAATCAAAACCACATTATCCTATTTTAGATGGTTTGCGTGGCGTAGCCGCATTAATGGTGGTTGCTTTTCACATTTTTGAGGCACATGCTACAAGTCATCTGGACCAAATAATCAACCACGGGTATCTTGCGGTTGATTTTTTCTTTTTATTATCTGGTTTTGTTATTGGCTATGCCTATGATGACCGATGGGATACTATGTCGATTGGGAATTTTTTCAAACGCCGATTAATTCGGCTTCAGCCTATGGTAATTATGGGAATGATTATCGGAGCTTTGTTATTCTATTTTCAAGATTCGGTATTGTGGCCTACTATTCATGATGTACCTGTATGGAAAATGCTATTGGTTATGTTAATTGGATTTACGCTGATTCCTGTCCCACCTTCTTTTGATATTCGTGGCTGGACAGAATTGCATCCGTTAAATGGCCCAGGTTGGTCTTTGTTTTATGAATATGTAGCTAATATTCTCTATGCACTTTTTGTTAGAAAATTTTCAAAAACAGCGCTTTCGATACTCGTATTTCTTGCCGGATGTGCATTAATTCATCTTGCAGTTACGGCTCCAAATGGGGATATTATTGGAGGGTGGTCGTTAGAACCGGAACAAATGCATATTGGTTTTGCTCGAATGATGTATCCTTTTTTTGCAGGATTATTGCTTTTCCGTATGGGAAAATTAATTCAAGTAAAAAATGCTTTTTTTTGGTGTAGTTTGCTAGTTATAGTAGCCTTGGCTATGCCAAGGATTGGTGGAAGCGAGCATTTATGGCTGAATGGTATTTATGATTCAGCAGTTGTAATTTTATTTTTCCCTCTGGTTATTTTCTTGGCTGCAAGCGGAGAGATTAAAAGTAAATTTTCTTCACGGGTATGCAAATTTTTTGGTGATATTTCTTATCCGATATACATTACTCACTATCCAATAATATACATATATACAGGATGGGTAGCAGATCATAAAATACCATTTAGTGAAGCATTTCCTGTGAGTATATTAGTTTTATTATCATGTGTTGCGCTTGCATACATTTGCTTGAAATTATATGACATACCAGTAAGACAATGGATAAATAAAAAAATATCTTAGATCAAGTTGGAAATGATTTTTTGGCAAAAACAATAAATAAAAAAATTACTTACATAACTTTAAATATTTTCTATTTAACAATAATTAAAAAATGGATTTGAATTATTTCAAGTCCATTTTTTTGTTTAAAACTAATCGATTTTACTACTTTTACAAACTAAATCTGAAATATAATATCAAATGTCTGTAGCAAAAAAAGATTACAAAAGAATTACAACAAAGTCATTAATTGAAATGAAAGCCAATGGAGAGAAAATTTCCATGCTGACCGCTTATGATTATACGATGGCTAAAATTGTTGATACTGCTGGAATCGATGTAATCCTTGTTGGTGATTCGGCTTCGAATGTAATGGCTGGACACGAAACGACTTTGCCTATTACTTTGGATCAAATGATATACCACGCTTCCTCCGTAGTTAGAGCCATAGAAAGAGCTTTGGTTGTGGTTGATTTACCTTTTGGAAGTTATCAGTCTGACCCAAAAGAAGCATTACGTTCTGCTATCAGAATCATGAAGGAAAGTGGTGGACATGCTGTAAAACTGGAAGGTGGAAAAGAAATTAAAGATTCTATCAAGAAAATATTAAACGCAGGGATTCCAGTGATGGGACATTTGGGTTTAACCCCACAATCAATCTATAAATTTGGAACCTATACTGTTCGTGCCAAAGAAGAAGAAGAAGCTGAAAAATTAATGGAAGATGCTAAATTATTGGAGAAACTAGGTTGTTTTGCATTAGTTCTTGAAAAAATTCCGGCCCATTTAGCTGAAAAAGTTGCACAAAGTATTTCGATTCCAGTCATTGGTATTGGTGCCGGTGGCGGTGTTGATGGTCAAGTTTTGGTCATTCACGATATGTTAGGGATGAACAATGAATTTAGTCCGCGTTTCTTGAGAAGATATATGAATTTATATGAAGGAATGACAACTGCAATCAGTCAATATGTCGCTGATGTGAAATCGAGTGATTTTCCTAATGCTAATGAACAATATTAGTATTCAACCGCAGTATTCAGTTTACAAAAAAAGCCTTAAAAGTGTCTAACAAAATAATATCAAACAAAAATAACCTCCAAATTCTACACGAAGACAACCATCTTATTGTGGTCAATAAACGTGTAGGCGATATTGTGCAAGGCGATAAAACTGGTGATAAACCTTTGAGTGAAGTTGTCAAAGAATACATCAAAGATAAATACAACAAACCCGGGGAAGTTTTCCTGGGTGTTGTACATCGTTTAGATAGACCTACAACTGGAATAGTCGTTTTTGCCAGAACAAGTAAGGCTTTAACTCGAATGAATGAACTGTTTAGCAATCGAGAAACGCAAAAAACGTATTGGGCAATCGTAAAAAATAAACCTTCAAAAGAGGAAGATAATCTCGTTCATTATATAAAAAGAAACGAAAAAAACAACACTTCCAAAGCGCATATTAAAGAAGTTCCTGAAAGTAAATTAGCCAGTTTAGATTTTAAAATTTTTAAGGAACTCAATAATTATTTTGCATTAGAAATTAATCTTCATACTGGAAGACATCATCAAATCAGGGCGCAACTTTCTGCTGTAGGTTCGCCTATAAAAGGGGATTTAAAATACGGTTTTGACCGCAGTAATCTTGATGGCGGAATTCATTTACATGCTCGAAAATTAACATTCATCCATCCTGTTACAAAAGAAGCTTTAACCATAACTGCTCCTACTCCATCAGACTCCATCTGGGATGCGTTATGATTTTTTTTTAAAGAATAATTCATTATATAAATTATAAAAATTAACTTGCATAGCACTAAATAAATTGTGTGTGCCTAATGAATTATAAAACGACTATAAGATTTAGAAAAGAAACTTTAATAAAGTTACTCGATGTGATTATTACTCATGAAAATGAAATTATTCAGGCTTTATACGATGATTTCAGAAAACCGGCTTTTGAAGCGGTACTCACAGAAACCAATTATGTTATTTCTGAATTAAAAGACACTATAAAGAATTTATATAAATGGGCAAAGCCTAAAAGCGTTTTTCCTTCCATTCTCAATTTCCCCTCCACCGATTATATTTACAAAGAACCTTACGGTAAAGTATTGATTATAGCACCTTGGAACTATCCGTTTCAGTTGGCGCTTTGTCCTTTGATTTCGGCTGTCGCGGCAGGAAATCAAGTGGTGCTTAAACCTTCTGAACTCACCCCAAAAACAGCTGAAGTAATTACAAAAATTATTGAAAAAACATTCCAAATCAGTCATGTAGAAGTTGTAGAAGGCGGAGTTGAAGTCACTCAGAAGCTGCTTTCGCAACGTTGGGATTATATCTTTTTCACAGGAAGCGTTCCGGTAGGTAAAATTGTGGCAAAGGCGGCAGCCGAAAACTTAACTCCCGTAACTTTGGAACTTGGCGGAAAAAACCCTTGTATTATTGATGAAACTGCCAATTTAAAACTAGCAGCCAAAAGAATCGTTTGGGGGAAATTTATAAACGCTGGTCAAACATGTATTGCTCCGGATTATATTTTGATTCAAAAAAACATGAAGAGCCATTTCATGGAATTCATGAAAGACGAAATCACCAAAGCATACGGTGAAAATCCTAAACTATCACCTGATTATGCCCGAATAATAAATCAAAAAAACTGGCTTCGATTGGTCAATATGATTGAAGAAGAGAAAGTTATTTTTGGAGGTCAAACTGAAATTGAAAATTGTTACATCTCCCCTACGCTTATTGATGAATCGAGTGTTGATAGTCTGATCATGAAAGAAGAGATTTTTGGTCCTTTACTTCCTATTCTTTCCTATGAAAATGAGACAGAATTAAATGCTATAATCTGTAAATACGAGAAACCTTTAGCTTTATACATTTTTACGGAAAATCATTCGTTTGCACAAAAAATCATACACAAATATTCTTTTGGAGGTGGTTGTATCAATGATACTGTAATTCACTTTTCTAATAAAAGATTACCTTTTGGAGGTGTTGGCCATAGCGGAATGGGCGCTTATCATGGAAGTTTAAGTTTTGACACTTTTTCGCATAAAAAGGGGATCGTAAAAAAAGCAAATTGGTTGGATTTACCGATGCGTTATGCCCCTTACCATGATAAATTAAAAACAATTAAAAATTTATTAAAATGGTTGTAACCAATGAAAAATCGGTAAGTGAAGCCATTAAATACCGACGGTCCGTTCGGTTTTTTAAAAACGAGGCCATTGACGCTCAAAAAGTAAAAGAATGCATTCAATTAGCAACACTTGCAGCTACGAGCAGTAATCTGCAACTTTGGGAATTTTATCATGTTGTTTCTCCTGAAATTATACAAAAAGTGACAGCCGCAAGTTTCGGGCAAAATGCAGCAAAAACAGCACAACAGCTGGTTATAGTTGTCGCCAGAAAAGATTTATGGAAAAAAAGAGTGCAGTCAAATATTGATTATTTAAAATCGCTGTATGGTGCTAAACCCGAATCCACTTATTCAAAAAGAGAAAAATTTGCTTTGAATTATTATCAAAAAATTATTCCAACGCTTTACTTTGATTTCCTGGGAATCATTGGAATAATAAAATTCATTGTTTTTAAAATTATCGGATTGTTCAAACCTATTTATAGAGAAGCGAGGCAAAGTGATATGCGCATTGTTGCTCATAAAAGCGCTGGACTTGCTGCACAAAATTTCATGATAAGCATGGCTGCAATAAACTATGACACATGTCCAATGGAAGGTTTTGATTCGCTAAGAATAAAAAAAATATTACATTTACCTGCTTCATCCGAAATAAACATGATTATAGGATGTGGTCTTCGAGAAGAACAAGGCGTTTATGGAGAACGTTTTAGAATTCCTTTTGAAGAAGTCTATTTTAAACTATAAATACATTCAATTCACCCAAACACAAATAAACTAAATGATGAAAACTACTAAAGAAAAGATAGAAGAAATTAAGATCAATGGATACCAATTAGATTTTGGAAATGTATTCAATCATGCATTTGAAAACTATAAAAAAATCGCACTATATGCCGGTTTAATGATTTTTGTTTTCTCTGTTCTGATAGCTATTCTTATATTTGGAGCAGTAATTTTTACTTTTGGAGTTTCCATATTAAATGAAAAATCGTTAGAAAATTTAAAAAACGAAAACTTTTCGGGCGTTTTTATGTTAGTTTATGTAGTTGGAGCAATTGTGTTATCTTGCCTTTTAAGTCCTTTCCCTGCCGGATTAATTAAAATGGCACATTGTGGCGAGAAAGACGAGGAATTTCATGTTTCTACAATTTTAGAATATTACAAAGCTCCTTATTTTAAGGAACTTCTAATTTCTACAATCATAATTTCAATATTAAGTTCCGGCATATCATCATTGCTTGATTATGCAGGAATTAAAATAGTTGGATCACTTATTGCAATGACAATTTCTTTTTTTACTTTTTTAACAATTCCCCTTATAATTTTTGGTGATTTAAAAGCTATTGAGGCTCTAAAATCTAGCGTCATAATTGTATCAAAACAACCATTTGTACTTTTGGGATTAATTATTGTATCAGCAATAGCGTCAATGGTTGGGTTTATAGGATGTTGCATTGGAATATTTTTTACAATTCCTTTTATGTATTCCATGTACTATGCTATTTATGTTGCAATTATAGGAATAGATTCAGAAAATGAATTTGAATAAATTATTTTAGATATTACCCTTCTTAAAAAACACAATTAAAAATTTTAGTTGTGTTTTTTTGAAAAAATTCCTATATTTCAAAATTCTAAAGATAGAACCCCAAGTCAATCTTTCAAACCTAAGCAAATTTATCCTATGGTATCATACTGTAGTTCTTTACTATTCTTTAAACCTAACTTTGCTTTTTCAAGCTGGTTTAATAATTTGATCCTTTCTAATCATTTTTTATTAATTGACAAATCGACCATAAGCAATAATTTATTTAGAATTTTTGCTCCATTTTTATTTTTGTCTATTTTTTTATTGATTTATAAGTTTTCGAAAATTAAATCTATACTAAATAATAAGTATATAGAAAATTATTCTAAAGAGACTTCGAAAAGTGAAGAATACCAACTTTATCTGTTTTTTTTAGGAATAGTAATTCCCATCTTCGAAATTACTTTCGAAATTTTCAAAGTAAGACACAAAAGCTTATTAATCGTAAATTGCAGTTTAGGTGCATTTTTTTTAGCGGTATATTTTATTAGTAAAAAATCGTCTTTTGTATTTCGAAACCTACATCAAATTTTCAAGGTGCTTTTTGTTCTATCTTTTAGTTTTGTATGCAGAAATTTGATTTTTTCTTCCCCTGATATTTTACCCGCTATTGCTTTTATAATAGCTTTTTTCTTTTCCTACAGCATTCTAAAACCAATAAAATTATATTGGATTTTTGTCGGATTAGTTTTTACCTACTTAATCATCATTTTTATTTTTGAATTAGTACCACTAAATACCACAATTATGGTATTCAATTACTCTTTGATAATTTTGGTTATTAATTACATCAGACACCTATATTTATTAAACATAAAAGATAAATTTAGCTTTACCAATGAAATTGTAAACAAAGGAAATTCACTCTCGGTAGCGAGTAATAAAAAGGGAGAAATTATTTTTTGTAGTGAAAACATATTTCAAATTTTAGGATACACATCAAAAGAAGTAATGGGATTAGAGTTTTGGAAACTTACTGAAGATCCAGAATTTATTGGCGAAAAGTATCGCGAAAATTATGTTGACGAGAAATTATATACTAGAAAATTAAAATGTAAAAATGGGGAATACAAATACATTCAATGGAAGGATACGAAATTTTCAGATGATTTAATCATCGGAATTGGTCAAGATATAACCAATGAAGTTCAGATTCAAAATCAATATAAAAACTTAATTCAAACGGCTACTGATATTATTTTTGAAGTTGATGATGATGGTAATTTTACGTTTGTTAACGATTTTACTATTAAATTTTTAGGTTATAGTGAGGAAGAGATTCTTATGAGAAATTATTCGGAATTTATAAGGAACGATTATATTGATGAAATGATGTTTTTTTATCAAAATCTAGAAGAAAAGGAATTTGATTTTCCAACTATCGAAATTCCTTTATTAAAAAAGAATGGTGAAATAGTATGGATTTCTCAAAAAGTAATGATTCGCAGAAATGATTCGTACAAAATAATTGGCTATTCCGGCATAGGTAGAGACATAACTATTTTAAAAAATATCGAAACTGAAAATAGAATACGTCAAGAAAAAAATGAAGAATACAATAATATAATTAAAAAATTATCTACAACTAATTTTAGCTATTTTGAAAATTTTGAAATTAGTATAAAGTTAATATTAGAAGCTGCTGCAAAAAGTTCAAAGTGTAATCGAGTTAGCTTTTGGAAATATACGGAAGATACAATTTATTGCGAAAATTTATACTTATTAGATACCAATGCATTTGGAGAAGGAAATATTTTAAAGCAGCAAAAATTTCCAATTTATTTTGAATCTATAAAAAACAAAAAACAAATTGTTGCCCCAGATGTTTTTAATAAATGGGAAATATCAGAATTCATCGAAAACTATTTTTCAAAAAATGACATTAAATCCACGCTCGATATACCCATTTTTACAAATGGTGAATTAATTGGAACGATATGCTTTGAAACCACTGGAATTATTAGAAATTGGGATAACGAAGATGTCAATTTTGCACGAACAATATCCGATATTATATCATTAGCAATTGCATCACAAATGCGATATGAAGTTGATAAAAAATTAGAATATAAAAGCGAGCTATTATCCGCTATGACAATTTGCACCGAAAAATTATTAAACAGTAATGATATTAATGCTATTTTTTCGGATGTTCTTATAATCATGGGAAAAGCAACAAAATCAAATAGGGCGTATTATTACGAAAACGATGAAAATTCAGGATTAATAAGCCAAAAATACCGATGGTCAATTAACAATATTAAATTAACTGAAAACAACATAAAGCTTCAAAATTTACCTCATGAGTTTTTTGAGGAATTGCTAACTCCGCTTTTAAATAATCAAATTTTTGAATCTACAGTTTCCAAAATTGAAAATGAATCTTTAAGACATAAATTATCTCAAGTAGATGTATCTTCAGTAATCCTTTTTCCAATTTTTGTGAAAAACAAATTTCATGGATTTTTAGGATTTGATGATACTCACAATGAAAGAATTTGGAATGAAGATGAAATCAATATTTTACAAACATTAGCAAGAAACATTGCTGCCTCTATAGAACGAATTATAAATGAAACGGCAATATATGAAAGTGAAGAAAAGTTCAGATTATTAGCTAATAATATTCCTGGGACTGTTTATTTATCAAAATATGATAAAAATGCTACTAAAATTTATATCAATGATGAAATTGAAAAACTCACTGGATACCCAAAATCAGACTTTCTTACTAATAGGTTGTCATTTATAGACTTAATTTACACCGAGGATAAAGAACAGACTTTGCAAAGTCAGCAAGATGCCATTAAAAACGGAATACCAATACATTCCATTTATAGAATTATTCATAAAAATAAAGAATTTGTATGGGTAGAAGAATTTGGAGATGTTATTTATAAAGAGGGAAAAATCGCATTTATAGAAGGTATTTTTATTGATATCACTGAAAGAAAACAAGCTGAAACCTTTATAAAAGCAAAAGAATTGGCTGAAGCTTCCAATAAAGCAAAATCAGAATTTCTTGCTAATATGAGTCATGAAATCAGAACTCCTTTAAATGGAATTATTGGGTTTACTGATTTATTGATGAAAACAAATCTTGGAAGCACCCAAGAAAAATATATGATAACCGTAAACCAATCGGCACATTCATTATTAGATATCATAAATGACATTCTTGATTTCTCAAAAATAGAAGCTGGGAAATTAGACTTATATATTGAAAAATATGATGCTAAGGAAATATTGAGTCAAATCATTGATTTGATATTATATGAATCCAATCAAAAAAAATTGGGTTTAGAATTGAATATAGCCAAGGATGTCCCTAAATATTTTTGGATTGACAGTGTTCGTTTAAAGCAAATACTGATTAATCTTTTAGCAAATGCGGTAAAATTTACTGAAAAAGGGATTATAAAATTAGATGTTTGTGTTATTGAAAAAACGGATGATTCCAGAGCCAAAATTCGTTTTGCAGTTGCAGATACTGGAATGGGTATATTAGAAAAAAATAAAAAGAAAATTTTTCAGGCTTTTTCTCAGGAAGACAGCTCTACAACCAGAAAATTTGGAGGAACAGGTTTAGGCTTAACGATTTCGAATCAGCTATTAGGTTTAATGAACAGCCGTTTACAACTTGATAGTACTATTAATGTAGGTAGTACATTTTATTTTGATTTAGATTTAGAGATTACTGATAAAACATCTGGAAACACAGTCCAAATTAACACTCTTATTAATAAAGATGAGGACATAATTGTACCAACCAAAAACTCTAAAAAAATAAAAATAATGATTGTTGAGGACAATAAAATCAACATGTTATTACTTAAAACAATACTTAAAAATTTATATCCAAATGCGACAATTTCTGAAATTTTAAATGGGAAAGATGCAGTTGATCAATTTGAAATCCTAAACCCTGATATTATTTTTATGGACATCCAAATGCCAATAATGAATGGATATGAAGCCACGAAAGAAATCCGTAATTTAAAATCCGGTCAAAGTATTCCTATTATTGCAATAACTGCAGGTACAGAAAAAGAAGAAAAAGACAAATGTATTGAGGCAGGAATGAATGATTATATATCAAAACCTATAATAAAAGGGATTATTGAAGAAACACTTTCTAAATGGACAACCCCTATTTATAAGGATTAATAATACTGGAAATCTATACTGCTTTAATAAAAATAATTTAATTTAGTACTACTATTGAAAAACAAAAATTAATTTAATATTCTAAATTATGAAATGGATAGGCAGAAGACAAAGTGACAATGTAGAGGACCGTAGAACATTATCTGGTGGAAAAATAGCCGCTGGTGGTGGAATAATAGGAATTATAATTTTATTATTGAATGTTTTTGGAGGTGAAAATGCACAGCTTTTAACTCCTGTTCTGGAGCAAATGCAAGGCAATCAATCTACACAAACAGAATCTGGTATTCCTTTAACGAAAGAAGAGGAAGAACTAGGCAATTTTGTTAGAGTGAATTTAGCAGACAATGAAGACGTATGGGGCAAAATTTTTACCGAGAATGGTAAGGAGTATATAAATCCAAAATTAGTTCTATTCAAAGGAGCGGTAGAAACTGCTTGCGGAGGCGCTTCATCTGCATCTGGCCCATTTTATTGCCCTAGCGATCAAAAAGTATATATGGATTTAGATTTTTTTGAAGAATTAAAATCAAAATTTGGTGCCGAAGGCGGGGATTTTGCTATCTCTTACGTAATTGCACATGAAATAGGACACCATGTACAAAATTTATTAGGAACTTCAGATAAAATGAGACGGGCTCAAGGAGGTAAAAGTGAAGCTCAAGCCAATAAATTGTCCGTAGCGCTAGAATTACAAGCTGATTTTTATGCTGGTGTATTGGCACATTACCAAAAAGGGAATAATGTTCTGGATGATGGGGATATTGAAGAAGCACTTAGTGCTGCCAATGCGGTAGGCGACGATGCAATTCAATCAAAAATGCAAGGGCAAATTGTTCCTGATTCATTTACTCATGGAACTTCTGAACAAAGAATGTATTGGTTTAAAAAAGGATACGAAACGGGTGATCTAAAACAAGGAGATACTTTTAAGGACTTGCATTAAAACATTTTTAAATATTATTACATAAAAAATCGGGCTTTGTCCTTCCGTTTGGACACAAGTTTAAAACTTGGACAGATTTTAAGAAACTAATGGTATTTCATTCAGTATGAAGCAATAACACTATTAGCTACACTTTTTGAATTTACTATAATTATAACGTCTCGAATATTGTTTATAACGGATTAAAACGAAGTAATAATCTTTTATTTAAACAAAGTCAAGCAATAAAAAGTACATCGAAAAATTAGCAGTACCTTTGCGCCCAATTAAAAAAGTAACCTAACTAATAGTGTTTACTTTATAAACACTATTTATGTCATTTAACTCATTAGGCTTATCTGATGCTTTATTAAAAGCCATCAGCAAAAAAGGATACACAACACCTTCTCCAATACAACAAAAAGCAATTCCGCCAATCCTGGAAGGTAAAGATGTATTGGCATCCGCACAAACAGGAACAGGAAAAACAGCCGGTTTCACGCTACCCATATTACAAATATTATCGCAAGGAAAACACTTGAGTCACAGACCTATTCGTGCCTTGATATTAACTCCAACACGAGAATTGGCGGCTCAAATATTAGCTAATATAAAAGAATACAGTGAGTTTTTGGATTTGCGCAGCGCCGTAATTTTTGGAGGTGTAAACCAAAATCCACAAGTTGCTCAATTGCGTCAGGGTCTTGATATTTTGGTAGCAACTCCCGGTCGATTAATCGATTTGCAAAATCAAGGTTTAGTATCGCTGTCTAAAGTTGAGATCTTGGTTTTAGATGAAGCAGATCGCATGCTAGATATGGGATTTTTACGTGATATTGAACGTATCATGAAAGTACTGCCTTCAAAAAGGCAAAACTTGCTGTTTTCGGCAACCTTTTCAAAAGACATCAAGAAATTGGCAATGGGTATTTTGCACCATCCTGTTCAGGTTGAAGCGACACCGGAAAACACGACGGTAGATGCTATTATTCAAAAAGTATATCCTTGTGCCAAAGAGAAAAAAACAGAATTAATCATTAAACTGATTACGGAAGGAAACTGGAAACAAATTTTGGTGTTTACCCGTACCAAACAAGGCGCCAATAAACTGACTGAAAGCATGATTAGTGCCGGAATCAAAGCAGCAGCTATTCACGGAAACAAAGGTCAAGGCGCACGAACTAAAGCCCTAGCCGGTTTTAAAAACGGAAGTCTAACTGCTTTGGTCGCTACAGATATTGCCGCTCGAGGTTTGGATATTCCATTATTACCGCATGTTATAAATTTTGAATTGCCTAATATTCCCGAAGATTACGTACACCGAATTGGTAGAACCGGAAGAGCTGGAGCAAGTGGAGAAGCCATTTCGTTGTTTAGTCCAGACGAAACTGTTTTTTTACGCGATATAGAAAAATTAGTTGGCTTGAAATTGCCGAAAGAAAACATCAAAGGTTTTGAGCCAGATCCTAACGCTTCAACGGAGCCAATTAAACAAGGTCAAGGCAGAGTGCAACGCAATTCAACTCCTAAGAAACCAAAAACCGATACTACAAACCGCACCAGCAACAATAGTTTTGGTGCAAGACGTCCAAGTCAAAATAATGACAGACGTTCTAATAGATAACAACTAAGAAAATACATTTTCTTTTTTTAGGAGCAGCATGATTTCGTTTTTTGAGGAAGTAACCTCCCGCTATCCACTACAACCTTGTGAGGGCTAAACGCCAGCCCTCACAAGGTTTTTCGTTTCTATCGGGGCTATTTAGAGCGTTTTTACTTTCAAAATACCATTTTATAAATTCATCCCACAAATCTAAAATAGCTAGATGATTTGTAAGAAAAAATGAATATATTTGGAATAAATAGTATGAGCTTTATGATACATTTCTACTCAAAAATAGTTGTATTTGTATTATTTCATAATATAGATACTAATTGGTAAAAATTTATGGAACAGTTTAAAAATCTTATAGACCCTAAATTATTAAAAAGATTCGCGGAAGGGATCAAAAGGTTTGAAGAAATCTCTAATGATGGTTTTGTAAAACTAGCTAGTTATGGGTGGTATGTAGATGCTGATATTTCACTTGGGTATATTACAGGATTGATGGAAAAAGCAATTAATGAAAATCGCTCTAAAATTATAGAAGAAGCAGTTTACTGTCACCAAAATGGAAAGTATTATGCTTCCTCTACTCTTTTCTTATCTGAGGCAGACGGCATATGCAGTGGACTTTTATTTAAAAATCGTAAAAATAAAGAAGCATTAAAACAGTACATTGCCCAAAAAAAAGGTGCTAATTTCTTTTCAATTTTAATGATTGCAATCGAAAATACAAATACAATCGATTCATTTTATTCAAAAACAAATTTAGATGACAGTAAATTAAATCGACACGGAGTTATGCATGGTTTGGACATGGATTTTGGTAGAGAAATAAATAGTTTCAAGGCCTTTTCCTTACTTGTATTTGTTTCTGATTTTATTGACAGACTTTAAATCACCCGCCGCGATAGCGCAGATTTGCAATACGTGCCCATAATTTTAAAAATGAAGAAGTTGAAAGGTATTTTTAAAAATCTGATATTCAATCAGCCATCGCTTTTTATTCTATTATATTTCGAAAAAGTAAATTTCAAATAAAAATGAACTTAAATAAGAAAGATGAATACGATTATAAAATTAATTAAAGACAAAAAATTAGCATTTAAAATCTCTTTATTTTACGTTTCATTGGGAACTTTATCGGTTTGTTCAATTTATCCAAAAGATTTATTTTATGGAGATTGGTCACTTTATGGATTACTATTAACATTTCCGGTATCAGTAGTTAGTTTTGGCTTTAGATATGCAGAATCAAATTTATTATATCCAGTTTTTATAATACAGGTAATAATGCTTTTTACAACTTTCTTTTTGCTAAGTTTATTCATAAAAGACAAGAAAATCTAAAAATCTGAAATCTACTCCTCTTTATACTGAAAACTGTTGTTTCCAAATACAACAATAATTAAAGCATTACTTTACAAATAAGTATTCTATTCATAGGTATTCAAATCTAGATTAAGAATAGTACCTACTCTGCTAAACTCTTCATTAATCTTTGCATTCAAGATAAGTGGTGCATTTGTTATGGGATGATTAAAAATTAACTGATGTGCATGAAGCATCATTCCTTTCAGTTCAAAATTCTCCAACCATAATTTATTTTGCTTGTTACAACCATGTGGACGACTTCCTAAAATGGGATGAAAAATATGTTTGAAATGTTTTCGTAATTGATGCATACGTCCAGTTTCAGGAATCGCTTCTACCAAACAATATCGTGACGTAGGTTTATTGTTAAATTCTAACTCAATTTGGGTACTTTGCAATCGATGAAAGTAGGTTATTGCATTTTGTGTAATGCCATCATCATTAGTTAAATCGTAATCAATCCTTTGTTCTTCGGGTGACCAACCCCGTAAAATTGCTAAATATTTTTTTTCGACTTCGCGTGTGGCAAAACGATCATTCATAATTTTTAAAACGGCTGGATCCAACGCAAATAACAAGACACCAGATGTTTTGCGATCTAACCGATGAATAGGATAAACGTGTTGCCCTCCTATTTGATTTCTCAATTCTTGAATAGCAAAAACTTTTGCATCGCGCGCATAAAATGATTTGTGGACTAACAATCCACTTGGCTTATTAATTGCTATAATATATTCGTCTTGGTAAAGAATTTCTAACATTTGGCAAAAATAAAACAGATTTCTATCGAAAACTCTTTTTTGACTTATTTATTTCTATACTTTTCTTTTTTTTCCGCTTATCGATTTTGCAGAGGTTAAATAGCTGTAATCAAAAATCGTTAATCAAAAATCTGAAATCTAATTCACCCCAACCAACCATCACGATCCAAACTTCTATACTGAATGGCCTCGGCAATATGGCTGGAAATTACTGTAGGCGCCGCATCTAGATCAGCGATCGTGCGTGCTACTTTCAAAATACGATCGTAGGCCCTAGCTGATAAATTCAAGCGCTCCATAGCGGTTTTTAATAATTGTTTAGAAACATCATCCAACGCACAATGTTCCCGAATGTGTTTGGTATTCATTTGGGCGTTGTAATGAATATTTTCCATTTGCTCAAAACGTCCCGTTTGAATTTCTCGTGCAGCCGTAACTCTTTTACGAATATCGACGCTGCTTTCGGCTTTCCTGTCATCAGATAATTTTTCGAAAGGAACCGGAGTAACTTCAATGTGAATGTCGATTCTATCTAATAAAGGACCTGAAATTTTACTCAAATACCGTTGAATTTCGTGTGGCGAAGAAGTTTGTGGCGAATCTGGGTCATTAAAAAAACCGCTGGGACTCGGATTCATACTGGCCACCAGCATAAAAGACGACGGATAAGTAACCGTAAACTTAGCTCTGGAAATAGTCACTTCTCTGTCTTCTAATGGCTGGCGCATTACTTCCAGAACATCTCGCTTGAATTCCGGTAATTCATCCAAGAATAAAACACCGTTATGCGCCATAGAAATTTCACCCGGTTGCGGGTAACTCCCTCCCCCTACTAAAGCCACATTGGAAATAGTATGATGTGGACTGCGAAACGGTCTTTGATTCATTAGACCCACTTCCTTCAGTTTTCCTGCAACACTATGAATTTTAGTAGTTTCCAATGCTTCGCGCAAAGTCATAGGTGGCAAAATACTGGGTAAGCGCTTGGCTAGCATTGTCTTTCCTGCGCCTGGCGGACCAATCAGAATAATATTATGTCCCCCGGCAGCGGCAATTTCCATACAACGCTTTATACTTTCTTGTCCTTTGACATCGGAGAAATCAAATTCTGGGAAATCTAAATCTTTATAAAATTCTGCTCTGGTATCAATGGTTGTAGGTTCTAATGTACCTTTTCCTTCCAGAAAATCAATAACCTCTTGTATGTTTTCTACTCCATACACCTCTAGTCCGGCAACAATTGCTGCTTCTTTTACATTTTGCTTTGGAAGAAAAAAACCTTTAAAACCTTCTTCTTTTGCTTTTATCGCAATAGGCAGAGCACCCCGTATGGGTTGCAAGCCACCATCCAGAGAAAGCTCTCCCATGATGATGTATTTATCAATGTCATCTGCTTTGATTTGTCCTGACGCTACAAGAATTCCTATCGTTAAAGTCAAATCATAGGCTGAACCTTCTTTACGTAAATCAGCCGGAGCCATGTTAATGGTTATCTTTTTACCCGGCATGGCATACCCATTATTTTTGAGTGCGGCGGCAATTCTATAACTACTTTCTTTTATGGCATTATCCGGTAATCCTACCAAATGATATCCAATTCCTTTATCAATATTTACTTCGACGGTAATTGTTGTAGCTTCGACTCCAAAAACGGCGCTTCCAAAAACTTTAACTAGCATATAAAATTGTTTTGGTTAAATGAAAAACTATTAATTCTAAAACAACAACAATTTAAAATCAACTTCTATTTTAAACTTCTTAACTATATTTTTTCAGAAGGATATACTAATCCAATTTCGTTTCTGACTTTATCAACTATTTTTATAAGCTCTAAACTATTTTGATGCGACCAAAGGGTACTTTCAATTTTGTTTTCTTTGATACATGTATGGCATTCTTCAATTTCATAGGTAAAGCCTTTACCTTTGGTTGGTAATTTATATTTTACTTTTTCATTCTCTTTAATCAAAGTATATGATTCTGTCATAAACCAAGGCGAATTCAAATTAATTCTGCCTTTCGTACCACTAATCGTTGCTTTCATATTTGACGAAGAAAGAAAACTGGAATGCAAAACAGCCTGAGCATTATCATATTGCAAAATCATTGTCGTTTGTAAATCTGCTCCCGAATCATGAAAATTAGCTTTGGCAACAATTTCGTCAGGAACTCCCAATATTAGATAGGACAAAAAAAGAGGGTATACACCAATATCTAAAAGCGCACCTCCTCCCAATTTTAAATCAGCCATTCTATTCCCTTCCAGTTCTTTAGCTTGAAATGCAAAGTCTGCATTTATATATTTGACGTCCCCTATTTCACCGTTTTTAATTTTATGAAAAGCTTCCCGAACAGCAGGATTAAATCTGGTCCAGAAGGCTTCCATAAAAAATTTATTGCTTTTTTTTGAAGTTTCAATCATTTGAAAAGCATCATTATAGCATAAAGCAATAGGTTTTTCACAAAGAACATGTTTATTGCTTTGTAATGCTTTTATCGTTAATGCCGCATGAGAATTGTGAGGTGTTGCTATATATAAAATCTCTACTTCATCATCGGCAAAAATTTCTTCATAAGTGGCATAGGCTTTTTTACAATTATACTTTACTGCAAATCCTTGTGCTTTCTCAAGATTTCGCGAGGCGACGGCAACTATCTTAGCGTTATGAACCAACATTAAGTCATCTGCAAATTGCTGGGCAATATTACCTAAACCTATAATTCCCCATTTTATCTTAACCTCTTCTTCCATAAAAAATAATTATTAAACATTTTTGAAAACCATTAAGCATATTGTTAAACTATAATTTTAATCAAAATTTGATTAGCACATATGTTAATTTTGTATGAAAATTAGTAAAATATTGGCATTAATAATACATAATTTAATTTATTTTTGAAAATTATAAATTTTAAAAAATTATGGGAATATTCAATGCCATTTTAGGCAACGCATCAGAAGTAACGATAGAAAATGTTTCAAAAGAATTTGAACCAATATTAATTGATGAGGAAATAATCGAGAAAGCATATAAAGTCATTAAAGACATGTTTATTTTTACCAATAAAAGGTTGATTTTAGTCGAAAAACAATTGGTTGGTACCAAAGTAGATTATATGTCGATTCCTTATTCAAGCATCAAAAAATTCTCTAAAGAAAGTGCCGGAATACTTGACATGGATGCCGAATTAAAAATTTGGTTAAACAGTGAAGATAAACCCATTTCAAAACAATTTGGAAAAGGAGGAAACAATATTAATGAAGTTTACAAAATTTTAAGCCAACACCTTTTAAAATAATAATTTTTAAAAATTAAAATAAACACCTGATACATAAAAGTATGAGGTGTTTTTTTTGTTTATAATTTTGATAAATTATCGATAAAATTGTTTATTATTGTGTGTAATTATCGAATAATCCATATAATATTAAAAGACTGCTAATATATTATGATAAATTTAATAATTTATAGAAATTGTCGTTTTTCAGAAAAACAACATTAATAAATCATTAAATTTAATATTGAATTATCACATACCCACAAAATATAGGGGGGTAAAATGAAAAATCAATAAAAATAAAATATTATAGTCTTTTTTAATAGGGGGTTTAAAATCATTTTATATTTTTATCGAAATTTAAAACTAAAAACTATGCGAAAGATTATTTTAAGTGTGATAATGATCACAATTCTAGTATTATCCATTTTTTCAATTCATCTTTTTGTTGAATCTTCAACATTAGGTGCACACGTTGTTGAATTAAAATTAGATACAGGAGATACGGCTTGGATGATAGTTGCCACAGCTCTTGTATTATTAATGACTCCAGGACTTGGATTCTTTTACGGTGGAATGGTAGGCAAAAAGAATGTTATTAGTACAGTACTACAAAGCTTTATGGCTATGGTTATAGTAACTGTTCTATGGGTTGTTGTTGGATTTGGATTATGTTTTGGACCATCAATAGGTGGATTTATAGGAAATCCTATGTCAAACTTATTTTTTCAAGGGGTAAGTGCTAACACTGCTTGGGAACTGGCTCCAACCATTCCAATGATCTTGTTCGCTTTATTTCAAGCAAAATTTGCAATTATTACACCAGCCTTAATAACTGGAGCTTTTGCAGAACGTGTTCGTTTCTGGGCTTACTTATTATTTATGGTTTTATTCATATTATTCGTTTACTCTCCTTTATGTCACATGACATGGCATCCTGATGGATTATTATTCGGATGGGGAGTATTAGATTTTGCCGGAGGAACAGTTGTTCATATGAGTGCAGGTTGGGCTGCTCTTGCCGGAGCTATGTTCTTAGGAAAAAGAAAAGTACAAAAAGCAAATCCTGCTCGTATTACTTATGTATTATTAGGAACCGGTTTATTATGGTTCGGTTGGTTCGGTTTCAATGCTGGATCTGCTGTTGGAGCTGGAAGTCTTGCTGCTCAAGCTTTAGGAACTACAACAGTTGCTGCTGCTGCTGCTGCAATGGGTTGGGTATTTCTTGACAAAATTCTTGGACACAAACTTTCTGCAATGGGAGCTTGTATCGGGGCTGTTGTAGGTTTAGTAGCTATTACACCGGCTGCAGGATTCGTAAGCATTCCTCATGCAATGGCAATTGGTATAATTGCCAGTATTGTAAGTAATCTTGTGGTGAGCAAATTTCCTAAAGGTAAAATTGATGATGCTTTAGATGTATTTGCTTGTCACGGTGTTGGAGGTATGGTAGGTATGCTTTTAACAGGTGTATTTGCATCAAAATCTGTAAATGCGATTGTAGGAGATAACCAAGGTTTAATTTTTGGTGACGCTACTTTGTTTTTAATTCAATTAAAAGCATTAGTTCTTGTTTCCGTATTTGCATTTTCAGTATCGTATTTCCTTTTCTTTATTGTAAATAAAATTACTCCTTTAAGAGTTTCTGAAGAAAAAGAAGAATTAGGTTTAGATATTTCTCAACACGGAGAATACTTATAATATAACTTTTTCTAAATAAATTAAGGCACTCTGAAAATTAGTTTTCAGAGTGTTTTTTTTTACATAATATTCAATTATTTTTCTCTACATCAACTTCCTTAAATACATCAGTAAACTCCTTTTTCCGAAAACTTCTCAATAATAGTGATTACATAATCATACTTCTATTTTTTTGTTTTAAAATAATTTAGGTATAGTGCTCCAAAAGTAAATTTGAATTATCTTACAATACAAATTATTTCTATTTTGAACTTCCACATATATTCAATCCTCCTCATTTATTACATTCTCAATACCCAAATCATTGCTTAAATAATACTCAATCAGGTTGAAATCATTACATTTTCATTTGATTGTCCAATTCTTGATAGCCCATATAATTACTATTTTTATCTAAAACTGAATTCTCAAAACACAAAATATTATATAAAAAAACTCCATCCCAATAAAATTGAAATGGAGTTTTTAAAACCTGTTTGTAAATAACTTTATTCTTTTATCAGTCTGATTGTTTTTTGGTTAATACCCTGACTGACTATTGCAATGTAAGCACCTGATGGAAGTCCTTCTCCAAACTTGATTTGTTGTCCATCACTATTAGTAATGTGTTTCACAATTCTTCCAAGTGAGTCATAAACTAAAACTTCCACTTTTTCATTGCTGCCACCTTCAACGATAAGAGTAAATTGATAATTTGATGGATTAGGATAAGCAATAACATCAAATTTATCAACTGGTACCTCCAAAGATGATTCCTGAGTAATAGTATTAACATCATCTACTATGCGACTATTATTACTATTACATTTATTAATTTTTAGTGTGGTGGTGGTTATAGCAGAGCAAGTACCACTACTAAAACTGTAGGTCACCGAATATGTTCCGGTCGAACTGGCTTCAAGATTGATATTTCCTGTTAAACTATTAATACTCAATCCTGCAGAAGAGGAATACGTACCACCTGCCTGACCCGTTCTAGTCACATTTGCTGAACCTGATTTACAGAACGGACTACCACTATAACTGATGCTTGCTATCGGTAATGCATTAACCGTTAAAGTTCCAGATGACGAATTAACAGGACTACCACAACCTGTAATTACAGTGTATTTGATAATCGTATTTCCTGCATTCACTGCTGTTACAAGTCCCGTAGCTGCATTAACAGTTGCTACGGATGTATTCGTGCTACTCCAGCTTCCACCTGTAGTACCATTACTTGTGTAGATTGCTGTTGCTCCTTTACAAAGTGACGTAGTACCACTTACTGTTCCTGCTGTAACATTCGGACTAAGCGTTACATTTACCGCTGCTCTTTCACTTTCACAACTACCCAATGTACTGCTTACATAGTAGGTCCCTGCGCTTATTACAGTAGAACTGGTAAGTGCCGTGCCGTTTTTTCCTTTAGTGTACCATTTATATGCCCCACCACCATTGGGCAGCGAAGCAACAGTTGCTGAATTGCAGAAGTTTTGTGCTGCAACAACAGGTACTGTTGGAATCGAAATAGTTACATTGGTAATTGCTGTACCTGAGCATGTGGCATTGCTGAAGGTGTAGGTTACAATATATGTAGCTGCTGCACTAGCTGCAAGATTAATCTCCCCAGTTAAGCTATTAATACTCAATCCGGCAGAAGAGGAATAAGTACCTCCCGATTGACCCGTCCTTGTTACTGAAGTGGTACCCACTGGACAATAAGGGCTGCCACCATAACTAATGCTGGCTACTGGCAGAGCATTTATTGTAATATTAGCCCCGTTATCAGTACCAATAAAAGCTGGTGAACTGCTCGTTATACGTATTCTATAGCCATAACCTGTCAACGTATTAGAAGGAATAATTACACTAATTGTACCCGCTGATGCATTGCCAGACAGTGTACCAATGTTTACCGGGATTTCAAAACTTCCGGCGGCGTTGCTTAATTGAGCCGTAAAAGTATTGCTCCCTCCAATATCTGTGGCAGTATACGGAAGATTAAAACTGCTTCCGGCACATATTGAAGTGGTCACGCCACCAGTCCTAATTTGCTCCCCTGGCTGTTGAAAACCTTGTGTCATCGTAGCAGCAGCAGCAGTACCCAGCGAAGAGATAACCGTTTCGCCAATGGTAAAAGTAATTTGGCTGCTACCTCCCGTCAAGGTGCCTCCGGCATTGGAGACGAGCTTGCGGCTGATGCTCTGGGCATTTGCATTACTAACCATCGCTACTAATGTAAACAGTATTAATATATTTTTCATCTTATCATGTTTTATGAATCATCGTAGTTTATTATATTTTATCATACCACTTAAAGAAGAAGTTTATGTTTTTCCTTTAATTGAATACTTTTAATATTATTTTATTCGTGTAACAATCAAGATTCCTTGGGAAACAGTTGCAGTATTTCCACTAGTAATTCCTCTACATTCAATAACAGTAGAGGCTGAGAGCGCAGTAAATACTGCACTTGTTGAAATTGTCATAATACTTGTACCTGTTGTAGAAGTCATCTCACTTGAAGCAGCAAAATTATTTACACCATTATATAATCTGATGCTCTCTGATCTATTATTGGTAGTATTAACAAATGATCCTTGATAGGTTACTAAATAATCACCTGCTTGAGCAACTGTCACACTGGCTAAAGTGCCAGCGCCTCCAATTGTGCCTGCATAACCAGTATTGGTAAAAGTACCAAGTGTTGAAATAGCTGAAACTGTATAAATTGTCGGATATCCCCAAACTGGAGCAGCGCCAACTCCACCGGATACCAAAACACTACCTGTTGCTACATCAGCTAATTTACTTAAAGTTGTTGCTCCACTAGCATAAGGGATATCACCAACAGTATAACTAGTAATCCCTGTCCCTCCATTAGCCGCAGCCACTGTACCAGAAACATTGGTAGCATTTCCAGTTAAAGAAGCTGTAATAGTACCTGCACTAAAATTCCCTGATGCATCACGTTTTACTATCGTGCTTACAGTATTTGCATTAGTAGCTGCATTAGCCAAGTTAGCTCCGCTTGCCACGTTTGCAGCGGTTACACTACCAACTGTTGCAATTGTCGGAGCAGCAGCTGTACCTGATAAATCTCCGGCCAATTGTATTTTACCTTTCACTGAACTAGTAGCATCTGGCGTTGATATTCCTGTTACTTGGGTGTCAACATAAGTTTTAACCGATTTAACACTTGGATATTTTGTATCTGAAGCGCCATCGGTGGTAACATTCGTTGATTTATTTACTACATCTTCTTTTAAATTTAAAACGGTTTGAGTAGCTGTTGATACAGGCTTACTTAAGTCAGATGTATTATCAACATTTCCTAATCCAACCATTGTAGAAGTAATCCCTGATACTGTTCCTGTAAAGATAGGTGAAGCAAGATTTGCTTTTAAATTCAATGCTGTTTGCTGCGCTGTCGATACAGGTTTATTTGCATCAGATGTATTATCAACATTTCCTAATCCAACCATTGTTTTATCGATACCTGATACTGTTCCTGTAAAGCTAGGAGAAGCAAGAGGTGCTTTTAAATTCAATGCTGTTTGCTGCGCTGTCGATACAGGTTTATTTGCATCTGATGTATTATTAACATTACTTAATCCAACCATTGTTTTATCGATACCTGATACTGTTCCTGTAAATGTTGGCGATGATAGATTTGCTTTTAAATTATCAGCTGCTATACGATTTGCGGTTTCTGTTGCTAAAGCAGATGAAGCTGTTGTAGCACTTACATCAACATACGTTTTAACAGATTTAACACTTGGATATTTGGTGTCTGAAGTACCATCTGTACTGACATCAGTACTTTTATTAACTAAAGCTTCTTTTGTTGCTTCTGCTGCTGTAGCTCTTGTAGTTTCTGCAGAGATTGCAGTTGCATTGGCTGTTTCAGCTAATCCTGCTCTTGTGGCTTCTGCAGCCAAATTAGTAGTCAAAGTTGATTCTGCAGCTCTTGCTGTTGTAGCTTCTGTAGATATTGCAGTTGCATTGGCTGTTTCAGCTAATCCTGCTCTTGTGGCTTCTGCAGCCAAATTAGTAGTCAAAGTTGATTCTGCAGCTCTTGCGGTTGTAGCT